>NZ_AHCB03000011.1 GCF_000238335.3 Pseudoalteromonas marina | reverse complement strand
TGGGGTCGCATTATAGGGAGATCCGAAAACAGATCAACCCTTTTTTGAAGAAAACTTGAAAAAACGTGTCGTTCGCGCATATTTTCATCTAAACGGTTACTTTAAACACTAAAAAGGCCCACAAGGGCCTTTTTACTCAATGAACGATAAGCTTCCAACCAAGTTTACTTTGCTGTTTAGACTCTTGTTGTAGTTCACTTGCCATTAATGGATGTTCTTTTAACCAGTTACTTTCGAATGTTAATGTTAAAACTTCATTCTTAGCGGTTAATTCAAAATTTGGCAGAACATCGTCCTGTCGTCTCATCGACAAAATAACGGACACTCGAAGTAACCTTACAATGTACTGCGCAAGAAGGTTGTTTGCACCTAACGCGTTAAAGCTGTCTTTTGGTATATCAGAACGATGTGCATCGGCTACTGCCACAATTAACCTGTGCTCTGATTGCGAAAAACCAGGCATGTCGGTATTTTCTAGAATATACGCTGTATGCTTATGATACTGCTTATACTCTATCAGTAAGCCGATTTCATGTAACTGCGCAACGGCTTTTAGCAGAGGTAAGCCATTTAAGTGATTAATTGGCCAATCTTCATTGATGCTTTGTGCGAGCTCAATTGCCAAACTAGAGACTCGTGATGCTTGGTTTTGGTCAACATGGTATCGACTCATAAACCCATCAACTGTTCGCTTTCTTATATCGCTATTATGAAACTCTGGCACCATGCTATATAAAACACCTTCACGAAGTGCGCCGCCTGCCAGTCCCATTTTTTCAATTTCTAACGATTCAAACAAAGCAATTAAAATAGCAAGGCCTGATACAAATACCAATCGACGATCTTCGCTTAAACCTGGAAGCTCTAACGCTGCAATGGATTTAAATGCAATTGATTGCTCTTTTATTGAATTAAGCTTTTCTAAAGTAAGAAGGTCATCAAGGTTTTGTGCCACCATAATTTCTTGAATTGCTTGTACTGTACCTGATGCGCCTGATGCTATTTGCCATCCTGCGGCTTTGTATTCAGGAGCTATATTATCAATAACAGTTCGAGCAGCCTTTATAGCGGTATTGAAATTGCTATGTGTTAATAAGCAATCTTTAAAGTAACGCTCAAGGTAAGTAACACACCCCATGTTGAGGCTCTTGTATAAAAGTGCATCAAACTCTTTACCAATCACTACTTCAGTGCTTGCACCACCAATGTCAATAACAAGCTGTTTGCCAGTACATGCAGAAGTATGCGCTACACCTTTGTATATGGTACGCGCTTCTAATTCACCACTGATAACATTGATTTTATGGCCAAGAATTTTTTCAGCCTGCGCTTTAAATATTTCAGCATTGGTTGCTAAGCGTAATGTAGCCGTAGCTACTATTGTAATATTTTGATTTGGAATATCTTGTAAACGCTCAGCAAAAAGCGCGAGGCATTCCCAGCCTCGTTGCATAGCCTCGGTGCTTAATATGTTATCTTTATCAAGCCCTGCGGCTAACCTGACCTTGCGTTTTACGCGACCAATAGTTTGTAAACCGCCAGCCACTGATTTGGCAATTAGCATATGAAAGCTATTTGATCCCAAATCAATAACTGCGTATACATTTTTTTGCGGTATAAGTTGCCCCACCGTTCAAAAACCTCTAGTTACTACTACTTATACAAACGGTCTATTACGACCGTCCTTTTTGGTAACTATTATTTGGTCGACGTCCGTTATTGTTACTACGATTACGAGGACCATTTGAATAGTTGCGCTTTCTTTGAATAATAGGCTTAGTTAAATCGTCTAACAAAGCGGCTTTATCGTAATGCGATAAAGGAATGCTGTGCTCTATGTATTCTTCAATTTCATGTAGGTTGTATGCATATTGTTCACACGCAAAACTTATTGCATGTCCTGATGCACCTGCACGACCTGTTCGACCAATACGATGAACATAATCTTCACAGTCGTCTGGTAAGTCAAAGTTAAATACATGACTTACTTCTGGGATATGCAACCCACGCGCTGCAACATCAGTTGCAACTAAAAAGTCTAATTCGCCTTTGCTAAATTGCGCTAAAATGCTTTGACGTTTTTTCTGATTTACATCACCCGTTAGCATACCAACACGATGACCATCAGCTTTTAACCACGCATACACGGTTTCACAGCTGTGCTTAGTGTTTGCAAACACAATGGCTTTATCAGGCCACTCTTCTTCAATTAACGTTAATAAAAGCTTAATTTTATCTTCTTGTGAAGGGTGAAATAGCTCTTCTTTTATGCGTTTACCGGTTTTTACGTCTGGCTCAATTTGTACATGCTCTGGGTTGGTCATGTGTTCAAAAGCAAGTTCTTGCACGCGGTATGATAAAGTCGCAGAAAATAATAAGTTTAATCGCTTAGACGTATCTGGCATACGATCAAACATGTAACGTATATCTTTTATGAAGCCCAAATCGAACATACGATCAGCTTCATCAAGCACGACAACCTCAATTTCATTAAGGGTGTAACAGCCTTGCTTGTACAAATCGATTAAACGACCTGTCGTGCCAATTAAAATATCTACGCCTTTTTCTAATTGTGCACGTTGTTTTTCGTAATCTTCGCCACCATATACTAAACCTAAGTTAAGATTACAGTGTGGCGCTAAAATTTTTGCATCTTTGTGTATCTGAATCGCAAGCTCCCGAGTAGGGGCCATGATCAGGGCTCTTGGATGTTTACTAGGTGCTTTGCTAGATTGTAATAACCGATGGCACGTAGCAGTTAAAAATGCCAACGTTTTGCCTGTACCTGTTTGTGCTTGGCCCGCAATATCGCGTCCATCACAAATAAAAGGTAGGCATTTTGCTTGAATAGGTGTGCAATATTCAAACCCATTCTCGGTTAGACCGGCAACCACTTCCGGTGCGATAGCAAAGTCTGAAAACTTTTTATCGGTTAAATGTGTCTTAGTCATAGCGTTTAAGCATAACGTTTAAACTTGCAATAAGAAACAAGAGTGTTTAAATACGCACTAAATATTTCGCCTAACTAAATCGGAGAGCGCAATGAGCGAGAAAATAATCCAAATTACTGACGATAGCTTTGAAGCTGACGTATTACAATCAGACAAGCCTGTACTAGTAGACTTCTGGGCTGAATGGTGCGGACCTTGTAAAATGATCGCCCCTATCCTTAATGAAGTTGCTGATGAATACGACGGTCGTGTTGCTGTTGCTAAACTTAATATTGACCAAAATGCTGGCACTCCGCCTAAATTTGGTATTCGCGGCATCCCTACTTTGCTTCTTTTTAAAGATGGCCAAGTTGCTGCAACTAAAGTTGGTGCACTTTCAAAAACACAGCTTATCGAGTTTTTAGATAACAACATCTAATAGACTAGAACTAAAAAAGGGCTTTTTGCCCTTTTTTTGAATTTATTTTGTATAAACACTGGACGCTATGCCAGTGAACTGCTAGTTTATAAAGCCAACTAATCCTTAGTTATATTCAACCAACCTCACTCAACGATCAAAGCGACTTTGAGTATGACAATTGTAATAAAGAACCCACCAATATGCATTTACGCGAATTAAAAGACAAGTCTATAAAAGAACTTGTAAACTTAGCTGAGTCCATGGGGCTCGAAAACGTAGCCCGCTTAAGAAAGCAAGATATCATTTTTACCATATTAAAATCCCATGCCAAAGGCGGAGAAAATATCTTCGGCGGTGGTGTGCTTGAGATTTTGCAAGATGGTTTTGGCTTTTTAAGATCATCAGAAGCTTCTTACTTAGCTGGCCCAGATGACATTTATGTATCACCGAGCCAAATTCGCCGCTTCAGTATGCGTACTGGCGACTCAATTTCAGGCCTTATTCGTCCACCAAAAGATGGTGAACGTTACTTTGCATTACTTAAAGTAAACGAAGTTAACTTTGATAAACCTGAAAATTCTCGCACCAAAATTCTTTTTGAAAACTTAACGCCACTACATGCAAACGAACGTTTCCGCATGGAACGTGGTAACGGTAGTAAAGAAGATATCACTGCTCGTGTACTTGATTTAGCATCACCAATTGGCCGTGGCCAACGTGGTTTATTAGTAGCACCGCCAAAAGCGGGTAAAACAATGCTACTGCAAAACATTGCACAATCAATTACGCATAATCATCCTGATGTAACGTTAATGGTTTTACTAATTGACGAACGTCCTGAGGAAGTAACTGAAATGCAACGCCTTGTTAAAGGTGAAGTTATTGCATCAACGTTTGATGAGCCTGCATCTCGTCACGTACAAGTTGCCGAAATGGTTATCGAAAAAGCAAAACGTTTAGTTGAGCATAAAAAAGACGTTGTTATTTTACTTGATTCAATCACGCGTTTAGCACGTGCTTACAACACCGTTATTCCTTCATCAGGTAAAGTACTTACCGGTGGTGTTGACGCTAATGCACTACACAAACCTAAGCGTTTCTTCGGTGCCGCACGTAACGTTGAAGAAGGTGGTAGCTTAACAATTATAGCCACTGCACTTATCGATACTGGCTCTAAAATGGATGAAGTTATCTACGAAGAATTTAAAGGTACTGGTAACATGGAATTACACCTTAACCGCAAAATTGCGGAAAGACGTGTATTCCCAGCTATCGACTTTAACCGCTCTGGTACTCGCCGTGAAGAACTACTTACTAAGCCAGATGAGCTGCAAAAGCTATGGATTTTACGTAAAATTGTTCATGAAATGTCAGAGATTGACGCCATGGAATTTTTAATCGATAAACTATCAATGAGTAAAACCAATGATGAGTTTTTTGATTCGATGAAACGCCAATAAACGTATTTAAGTAACATAAAAAAAGCGCCCTAGGCGCTTTTTTTATATTTGTTATAATGTGTACTTACGTTTCATTGTATTTGTGTAATACAGCCTGGAGCTCTGACACAAGCTGATTAATATATTTCATATCTTTTTCGCCTTTTTGCAATAAGGCGCTGTCTAAATTTTTCGCAGCTGAAGCTATTTCCTCTAAGGCGAACATTTGTGCTGCACCTAATATTCGGTGGCTATCTTTTTGCAAAGCGTCAAAGTCTTCACTTAGAAAATGCTGTGTAATATTTTCGCTTTCTAAACCAAAACTTTGTTTAAAACTTATTACTAAATCACTAATATCTATCTCACTTGGTACATTAGGTTCGTCCGAATGAACTTGGTCTAAATTTTCTGACAAGGTTTTATAAAATAAGTCTTTATCCAATGGCTTTGCAAGGTAACCGTTAAACCCTAATGTAAGATAGTCGTCAATTTCGTGACTCATTGCGTTTGCAGTGAGCGCAAAAATTGGCCGTTGAAAACCACATTTTTTCAATAGCTCAAAGGCCGCTCGTCCATCCATTATAGGCATTTGAATGTCGAGTAATACAAGATCTGGGTAGTCTTGTAAGCAACGCTCTACAGCTTGCTCACCGTTTTCTACCGCAATTACATCAAGCCCTAGTGAACGCAAGTAACGGCTAATAAACCTACGGTTATCTGCATGATCCTCTGCAAACAGGACAGTACCGCTTAGTTGCACTTTATTTTGCTCTATTTGCCCAATATCGCTTTGATCACTAGAAACTTGCGCACAAGGTAAAAAGAACGAAAATTGACTTCCTTTTTTATATTCACTTTGCACGCTAATATACCCGCCCATCATAGAAGCGAGCTGCTGTGATAAACTAAGCCCCAAACCTGTACCACCAAAACGTCGGCTAATACTGTTATCTGCTTGGCTAAAGTATTCAAAAATGAGCTTTAATTGCGATGAGTTCATACCTATACCGGTATCTTTAACAATCAGTACAATACCCTGATCTGTTTTATTTAATGCAATTAATACCTGCCCTGATTGGGTAAACTTAATTGCATTTGCACACAAATTAATGAGAATTTGTTTTACTCGCATTATATCAAGGCGGGTGTAAAACTCATCGCCCACCTTATTTTCAAGCACAAGCCTGAGATTTTTTGCTTTTGCCTGAGGGTTAAACATTGCGTGCACATCGTTAACCAGTTGAACCATGTCAAAACAAGAAACATTAAGTTCTAACCTATTCGCTTCTATTTTACTTAAATCAAGTACATCGTTGATCAAACTTTTTAAATGGTTACTGTGCCGCTGAATAATAGCTAACTCATCTTTTAGCTGTTCAGGCTCGTATAAACCATTCATTAAGTCGTCTGTTTGTCCGAGAATCGCCGTTAATGGTGTTCTTATTTCATGGCTAACATTAGCCAAAAATTGACTTTTAACATCATTAGCTGCTCTTAACTCTTGGGCAACAGCTTGAAGCTCTGCTGTGCGTTGCGCCACTTGCTCAGCTAAATATTGCTTTGCCCGTTTTTCTGCGCCGCGTCGGTATAAAGCAACCCCTGTCACTATGACTAAAAATAACAGTACAAAAATAAACACCGTTAACTGCGAACGCTGATGCATTTTTAGTTCTTGTAATTTACGGTCTTGTTTCAGCTCTTTAATTTCTTGATTTAATTGTGTGGCTTTAAACTGTCTTTCTAATACTGCTAAGGCTTTAACAATAGATTCACTTCTTAATTTGCGTAGTTCGTTATTGTACTTTTCATGCAACTGCATTGCATTTTCGTAGTTCCCCCTACTTGCCTCAATCAAAGCATGGGTGCCAAGTCCATCTCGCATAATGCGATCATTACTATGCTCTTCAAGTAATTCAAAAACGCGTTCAATGTTCGCTTTTGCCTCATCTAACATTCCCCTTACAAGCTGGACTTTTGCGAGAGTTTGCAGTGCAGTGAGCTCTAAGTTTTTATTATCAATTTTAAGTGAGTACTCTATCGCTAATTGCGCTTGTTCATACGCTAGTTCTACTTTATTAAGAATAATATTGACGTTTGCAAGGTTAGTATACTGAGTAGCTAACTTATTGACATTATTGACAGATAGGTAATAACGGGTTGCTAATTGGTAGTAATGCATCGCTAAATCTAGCTGATTACTTTCAAAATAAACCACCCCCATATTGTTATGCACCAAAGCAATACCCAAATTATCATCTAACTTGCGAAAAATTTTTAACACATCTTGATAAATACTCATGGCATTTTCATAACGAGATAAGCGTATATAAACGCCTGCTATATTAAGTAAAATATCGCTTTTATCTTGTTCACTGCCTACTTTTTCGTAAATTTCTTTTGCTTTTAAATAATAATCAAGCGTTGCTACCAATTTATGCATATTAAAATAAACCAAACCTATATTATTCAATAAATTTGCTTGCTCTAATGGTTGGTTATTAATTTTTGCAATATCAAGTGCACGGGTATATTGAGTAATTGCTTGTTTAAACAAGCCTTGATAAAAAAGTGCAACACCTTGCATTTTAATCGCACGAAAGTGCTCGCTAGGAAGAAGTGATCCAGAAGTTTCTTGCTCTAATGATTTAAAGTAATTAAAAGCATCACTATAGTGGCCGCTCGACAGCGCAGTATCGGCAAGGCCTGCATATATTACAGCACGACTTTGAGTTGTAATACGTTGGTTATTAAGTAAGGCGTTACCTAATTCAAGCTTTGCATCCCATTGTTGTTGTTGTTTAAACTCTTCTAATAATGGTTCTGATTTTTGAGCATAACTTGGCAAATAGAACAAACTGCATACAATGAATAAGAGGCACTTGAGCTTGCCATGCATAATTTTAATCCTTCAAATTGTTACGTATAACAATGTAATCTGTACTGAAGATACACTAAATACTAGGACCTAAACAATGCTTAACCCACTGATTGACCGAATATTTGACTTAATATTAACCCAAAAAGTGTGGCAAGTTCATATCCTAGCAGCTGAGCTTATTAATTGTGGCGCAATTAAGCCACTTGATAAAAACCCTGAACGTGATTTATTTAAGCGTAATTTTTTAATTATGAATGCATTGTATCAACTAAAGGAACAACTTCACCCTAAAAGCCTCTTAATATCAACACTTCATATAGAACTTATTGAAACAGACATAGAAAGCCCTGCAACGGTTAAATCAAACTTAAAAGATTATTATTTAGACTGGGGGAATTACGAAGCAAGCGAAGAGCAAATTAATGAGCTACTCACAAGTTTTTGGCTAAAGTTTAAGAAGGTAAATAGCGCGTCAGCTTTAACAGAAGATCACTTTGACGCACTGTTGGCAAAGTGGCAGCTAACAAATGATTTTTCGCTTAAAGAACTACAAAAACGTTGGCGACAGCTTGCACTGGCGCACCACCCAGACAAACCTACTGGCTGCGAGAATGCATTCAAGCAAATAAAAGTAGAGTACGAGCAGCTTAAACCGGCTGCTCGCTCATAAATTGATTAACGCGTTAGGCGACGAGCACGAATTTTGCGCCCTTTTATATTACCTTCGGTTAATTTACGAAGTGCCGGTTTAGACGCATTACGTTCAACAGCTACAAATGCGACGTTATCAAGAACATTAATTTTACCTACTTGACGCCCAGCAATACCGTCTTTACCTGTTAACGCACCTAAAATATCACCAGCACGCACTTTTTGCTTTTTACCTGAATCTATCATCAGAGTGACCATTTCTGGTTTGTACGGTGGTTTGTCCAACAAATTATATGAAGGCATTGGCTCTGGCTCAAAGTCGCGCTCATAGTGATCACCAATTTGCGCTACTTTGAATTGCTCTGCATCACCATAAATTGAGCAAGCAATCCCTTTTTTACCCGCGCGGCCTGTTCGCCCAACTCGGTGAACGTGCGTTTGCGGGTCATGCGCTAAATGGTAGTTGATTACCATGTCCATATCGTCAATATCTAAACCACGTGCGGCAACGTCTGTCGCGACTAAAATAGACGCACTTTTATTAGCAAAATGAATCAGAGTGCGCTCACGGTCACGTTGTTCTAAATCACCATGCAATGCCACGGCGCTGAAACCTTCATCGGCTAATTCGTCGCATACTTGCTGCGTTTCTACCTTGGTGTTACAAAACACAACACAACTTTGTGGTGTAAATTTAAGTAATAGTAACTTAAGTGTTGGATAGCGCTGTTTATTGTTATCCATTTTGTAGAAGTATTGTTTTATTGTACTTTTTTCTTGCTCTTCTTCTACTTTAATCATTTCTGGGTTACTAAGTACACGCTTTGCTATCGCTTCGATTGCGCGTGGAAAAGTAGCACTAAACAAAAGCGTTTGGCGGTTTTGTGGAATACATTCAATAATCGCATCAAGGGTATCTTGAAAGCCCATATCAAGCATTTGATCGGCTTCGTCTAGTACTAATGTTTCTACATCGTCTAACCGTAAAGTCCCTTTGCGAATATGGTCATCTACGCGCCCTGGTGTACCAACAATGATGTGTGCACCGTGTTCAAGCGACCCAATTTGCGGGCCAATTGATACACCACCACATAGCGTTAATATTTTAATATTATGGATACCACGCGCAAGCTTACGCATTTCAACAGCCACTTGTTCAGCAAGTTCACGTGTTGGACATAAAACTAGCGATTGAATTCTAAAACGTTTTACGTTTAATTTAGCAAGCACACCTAAACTAAACGCAGCCGTTTTACCTGAGCCGGTTTTTGCCTGAGCAATGATGTCTTTACCTTCAAGTACAGGTGGCAAACTTTGCGCCTGTACAGGTGTCATGTGGGCGTAGCCAAGCGTCGATAAATTATCAACAAGTCCAGCTGGTAAAGCCAAAGATGAAAAAGCAGTTGAAGTCACAGTAAATTCCATAGCAGTAAAAATAACGCAGGATAAAGTCCCACTAAATATGCCGCTAATAATAGCAGAATTCGTTATTGGCAACCATTAGCAAACACATTATAAAATATTGTTAATAAAAACACATTGCAAATGATATTTATTTGCATTAAGATTGCGCTTCACTTTTTATTCACATATTGAGCTGGAAGCATCAAATGAAACTGAGTTCACTTTACATCGCACTATTAGCAACAATAACAACAAACACATATGCAAACTCTACCGACCTTGAACATATTGAAGTCAAAGGAAGTTTCTTTAATGACTACAAAGTAGATAACGCAAATGGTGCAATGAGAACATCAACTTCATTACTTGATACTGCTCAATCAGTGACTGTAATTAGCGATATTATTATTAACGAACAACTTGCAACAACACTAGGTGAAGTACTTTCAAACGATGCAAGCTTAACGGCTGGTTCTAAACAACGTAACCGTGAAGTATTTAACTTACGTGGTTTTGAACTTAGCTCATCAACGGGTTACTTACGCGATGGTCATCAGCACTGGTCGCACTATCAACAACCCATTGAAATTTTACAGCAAGTAGAAGTTATTAAAGGTCCATCGAGCATTTTATATGGTCAATCAGGCCCTGGCGGACTAATTAATATGGTCACTAAAAAGCCAACAGCACAAACTTTGTTCAATGCCAGTGCAGATGTAGATCAACACGGTTCAACGCGGTTTATGCTTGATGCTAGCGGAGCATTAACGGATGCAGAAGATTTACGTGCACGCGGTATTTTAGTTAAGCAAGATGTTGATTACTGGCGCGAATACCAAAATGGTGAAAACCGCGAGCGTGACCGCTTTTTAGGTGCATTTATTGTTGATTACGACATTAGTGATAATGCCTTAGTACGTGTGCATTACGACCGCACAGACGACGAAGCAGGTTTAGACACCGGTGCATGGATAGACGACAACGCCAACGTTATTGGCGACGATAAAACTATTCGCGATATGTCTTGGGCGTTTACCGACATAACGGTAGAAAATGCGGGCATAGATTTTAAAGTGTTTTTAAACGATAACTGGCAGGTAAAGCTTGGTTATAACGAACAAACATTTGAGCGCCAACGTTTTGAGTCAGCGCCACGTAAGCCGGGTAATTATGTTGAAGGCGACAGCTATGAGTCTCGCCCGTACGACCGATTCGACGACTGGCAATTTAAAACAGCATTTATCGACTTCATTGGTGAATTTGAAACAGCCGGTGTTCATCATCAATTATTAATTGGTGCTAACTCGCTTGATTATTATTATGGCCAGCGTCGCACCTCAGCTGATTCATTTAATTTTATAGCAGGCCAAGCAGAACCAAATCGTCCAACTGTCAGTTACAAAACTGACGACACTATTAGCGAAACAGAATACGACTATTACGGTATTTATGTGCAAGACTTAATCACGTTTTCGCCACAATGGCAGCTATCGCTTGGTGGTCGCTACGATAAGCAAACACGTGAAGATGCAAATAATGAATCGTTTGTGCCAAAAGTAGGTGTTCTTTATCACCCTAATGCATCAGCTACCATATACGCGAGTTACTCTGAAGGCTTTGAGCCTCAAGGAAGCGATACTCTTGTAAACGAAGACGATATAAATAATGGTATGAAGCTTGACGCCGTTACCTCTGAGCAAAAAGAAATTGGCGTTAAGTGGCAATTGTTTGATGATCGTTTAATGCTAAGTGGTGCGCTTTTTGACATTAGTAAAAATGGCACACTAGTTACAGAAACACTTGATGTACCAGTGGGTGATTTAATCTCTGAAACAAACCAAATTGGTGAACAGCGCCACAAAGGCGTTGAACTAACAGCGCAAGGTGCGGCAACTGACCGTTTATTCGTAATGGCATCGACTATGTATTTAGATGCAAATTACGAGCGTGACGAAGATTTAGAAGGCAAGCGCCCTACCGATGCCCCTAAATGGTCTGCATCTCTTTGGACACGTTACGAATTAAACGACGCGATTGCATTTAATGCGGGTGCATTTTACGAAGGTGAGCGCTTTGCAGATAGTGCCAACACGATTACTAAAGATGCCTACACACGCGTAGATGTAGGTGCAACTTACAAACTTAAAGTAAGCAAAACCGATGTTAACTTACGCCTAAACATAGAAAACTTATTTGATGAAGATTATCTAGCCGGTGGCGGAACAAATAACGTAACAATAGGTGAAGGTACTAACGTAAGACTGGCTGCACAGTTTAGCTTTTAATTAAGCGCTTTAATTACCAGCCCGCGCTTAAAATACGCGGGCTTTTTGTGCTTTAAAGCCGCTCATTCATCTCATTCTATTTTTTACGTCTTTATTACATGTTTTAATAGCCGCAATTTCAAACAAGGCTAATTACCATGAAAAACCTCATCACCGCGCTACTGCTTACCAGTAGCATGGCAGCCACTGCCAGCAGCAACGAATTTACACCAAAGCAATTACAACAAGTAGATGAAGTGCGTACCACTGCACTTAATAGCCACCTAAGCTATGAGCTATTAGAGTCACTAACAACAGAAGTTGGCCCGCGCTTACCAGGCACCGAAAACGACAAAAAAGCCGTTGCATGGGCGCAAGCTAAATTTAAAGAACTCGGTTTTGACAAGGTATGGCTTGAAGAGGCGACGTTCCCAGAGTGGCGCCGCTACAGCGAAAGTGGAAAAATATTAACGCCTAGCGAACAACCCCTTCATTTAACCGCGCTAGGTAATAGCATAAGCACACCCAAAGAAGGTATTAGCGCACCCATTGAGTTATTCGAAACACTTGATGAGCTAAAAGCAGCACCGGCTAATAGCTTAAAGGGTAAAATTGCTTACATTAATTACCGAATGAATCGCGATATAGACGGTAATGGTTATGGACCCGCTGTTAAAGCACGTGCCACTGGAGCAATTGAAGCATCTAAAAAAGGGGCTGTGGCCTACATGATGCGCTCAGTAAGTACAGGTCATCACCGTTTTGCCCACACTGGCGGTAGTTATTACAAAGAAGGTGTTAAAAAAATACCTAATGTAACCATTGCCAACCCCGATGCAGATCAAATTGCTCGCTTAGTCGCTTTAGGTAAAGATGTATCGGTAAATATAAATGTACAAACCGAAAACCTTGGCGAAGGCACTAGTTACAATGTTATAGGCCAATTTAACGGGACTGAAACCCCTGAACAATACGTATTAATTGGCGGACATTTAGACTCATGGGATTTAGGTACGGGCGCACTTGATGACGGCGCCGGCGTTGCATTAACTATGGCGGCAGCTAAACATATTAGCGATGTAAAACGCCCTAAACGCAGTATTCGCGTTGTCCTTTTTGCCGCTGAAGAGCTTGGTTTATGGGGTGCTAAAGCTTACTTTGCGAAACATAAAAACGATTTACACAATATTGTTGCTGCCGCAGAGTCTGATTTTGGCGCTGATGTAGTTTACGGTTTTGAATCAAATGTAGATGCAGCGTCACTGCCTGTAGTGCGCGCTATCGCGAAAGAACTTGCCCCTTTAAATGTTGAGTACATTGGTAAAAACCAAGCTAACGGCGGACCCGATCTAATTCCATTTAAAAATGCAGTCTCGGCACCTATTTTTGAGCTAGCCCAAGATGGTACAGACTACTTTGATTATCACCACACTGCTGACGACACGCTTGATAAAGTAACGCCAGCAAAGCTTCGTCAAAATACAGCAACCTATGCGGTATTTGCACTTATGGCAGCAGACGCAAAAACAACAATTAAACCAAAAGTAACAACAAAAGAGTAGCAGACATACTTACTTACAGTTTGCTGCTTTAAAAAATATGCCCCTTGATTTACTTTAGTAGAAATTAAAACTCGGGGCATTATTGCATGCTGCTTTTCAACACCAGTCAGTCCTTTCCTCACTTTTCACAAACGCAGTGCTGCCCAAACTGCCAAAGCGATAGCTATCACTTAGTAAACCATAGCCGTTACTTACGTTTTACGATTATTCCTATCGTACCGTTAAAGCTAAACTACAAGCGCGAATGCTACCAATGTGGACATAACGAAGTCATTAGTATAAAAAAACTCCCCTTAATTGAAAAACTAAGCCTGCCAAAATACGGGGTTGGCTTAATTTTATTATTGTGGGTAATGGTGTATTTTTTTCAACAATACACCGATAACCAAGCACTCAAATACAGCTACTTAAATAACCCACAGGCATTTGATACGTACTTAGTTCACGCCGATAAATTTACTCACGAACCATGGACGCTAACAAATTTAAAAGTGGCCCAAGTGCTAAGCTTTGACGAGCAATTTATTACTTTTCAAGTAAGCAACTATAGCTATAAACGCAACCGAGGCATAACCACGGCGATGCGCACCAGCTTATTAGTGCAACGCGATTATTTTTCAACAAACACAATTACCTTACCGCGTGATGAGGTAAAGCGCTTATATGACAGTGACGTGATTTACGATGTACTACGCCCACACGCTAATAGCTTGTATGGTGGGTTTGTGATGTTTCCGCCTAAACCTAAGCCTTTATACAAAGGTTTAAAACTAGATAAAAATAACCAGCAAGGCATTATGTACTTTAAAGATGGGCAATTTGAAGAAGCCTTAGAGAGCTTTAAACTTGCTGCAGAGTCAGGCTCTCAATGGGGTCAGCTTAACCTTGCGCAAATGTACCGAGACGGGCAAGGTGCAGGCAAAAACACACAACAAGCTATTTACTGGTATAAAAAAGCAATTGCTCAAGGTAATAGTAAAGCAGCTTACGAGCTTGAGCAGTTGTGTAAATTTATAACGTGCGAATAAGTTATGTAGGGCAGAAAACGCTGCTCTACTTGTTTGTCTTAAATAACCTTGTATAAGCTACATGAAAAAGCACAATAACCAGCCCGGCAACAACGCCTAACAACCCATCAAAAATAAGCGGAGCTAATACCTCACCTATATTGCCTAACATTGATTGCGCATAGCCAATCACATTAAGTTGTGTGTGGTGCAGTAACTCAATACCATGAGATAAAATACCCCCTCCCACCAAAAACATAGCAACAGTACCTGCAAACGCTAAAAATTGCATAAGTCGCGGTGCTGCTGCAAGTAAGCCTTTACCTATAAACTCTTTAACCGTACTGCCAGAGACTTTAGATTGATTCACCAAATACAAGCCTGCATCATCAAGTTTTACAATGGCAGCCACAAGTCCGTAAACACCAATAGTCATAACAATGGCTATCACACAAAGCACTAAAGATTGATTAAGCAATGTTTGACCTGCAACAGTGCCGAGCGTAATAACAATAATTTCAGCCGATAGAATAAAGTCCGTTCGTATCGCGCCTTTTATTTTTTGCTTTTCATATTCAACTAAATCAGGCGTTTCGTCGCCATCGGCAATATCATCGTGATGAGGTAAAAATCGCGCAAATACTTTTTCAGCCCCTTCAAAACATAAAAACAAACCACCTAAAATTAAAAGTGGTGTAATTAGCCATGGCAGCCAAACGCTGATCATTAAAGCTGCTGGGACAAGTATGGCTTTATTTAAAAATGACCCTTTTGCTACCGCCCATACAACAGGTAGCTCTCTGTCGGCTGACACACCCGTTACTTGCTGTGCATTGAGTGCTAAGTCGTCTCCTAAAACACCCGCCGTTTTTTTTGTCGCAATTTTACTCATGGTTGCAATGTCATCGAGTAAAGCCGTTATATCATCTAATAATGTTAAAAGGTTAGTGCCTGCCATTGTGCTTCCTAAGGTCTGTTGTTCTTTCTAAGGTCTATTGTTCTTTCAATGTTAATTTGCAGCAGCCGGTTTGGTTCTTCCTAGGGGCTACTTACTCTTTGTTGCTCGGCTTTTACTTAGTCCACTAGGTTACAAACTTCGCGCCGCGATTAAATAGCCCTTAGTGTGGACAAATTTCAAGCCGAAAAGATCAACAGACCCTATCTTATAAATAATTTAATCAACATAACGTAAAGCACGTCTTTCACCAACGGTTAATTTTGCTCTGTTATTCTGAAATAGAATAGTCGGTGAAAAATAAAGGAAGGGGAAATGAAAGCAACAATCGTTTTAGTAGTTTATTTACTGTGTTTAATAGGGTGCAATGACAAAACAACAACCACACACTATGTATGCAATGATAATAAAGCCGTGCTTAATGTCTTAGCAAACGAAAAGGCAGAACTCACTTTTAAAAATAAAACCTATCATCTTACGCATGCAAAAAGCGCCTCTGGTAATAAATACATTAGTAACAAAGTTCTTTTTTGGGGGAAAGGCACTGAAGCTATGCTTATAATTTCAGGGAATAAACACCTATGCAGCACAAAATAACAACCTACTAACAACATATTAAAAAACTTGCTACACTAACAAAAGTCTTAATTTTGTTGATGAAGTTATGCGTTCTATTGCCATTAAACATAAAATAATTTTAGCCTTTTCTGCCATTGGCTTACTAATGCTTATTAGTAGCTTATTTTTTTACTGGTCCTTAAATAAAATAAGCACCACAACTTCACGTATAGAAAACCTTGCCGTACCAGCCCAACAAGTAAGTAAAGACTTAAGGCTATCGCTTCTTTCTATTACCAAATTCAATGCTCTAGCTTATAGTCAAACAAAACCTGATTTATTACTGACCAATAAAAAAGAAGCTCTTAGCGAGCAACAAGAATTCAGTAATATGCTCAATGCACTTAAGCCGCAATTAACGGGTCAGCAAAACATGCAAACTTTGCTAGTTGACGCTTCAAAAAACTTTGAGCAACTAAGCAAAACAAGCGCAAACATGTTTAATGCCAAAGAACAGCGTTTTAGTGCGCAGTCGGCTGCCGCTCTATTAATTACAGAGTTTGGTGTTGAGCTAAGTAACCTCAGTAATGGCTTACTCGATATAGAACTCATAGAGGTCAGTGCAAAGCAGCAATCTTTACTCAGCTCTGTATTTGGTACTGCAACACGCATAGACGACTTACTATTTAATTTAAGCAACAATATTAAAAGTATTACGCAAACTACCAGTATTAACGACTTAAATGCCCATCAACAAGATACCCAATTTTTACTTGATAACATCCAGCCAAACTTTGTGTATTTAGAACAGCAAGCCACTCCCTTTGGTGACAATTTAAACGCGGCTCAATTCACCGAGCAATTTAATAACTTAAGATCACGATTGAATGGACCCGACGGTATTTACGCCCAGCAAAATAAAGCGCTTAAAAACACCCAAATGGCACAGCAAAGTTTTGAGCGCTTTCAACAAGAATTTATAGACACAGAAAGCCAATTATTACAGCTTAATAAGCTAGCTGACGAGCGTTTTCAAACACTGCAAAACAGTGCCAAGTCGGCCATTAACATGGGATCTAGCTCTGTTGTTATAATTGCGATTGTACTTATTGGATTACTTATTGTTATTTCAATATTTACAACCAATGCCATGCTAAAACCACTTAAAAAAGTAAATAGCGATTTAGCACGTATTGCCTCGGGTGATTTTTCTAAACGCAGCCAACCGCGCAGCAAAGATGAGTTTGGCACTTTGCTGAACAACATTAATAAGCTCAGTGACGATTTATCACACCTTATAAAAGCAATTAGTAATGATGCCCACGAGCTCGATAAATCGGCCATTCAAACAAGTGAAAAAGGTCAACAAATGACCATTGTTGCTCAGCAGCAATTAGAACGAAGCGCACAAGCCACAGACCTTGCGCATAGCATGCTAAATAATTCGCAAGCGGTTTATGAGCAGGCCGATAATGCATCTAACGAGATCACCAACGCCTCTCAGTTTGCAAACGACGTCAACCAAATAGCTAACGACAACAGTTTAAGTATTGAAGCACTCTTAAATCGACTCGATAAAGCGGTAAGTAGCACAGAAGAGCTGGCTGAGTTTACAGATTTAATAGGCGCAATTGTAAACACTATTAGCAGCATTGCAGAGCAAACTAATCTACTTGCATTAAATGCAGCAATAGAAGCGGCAAGAGCCGGAGAAAATGGCCGAGGTTTCGCGGTGGTTGCTGACGAGGTCCGCTCATTAGCGGCACGCACACAAAGCTCCACAAGTGAAATTCACACTATGATTCAAACGCTGCAACAACACACAAAAACGACGCAAAAAGAAATTAACGATGGCCAACAACAAGCTAAACAGTGTGTTGAAAACAGTGCTGAACTAAATAAAGCGGTTGAGCGTATAAAAGGAACATTACTTTCAATTAACCACATGAGTGAGCAAATTGCTACGGCTTCTCATGAACAGTTAACAAACAGTGATGATATTCAAAAAATAATGGCCAAGGTGACCGAACAAGCCACTTTAAATGCCAATAACGCAACCACCCTAGCAAGCGAAAGTGAAGACGTAAATCAACTTGCACACTCTTTAACAAGTGCCGTAGAGCGCTTTAAGTTTTAAGTGCAGGTGTAATGACTTGCTTTGCATGAAATGGGTATAATAGTTCAACTCTTTTGCTTAATAGCGGCCCATAATGAAATATAAAGATCTGCGCGATTTTATCAATTTACTTGAAAAAAAAGGTGAGCTTAAACGCATCACCCAAGAAATTGACCCGTATCTTGAAATGACCGAAATTTCCGACCGCACACTGCGTGCAAAAGGTCCTGCCTTATTATTCGAAAGCCCAAAAGGGCATAACATGCCGGTGCTTACCAATTTATTTGGAACACCAAAGCGGGTTGCTATGGGGATGGGTCAAACAGACGTTAACGAACTTCGTGAAGTAGGTAAGCTACTTGCGTTTTTAAAAGAGCCAGAGCCCCCTAAAGGTATTAAAGAAGCACTTGGATCTATTCCTGTGTTTAAAAAAGTACTGAATATGCCAGCTAAAGAGGTTAAAAAAGCACCTTGTCAGCAAGTAGTTTTAGAAGGCGATGACGTTGATTTAACAAAGCTACCTATTCAACACTGCTGGCCGGGCGATGCAGCCCCTTTAATTACGTGGGGTTTAACCGTAACAAAAGGGCCATACAAAAAACGTCAAAATCTGGGTATTTATCGCCAACAGCTATTAGGTAAAAATAAAATAATTATGCGCTGGTTGTCGCATCGTGGCGGCGCGCTCGACTTTCAAGAGTGGTGTAAAGAAAACCCCGGCCAGCCTTATCCAGTGTCGGTGGCGTTAGGTGCTGATCCAGCGACCATTTTAGGTGCGGTAACTCCTGTTCCAGATACGCTTAGCGAATATGCATTTGCTGGGTTATTACGTGGAAGCCGAACTGAAGTAGTAAAGTCGATTTCAAATGACTTGCAAGTACCTGCCAGTGCCGAAATAGTACTAGAAGGCCATATTATGCCAGGCGAAATGGCGCCTGAAGGCCCCTATGGCGACCACACTGGTTACTACAACGAAGTAGATGACTTCCCTGTTATGACCGTAACTCACATTACACACCGTAAAGATCCTATTTATCACAGCACATTTACTGGCCGTCCGCCTGATGAGCCGGCTATCCTGGGTGTTGCACTAAACGAAGTGTTTGTTCCAATATTACAAAAACAGTTTCCCGAAATTGTTGATTTTTATTTACCGCCTGAAGGGTGTTCGTACCGCATGGCAGTAGTCACAATGAAAAAACAATACCCTGGTCACGCCAAGCGCGTAATGATGGGAGTATGGTCTTTTTTACGCCAATTTATGTATACCAAGTTTGTAATTGTGTGCGACGACGATATAAATGCACGCGACTGGGAAGATGTTATTTGGGCCATAACAACTCGTATGGACCCAGCGCGTGATACTACGTTAATTGAAAACACCCCAATAGATTATCTAGATTTTGCCTCTCCGGTATCGGGACTTGGTTCTAAAATGGGGATGGACGCAACCAACAAATGGGCAGGCGAAACCGACCGCGAATGGGGTGAACCAATAGTGATGGACAAAGCCACCAAAGAACGTGTTGATGATATTTGGGATAGCCTTAAAATTCTCTAACAACTCAACAAACCAAGCGGTGGCCAATAATTTATTTGCCACCGTTCGGACAAGCTATAAACAGGCTATAAAATAACCCTGTAGATATGCTAGAATCGACTCATTCAATTGCGTATCTGCTGTCAAAAGCGCTGCTAAAAGGTAAAAAATGCAAACATTAAAAGCTGAAGTTGTAGCTATCAGCCCACTTACAGAATTTGTTAACAAAGTAATTTTAAAGCCACAACAACCTGTGACCTTTGAAGCGGGCCAATACATGCAACTGGTGTTAGGTGAAAAAGACAAACGCGCTTTTTCTATTGCTAGCCGCCCATCTCAATGTGACGAAATAGAACTACACATTGGTGCTTCGGGTGCAGACTCATACGCAATGCAATCGCTTGAACACCTACGCAATGCACATGCAAACAACACAATGGTTGATATAGAAGCCGGGTTAGGTGTGTCTCAACTTCGATTACAATGTAATCGACCTATTATTTTACTTGCCGGTGGCACTGGCTTTTCGTATGTAAAATCAATGGCAGATCACTTAGCTGAAATAAACTGCGACCGCCCTGTATTATTTTATTGGGGTGTTAAAGAAGAGTCTGCTTTGTACGCACATGAAGAAATGAAATTATGGGCAGAGAGCCATGAACATTTTGAATTTATTCCTGTTGTCGAAAACCCATCAGCAAATTGGCAAGGTCACACTGGTTTTGTGCACAAAGCAGTAATGCAAGATATTGTATCACTTGAACCTTACGACATTTACATGGCGGGTCGTTTTGACATGATAGGGATTGTACGTGACGACTTTATAGCTCATGGTGCTATTCGTGAAAACATGTACGCCGATGCATTTGCATTTATAAAGTAAACTCATCGCATAGTTTAATAATAAGCACCTACGGGTGCTTTTTTTATGACTTTAAACTTTTAATAGTTTAAACCTATCACATTCATCAATATAAACAATTTCCTAAAATCCAATCTATAAACCATACTTTGTACAGAACATCAGCGGGAGAGACCCAAATGCTAAATACAAAAGTAAAAGATTTTATGCAACGTAAGTTGCCAAACATAACACCAAACACCGAAATGACGACAGCCATAGCCGAGTTACAAAAATTTAAATTACTTGGTGCGCCTGTATTCGACAACGAAAAGTGCCTTGTCGGATTTATTTCAGAGCAAGAGTTATTAAAGCCTTTAATGCAGAGCAGTTATTTTTGCGAAGGGGTTGTAAAAGTGTCGCAGCTTATGCAAACCAATGTAGTCACAGTAAGTAGCGATTTGAATATTATTGAACTGGCTGAACAAATGCAGCCAGGTAAGCCAAAAAACTACCCTGTGGTAGAAGGCGTAAAAGTGGTAGGAATGATAAATCGTGCCGATGTGCTCAAAGCGCTCTACGATAACTACCTTAGCTGCCAAGAGCACTAATAAACCTGAGCGGTAGACAGTAAACCTCTTATTAACTAGCGCTCAAGTTAAGTCTATAAATATGCGGCTTTAAAGCGGCATATTTATTTGTATTGCTTAACGTGCACTCACTTGTGCTAATAATGCTTTTTTATCGCCGTCGCTTAAAAATGCAATTTCCAACGCATTCGCTTGGGCTTTTTCTATATCAGCCTGAGATAAGCCAGCCTTTGGTGCTGCAATAGTATATTCATGCTCTATTTCTATACCTTCAACAGCCGGGTCATCTGTATTAAGGCAAGCAAGAATGCCATGATCTAAAAACTGTTTAAGCGGATGCGTAGCTAGGTCAGTAACTGTACTGGTTTGAATATTACTGGTTAAACATGACTCAATACCAATACGGTTATCACGCAGATAATCCATTAACGTTGGGTCTTCAATTGCTTTTACACCATGGCCAATTCTACTTGCACCTAGCTCGTTAATCGCTTGCCAAATACTGGGCGCGCCAAGTGCTTCACCGGCATGAATGGTTGACGCTAAATACGCATCACGCACTTGCTTAAAGTGCTCAATAAATAACTCTCCCGGAAATCCAATTTCATCGCCCGCTAAATCAACAGCCACTAAATCATTTTTAAACGCAAGTAATGCATCAAGCTCATGTTGGCAGGTTTTAACACCATAAGTACGCGACAAAATACCAATTAAATTAGCTTTAATATTGGCATTTTTTGTTGCTGATTTAATACCATCAACCACAGCTTCGACAACACCTTGTGGATGTAAGCCTTGGCTTTGAGCCATGTAGTAAGGGCTGAAACGAAGCTCAACGTAATCAAGACCTTGTGCTTGTGCATCTTCAATATTTTCAATAGCTATACGGCGGCATGCATCGTAATCGCCAAGTACTGTAACACCCCAGTCTAGCTTTTGTAAGAAAGCGACAAGATTTGGCTCTGGATCTATCACTTGAACATGAGGAATTAATTGTTCAACGTTATCTGCGGGTAAATCAATATTAAACTGACGACCAAGTTCTAGTATGGTTTGCGCGCGAACATTACCATCTAAATGACGGTGAATATCTAGCAAAGGTAGTTTTCTATTGATCATAGTAGCACCCAGTTTAATTAAATTTTTGCGCATAATACGCAGATAGAGTTATTTTTCAAGTCTATACGCTTTGTAATATTATTAAGCGGTCATATGTCTGCTTTTTGTGCAAATATTCACGCACTTAACAATAATATGTATAAAATAGTATCGCCTTACTTTTTATTATTTCGCTAAATTTAAAAAACACCTATAAAAAAGCACAGGTAAAGCATTTATACAACGCCTATAACCTGTGCCTAAAATATATAACTAATCAGCTAGTAAACTTATTTGTTATATAAAACGAGCGCCTTTTCAGCCTGTGCCGTATTTTTGTAACTCAAAGCTGCTTGGTCTGCAAATTGATGTTTATTATCACCATTAAGTGCTTTATCAAACACACGTGCCGCTAAATCATAATCACTTTGTGCATTAGCAAGGCACGCAAGCGACAACAGCAGTGCTGTATTAGTGTCGTCTTTTTTAAGGCGATCTTGAATACTGGCTTGTAATTTGTGCGCTTCGCCATGGTTTGCATTATTTAAGATAGTAGCAAGCTCATCATGTTGGCTGGCTTGCTTAACCATTTTAGTTAAATCGCCCTCAATAACAGCAAGCTGACCTGTTGCAGCCATTTGAGTTAAATACGCAGTATGCGCATAAGTGTGTAGTTTTCGTGGTAATTGTTTGTATTTATTTGTTAGTTCATCAGCTGATTGAGCAGCAAAATAGGCAGTAAATACACGCGTCCACTGATCACTAGAAAACACTTTTTTACGCAGTAGCTTGGGTAAAAACTCTTCTAGCACGCTAAAGTGCTGCTGTTGTACCAATACCTCAGTGTACAGTTTAAGCTCAAGTGCAGTGGCTTTTTTAGCTTCTGCATTAACGCGCAACTGCGATTCAATTGCACTGCTGTCGCCACTTGCCAACCATAGTTTTGCTACTTTCAATTGCTGCTCAGAGCTTATTTCAAATAATCGTTCTAGTGCTTTATCTGCCTCGTTGTTAGCAAGTGCCGCTTTAGCCAATAGTGCTAAACGAATATCATCAAATTTATCTGGCACACTGTTACCAGAAAGTGCGCGCTCTACTTGTTCGTAATCGTCGTTTATAGCACTGAAAAGGGCTTGTTCAATTGCGGCAAATTTACGCTCTTCACTGCGGGCAAAAAAACCATGTTTGGTATTTCTATAAATTGATAATAAATAGCGTATTAGTTTATACGTAAAGTATAAAGTTGCTGCAGTCATTGCAGCCATAATACAAAACGAAACAATGGTGCCTTCTATTGTTGTGTTATTAAACGAGATAAGCACGTAGCCTTTTTCGTCCAGTACAAAAGGGGTAACCGCAAGTACAACAACAATAGCTACAATTAAGATTATTAGGCCTATCATTGCACCCACTCCTTAACCGTTTGTGTACTTTGCAGAGTGACCTCTTGGCTAAAATTGAGCTGCTCTTTTTCTAATTTAGATAGCGTATTTAGTACTGATTTTGTAGCGTCATCGTCTTGCTTAAAGTACTCGCCAGTTAAGCGCATAGCTTCGCTTAACGCACTAAAGTATATACTCGCTTGCTTACTTAATAGTGCGTCCTGCGCCTGTGCTATATTTAATTTAATTCGTTGATTAATTAAATTACGCTCTTGATCGGTTAGTAAAGGTTCAATAGCAATCCCTTCATGGCGCCTAATAGTAATAAAACTATCAACAATTTTATTCCAACTATTACTGATATTTTGCTTCCAATCGTTAATATCTTCGCTGAGTGCATGTTCATCAATTACCAATGTTTCCTCTGGTAAATTGACCGCATTAAACACCAATTCGTCAATTCGGTTAAGAACACTATTTAGCTGTAAATAAATAGCCTCGGTAGCAACCGGTTTTAAACTATCAAGCGTTTGTATGTCTTGCATAATGGCTTGGCGAACTTCAATTGTGCCAGGGTACTCACTTAACAGTCCGTCTAAACGCTTTAGTACAGCGCTTGCGCCTTGGTAATCTTTTTCGGCCCACAGTTTAAACTCAGCCATTCGTTGTAAGCTGGTGACCTCTTGTGGGTTTAACGATGAACCTTGCTGCTGCGCTTTTTGCAGCGCAGCTTTTAATGCTTGCTGATTTTCAAGGGTGCTTTGCGTTAATGCCTCAGATACTTTTTCTTCGCTATTAAATAACGCTTGTTGTAAGCTCATTTGAGAAGATTTAAGTGCGGCAAGCTCTTGCTGGAGCAGCTTGTTTTGCTCGCTAAGTTCGTTAACAATTGTGTTTTGCGCTTTACCTGCATTTAGCTTTTGATAAAACTCGTAGCCAACTCCAGAGGCCACAACCAACGATATTAACAATGCAAGTGAAGCCACTTTACTTACTTTTTGTTTGTCATTTGCGGGTTTGTTTTTTACGCTTGCTGGCTCATTTTTAACTGATGTTGAACTCGAAGCTGTTGATGTTGTGTTTTCTGTTGTTATTGACTTAGGTTGTTCACTCATGCTGCTACCTTGCTGATTAATACAGGTAAACATAGCGTTATCGCTAGCCCCTGCTGCAATATGGATATTTGCCAAACTAACATGTTGTTGCTGTAAATATGCGGCTATGCGCTCGCTGGCAACATAAAAGTGGCACTGTTGTAACCATTGTAATTGTTGTGCAGCAAGGGGGGTAAACATGGCATCAACTGCTGCATTACTTGTTATGACTATACCGTGTACATTGCTGCTTTGCCAGTGGTCAGTCCAGTCATTAGTTAAATCAGGCACTGGCTCACGTTCATAAACAACACAATTATTTAAAAACGCGCCACGCTCTTTAAGTACCTTGGCGATGTCTGGGCGACCACCGTGCCCTTTAACCAATACAATATTGCTACCATCAACCTGAGCCAACGACTTAAGAGCCAATACCCCTTCTGAATCGAACTGCTTAGGCGTGGCTGCACGCACACCAAATAATTCATATATTGTATCGGCAGTTTGCTGCCCTACAGCATAAAACTGCGCTTTAATGTTTATATCGGGCTTTAATTGTGCCAGTGCTTTAACAGCGTCCTGAGAGATAAAAATAATTTTATCTGCATTAATAAGTGGGCTTAGTTGAGTACTAGAGGGCGTTAAATAGTTAATATTTAAAACAGGAAACAATGACGCCTGATAACCCGCTTGCTCAAGTTGCTCTGCAAGGGCTGCGCCTTTTCCTTCGGGCCGAGTTATCAGAATATGTGTCATTTATGCGTCTCTGTATACGTCAGCTAAAATTTTATCTGCGCCTTGAGCAAGCAATTTTTCAGCCAGCTCTATTCCGAGTTTTTCGGCATCGTTAATATGACCCGAAACTTCGTCACGTAAAATTTCGCTGCCATCGACTGCGCCTACAAGCCCTCGTAAATGGACCTGTTCGCCATCAACTAACGCATAGGCACCTATTGGCACCTGACAACCACCTTCTAAACGGCGGTTCATTGCACGCTCTGCATTAACACGAATACGTGTATGTGTGTGCTCAAGCGGTGCAAGTAACGTTTTTGTCACTTCATCTTCAATCCGACACTCAATACCTACAGCACCTTGGCCGTTTGCAGGCAACGATACTTCTGGTTCAATGTAGTCAGCAATACGCTCGCCCATTTCTAAACGAATAAGCCCTGCCGCTGCTAAAATAATCGCATCGTATTGCCCAGCATCTAATTTAGCTAGGCGTGTATTCACGTTTCCGCGTAAATCACGGATTTCTAAGTCAGGTCTCAGTGCTCTAATTTGGCATTGACGGCGCAAGCTTGATGTACCTACTACCGCTCCTTCTGGTAACTCATTTAAGTTAGCAAAGTGATTTGATACAAACGCATCGCGCGGATCTTCACGCTCACAAATGGTATGAAGCGCTAACCCTTCTGGAAACTCCACCGGCACATCTTTCATTGAGTGTACGGCAATATCAGCTCGGCCATCTAGCATAGCTTGCTCAAGCTCTTTAACAAATAAGCCTTTACCGCCAATTTTAGCAAGTGGTGTATCTAAAATAATATCCCCTTGGGTCGACATAGGGACTAACTCAACACGCACGTCATCATGAAAATGCTCTAGCTGCGCTTTTACAAATTCGGCTTGCCATAGCGCCAGAGCGCTTTTACGGGTTGCTATACGTACTAATTTTGTTTTTTCTGTCATAGGGGTATCCAATTAATTACTGCGGTTAGCATTAGTTAGCTAACACTCTAAATTCTTTTTGAGCTATTAAATTACCTTGCTCATCAACAACAGCTACACGCCAATGACCTGTTTGCGTGTTCATAATATTTTTTGTCGAATAAGTTCTGTAGCGTGGCGAAGTAACATTAAGTGAAATTTCGGCCATTGTTTCACTTTCAAAAGACCAAACATGTTTTACGCGCTGGCCTTGCAGTCCTTTAAGCTCACTAAAAAATGATAACGAACCTTCAAACTGACTTAAACGCACGTCGGCTGCAAACACATTAGTAGGTTCGCGTTTTGCTACACTGCGTGTAAGCACTGCGCGGCTTATTTTACTGGTATCAATCTGAGCACCGAGTGCTACGCTAGCAATATGGGCATCTTCAGCAAATTGCTCTGTAACAGGTTGTGCATCAATATTACTCTCTGGCTCTAATGCGATTGTGCCAAGCTCAGAAGTTTGCTCTGACGCAGGTACAGATACAGTTTCACTTGTTGTATCAGCGCTCATTGCATTAGTGATCAACGCATCGTTTTTACTGTTATCAACTGTATTCGTTTTTTCAGTTATTGAGTCAACTGTTGATTGGGTTATTGTCGGCTCATCTGAGATTGGCGCAACGGTTACTGACTCAGCGTTTTCAAGTAAGGCATTGGTAATGTCAGCCTCTTGAGCTGTTGGTAGTTGCTCTGCAGGCAATGTTTCAGCATGCTCAGTCTCTATATGCAATTGGTTGCTGGGTGCATTATGTGTTTCGCTTTCAGTTACTTCATCACCTTGTATGCTATCAGTGATTAAAAGCTCTGTTTGTTCATTGGGATGTGCGCCCTGATCTGCATTTACTGAGCTGGTTAAACCATATATCACAGCCGCAGACGTCATTACTATCAACATAGCCAAACTCACAATTCGACGCCAATGCCATTCATAGCTTACCGTAGGTAGGCTGTTTTGTGGTTCGCGTTTTACATTTGCTTTAATAACTATTTTTTGACTCATATTGACCTCAGCGGCTCCAAAATTAGCTTAAACGGGCAATTAACCATTGGCGAATAGCGTGTAACTCTTCTGCACACACTTGGTGTGCCATTGGGTATTCTTGCCAGCTTACATCCATGTTATGTGCTGTTAATACATCAAATGCACTTTTACCTGCACTCATTGGTACCACATTATCGTGACTACCATGTGCCATAAATACATTTAAATCGGTATGCTTTGCTTCATCTGTAAATTTATGCGGCGCGCACATATAAGTAGACAGTGCCATAACACCCGCTAACTTTTGTTCAAAGCGCGGAGCTAAGTGAAGCGACACAACACCACCTTGTGAAAAACCAGCCAAAATAATTTTGTTAGCAGGTATTCCGTTGGCTATTTCTGTATTTATTAACGCCTCTACTTTCTCGGCAGACTCCCTCACCCCTTCTTCATCGGCACGTTTATCAAGCTCTATTGACTTAATGTCGTACCAAGAACGCATTTCCATACCACCATTTATGGTGACCGGTTGCACAGGCGCATGTGGGAAAACAAAACGCACGCCCAGCTCGGCTGGTAAATTTAATTGCGGCGCTACAGGGGCAAACCCATCACCCGAATCACCTAAGCCATGTAACCAAATAACTGTCGCTTTATGCGCGCTCTGCGCGGGGTATTGAACAAACTCTAAACTCATAATGATGATTGCCACTTAATTTCTTGGCCAGCTTGGCGAGTTGACGCTTCGTTAATGAATTCCCAAAACTCTGCACCAGAGCGGTTATCAATCCATTGACCGTCACGCATTTCAAAATGGTGACCATTGAATTTAGTTGCTACCCACACTTGATGAAGAGGCGCTTGCTTATTGATGACAATTTTACTCTTATCAGGAAAAATAATTTCTAAAATACCTTGCGCTGATTCGTAATCTAAATCGGCTTCACAATCATCAATTTGCTCTTCAATTGTGAACATAAGAGCTTCGGCTAATTGGTGATATTCGTGTTCAGTCATTGTTGATTCCTTTGCAGGCGGGCCGCCTAATATTGGGTACGTAATTGCGTTAAAAATATGCAGCTAGTGTAACAGGAATAAAATCATCCGCGAATAGCTGCATTTTTTAGATATTCTGTTACTCTGCGATTATAAAGCCAGCAACAATATTAATCTAATGAAAGCGACACATACCTTACAATTAAAAAAACTATTAATTTGCACGGCCCTATTTGGCGCATTAGCTGGCTGCGGACAAAGCGGCCCATTATATTTGCCTGAACAACAGGCCGAGCAAAACCAACCAGAAAACACTATGGTGCCTGCCGCAGAGGCCAAGCAACCTACAACACCAGTAAAACAGGAGCAATAAATGGATTTTTTTAACTATAAAAACAATCAATTGTTTGCTGAAGATGTGGGTATTGCCGCTATTGCTCAGCAATATGGCACGCCTTGCTATGTGTATTCTCGTGCAACGTTTGAGCGCCACTATCTTGCGTTTGCCAATGCGACTAAAAACCATAAAAGCTTGGTATGTTATGCCGTAAAAGCAAACTCTAATATTGCTGTATTAAATATTCTAGCCCGCCTTGGTTCGGGTTTTGACATTGTATCTAAAGGTGAGCTGGCGCGTGTAATTAAAGCAGGAGGAGACGCCGGTAAAGTAGTATTTTCAGGCGTTGCTAAAACCGCTGACGAAATAGCGTATGCATTAAAATTAGGGATTAAATGTTTTAACGTTGAGTCGGCCTCTGAATTAGAGCGTATTTCAGAGGTTGCGTGTGAGCTTAACTTAGTAGCACCAATTTCTATTCGCGTTAACCCCGATATAGATGCAAAAACGCACCCTTATATTTCTACTGGCCTTAAAGAAAACAAATTTGGCATTGATATTCAAACCGCTGTAAGTGTTTATCAACAAGCCGCTGCTTTACCCGGCTTAAACATAATAGGCGTAGATTGCCATATTGGTTCGCAGTTAACCGAAGTAAAGCCTTTTTTAGAAGCGCTTGACAAACTCCTTGCGCTAATAGATGAGCTAAAAAGTGTCGGGATAGAATTAAGCCATTTAGACATAGGTGGTGGGTTAGGTGTTCCTTACGACAACGAACAACCACCTCATCCTAGTGAATACGCAGAGCAAGTAACGGCTCGCCTAGAAAACTACCGCCATTTAGAACTTATTTTTGAACCAGGTCGTGCCATTGCTGCAAACGCAGGGGTATTAATTACGCAAGTTGAGTTTATTAAACAAAACCAAAGTAAATTTTTTGCCATTGTTGATGCTGGCATGAACGATATGCTTCGCCCTTCTCTTTATCAAGCGTGGCAAAAAATTATACCTGTGTCGGTTCGTGATGACGATACGCCAACTCACAACTTTGATATTGTTGGCCCCGTGTGCGAAACCGGTGACTTTTTAGGAAAAGACCGAGAACTGGCGCTGAAACAAGGCGATTTACTCGCGCAGCGAAGTGCTGGGGCATATGGCTTTACTATGAGTTCAAACTATAACTCTCGCCCACGCGTAGCTGAAATAATGGTAGACGGTGAACAGCACCATCTTATTCGCGAACGTGAAACCATTGAGAGTCTTTATCAAGGTGAGAAAATTTTACCATAAACGTTTTTGCCAACTAGCTGCTCTGTGGCATGATTACCACAGAGCAAACACGAATTAGAGCGCTATGTTAGTTAATTTTTCCAAAATGCACGGCTTAGGCAACGACTTTGTTGTTATTGATAACATTACACAAAATGTATTTTTATCACGAGATCAAATAAAAAAACTGGCTGATCGCCACTTTGGCATTGGCTTTGACCAATTACTCATGGTTGAAGCACCATACTCCCCGGATCTTGATTTTCATTATCGTATTTTTAATGCCGATGGTACCGAAGTAGAACAATGCGGTAATGGTGCACGTTGCTTTGCACGTTTTGTGCGCATGAAAGGCCTGACTAACAAACATAAAATTAGTGTATCAACCAAATCGGGTAACTTAACGCTCTATATAGAAAAAGACGGCCAAGTTACGGTTAACATGGGGCACCCTAATTTCGAGCCAAGCAAAATACCGCTTAAAGCCAGCAAACGTGAACTCACCTACATTATAAGGGCTGAAGAACACACCGTATTTAGTGGCGCAGTATCTATGGGGAACCCACACTGTGTGCTTGAAGTTGACGATATTACGACAGCGCAGGTCGATGTATTGGGTCCACTGCTTGAAAACCACGAACGTTTTCCACAGCGCGCTAACATTGGGTTTATGCAAGTTATATCGCAGGAGCATATAAAGCTAAGAGTATGGGAGCGCGGCGTAAACGAAACGCTCGCTTGCGGCACTGGCGCGTGTGCAGCTATGGTCATTGGCCATATGCAAAGCAAGCTTTCAAGCGCGGTACAAGTCGACCTACCTGGTGGAACACTTCAAATACGTTGGAGTGGAGAAGGTCATCCAGTACGAATGACAGGCCCTGCTGAACACGTATTCGATGGACAAGTCGCGTTATGAGCGAGCTAAATGAAGAGCAAATTACTAGCTACTTACTCGCAAATCCTGACTTTTTAGTTAAACACCCAAACGTGCTTGCTCAGCTAGACCTTCAGCAGCAAGCGCAAGGGGCAACGTCATTAGTTCATATTCAACAGCGCCAATTGCGTGAACACAATACGCGTTTAAAAAATCAAATCGAGACAATGAGTCAGCACGCAGTTCAAAATGAGCTCGTATACCGTCTCCTCAGCCAATGCCACCGTCAGCTTTGGAGCCATGACGACTTTGATACCATCGCTAAAAATTTACACGCCATTGTGTGTTCAAATAACGACATAAGTGACTTTAAATTAATAAAATACACCCCTGACTACGACGAGCTTATTGAACACCGCCTTACAAACTCTGGACATTACTTAGGCCGTATTACAGCACAAGAACGGGCTCTATTATTTAGTGACGACACGCAATCTGCGGCCATATATTTAATTGGTGATAAAAAGCAACCGATTGCCATACTTGCGTTTGGCAGCAACAACGTGAACCATTTTGAACCCGCACAAGACAACCTGTTCGTTCTGGACTTTATTAGTGCCCTGCAGTTAAGGTTACAAAAACTCGCATGAGTGATGATGCGCCTAATATAAGCGAATTAAGTGACAACTGGCGCACACCCATTACGCTATTTAGCGACTACCTAAAATTTGAAAAACAATATTCAGCGCACACTGTAAATCAGTATGTTAGCCAACTTGGTTTTGCAGCCCTTTATTTTAATAAATTATGCGATGACTGGTTTGGCGTACAAGCAGAGCATATTCGCCGTTACAGTATGGCTTTACGCGCCAAACAACTAAGTGGCCGAACCATTAGCTTAAAATTGAGCTGTATCAGAAGTTTATATAAGTTTTTAAAAGCTAAAAATATTGCGCAGCAATCGCATTATCACAATCCTGCTACCGGCATTAAAGGCCCCAAATTTGCCAAGCCTTTACCTAAAAACCTCGACGTTGATCAAATGGCTCGCTTGCTCGAAATTCCTGACGACGACCCTTTGGCAATAAGAGACAAAGCTATGATGGAACTTATGTATTCATCAGGTTTACGTATTAGCGAGTTAGTTGGCGCTAACATGCAAGATATTAATGCCAAAAGTGGCGAAATATTAGTTCGCGGTAAAGGTAGCAAAGAACGCCTTATTCCCGTGGGAACAAAGGCATTAGACGCATTAAAAAAATGGTTAACCGTGCGCCCTCAGTTTGCAAAGCCAGACGAGCCAGGTGTATTTTTAAGTAGCCAAAAAAATCGTATTTCAATTCGCCAAGTGCGTTTGCGTATGCAAGAGTGGGGAATAAAGCAAGGTATTAGCTCACAGGTGCATCCGCATAAATTACGCCATTCATTTGCATCACATATTTTAGAATCGTCGGGTGATTTACGTGCTGTACAAGAATTGCTTGGCCACAGTAGCTTGTCGGCCACACAAGTGTATACCCATTTAGATTTTCAGCATTTAGCCAAAGTGTACGACAACACCCACCCACGCGCTAAAAAACAAACTGATTAGGAAATTATAATGATCCGATTTAATCGTGCAATACGCCCTTTTTCTGTCATGAGCTTTGATTTAGACGACACGCTATACAACAACCACCCAATTATAAAAGCAGCCGTTAGCGCCCAACAAAATTACTTAAATGCATTACCACGCTACCAAGAACAAGGCCCTCAATACTGGCAACAATGCCGGCAACTTGCCGCTCTGCAACAGCCCGAGCTAAAAGACAATGTAACGCAGTGGCGCAAGCACACATTGCGTTTAGCACTATCAAAGTTAGGATTTACTGAACAAGAAGTAGCACTGCACGCTAGTAACGCCTATAACGCATTTGCCGATGCACGCAGTAACATTGTAGTCAGCGACGACGTATTAGTGCTACTTGATAACTTAGCGCAACATTTTACCTTAATCGCCATAACCAATGGCAATGTTGAAATAGAACGCTTTAATTTACACAATAAGTTTGAGCTAGTGCTACAAGCGGGCATGCACGGTAAAGCTAAACCTCATAGCACCTTATTTGACAAAGCAGCTGCGCACCTAAAAGTCACCAAAAGCGACATACTCCATATTGGTGATAGCCTAGATACCGACGTACAAGGCGCCAATAACACAGGTTGTCAATCAGTGTGGTTAAACGATCAAAACGCTAAGTATAACTACAAAGGCCTAGCCGACGTGGAAATCACCAATATTCACGCATTAACGCATTTTATTCGTTCATAAGCTGCTACGAGTAAATTAGCCTTATAAATTAAATTTAGGGAACAATTATGACTTTAAACGAATACCTTAAATCACTTGCTGAGAACCCAAAAAGCATTCAATTTACCGATACAATGGCGGTGATTGAAGCCAATTACGATTTTACTGCTTGTGCCTTTAATAACCACGGGTTGCTGAGCTCAGCGAGTGAAAATAACGGTTCATGTAAAATTTTTGCGTTTGCAAAACTCAATGGGCTTAGCAAGCAAAACACTCTTGATTGCTTTGGTAAGTTTTACCGCGATGAGGTGCTTAAAAACCCTAACGGCGACGATCATATGAACATTCGCACGTTTATGTTAGCGCCAGAGGCGACACCATTTTTAGGCGTTACGTTTGAAGGCGAGCCTTTAACAGCGAAGTAACTGGGCTCCGATTAAAAAATTGAGTTATGTTATAAATTAAAGTGGTTTTTCCATAAAATAGCGGGTGCCGCAAAGTGGGTAGTTATCAAGTTGATACTTTACGCTGTATCCGCGCTTTTCATAAAAAGGTTTTGCTTGAAAGTCGAGAGTGTCTAGCTGGGCTTTTTTAGCGCCAAGCAATATAGCAGCTTGCTCTAACTCTGTGAGCAACTGCCCTGCAAGGCCTTCATTACGAGCGATTTCACTGCACCAAAGCCAATTTATAATTAGCCAATTGCCAAATACGCAACCACTAATACCAGCCATTAGTTCGTTATTATTATCAACAAATTTATAGCCGAGTGGCACTCTTTGCGCATCAAAGTGCTTGGCATTAAAATCAACTATTTTATTACGTAAAGTTGAGTTTAACGCATCGCTGTTATCAGATTTTAATTGATACATATACCGCTCCTAAAAAAGCGATATTAGCAAACACACTTAATTAAAAAAGATTATTTTTACCGAAAGGCACTTCAAGTAAGTTGCTTGAAGTTTTTTCGGGCTGCCCGCACATTTCGTCGTATGCGCTTGTGTGGCGAAGCATCATTTGTGCGTACGCTATTTTTTCAAACCGCTTTTGTACATGCAGCGGGCTTACTGCTCTTACAAATTCGCCATCTTCCTCTGTTACATAATATTCAACGTTATTAATGATCACAGAAACCTGGTAAAGCGCCATTTCAAGTGAGTGAACAACTACTTTTTGTAGCGGCTCATGATTTTTTAGTTCAGAAAATTTCATACCCATTTTTGTTCACCTTAATTAAATATCGCTTTATCGATACGCAGCTTTGCTATAATCGCGATCAGTTTTTTATTACCAACTAACGAGAACACTTTATGAGCAACAAAATCCGCCTTGCTAAATACATTGCTCATGCAGGCGTGTGCTCGCGTAAACAGGCATCGCGTTTAATAGATGAAGGGGTAGTAACGGTAAATAATCGCCCTGCTAATCATATTGATCACGTTGATGAGCAAGACGACATAATAGTTAATGGCCAAGTAGTTAAAGGGGCAGCCGATTTAGTTTATTTTGCGTACCACAAGCCTGTAGGTATTGACTGCAAATTAAATGAAAATGACCCCGCCAGCCTTATTCACCATTTACCTACCCTCACCCGGGTTTACCCCATTGGCCGATTAGATAAAGACTCTCGCGGCTTGCTTATTTTGACCAACGACGGTGACTTTTGTAATCAACTTATTCACCCTGACTTCCACCAGCCTAAACGTTATATAGTCACGGTAAATAAACCTATTAATAACGCGTTTTGTGAAAAAATGGCTGCAGGTATCCCCGTTGATAAACAAATAACCTTACCGTGTGAAGTAACTAAAATAGCTGACAATCAATTTAGTATTATTTTAAAACAAGGGCTTAACAGACAAATACGTAAAATGGCGCATTACTGCGGCTTTAAAGTAATTGATTTATTTAGAGTGCAATTTAGCGAACTCGCCCTCTCAAACCTAAACCTACCTGAAAACCACTCCATACAAATTAATAAAACTGATATTTCGAAAATCTAATACCAAATCGCTTAATTACACCGCAAAAAGTTAAAAAATAACCTTGCAAAAATAGATTACAGGTGTAGTCTTGATTTAAAGATTACATTTGTAGGCAATAAAATGATTGAGTTATCAAAAGCAGAATTCGACGTGCTTGATGCGCTTTGGATTAATTACCCTGCCACCGCGAGCCAAATTATTGAGCGCTTAAGCGATGATAAGCAATGGCATGAAAAAACCATTAAAACCCTACTGGGTCGATTAGTTAAAAAAGGCGCACTGACCTTTGAAAAAGACGGCCGCCAATATATTTATACCCCTTGTATGGAGCGCGCCGACTACACATTAAAAGAAAGCAAAAATTTTATTGAGCGTTTTTTTAGTGGCCGTATAGCGCCGCTGGTAAGCGGGTTTGCTAAATCAGAGCAGCTTTCGCAGCAAGATATAAATGAGCTTAAAAAAGTCATTGATGACTGGGAAAAAAACCAAAAGTAAGGATTAGCTATGGATATTCAAACTGGGTTTAATTGGTTAATTGAGCAACAACTACTATTGAGTATTTTGTTTTGTGGATTTATTTTACTCGAGCGATTTGGTTTAAAAACCCTTGGCGCGCGGTTTGTATACAAGTTAGCGTGGTTAATGCCTGCGGCATTAGTTATCGCTAATTTACCCAATGCTATTAAACCACTGCAAAATAGCAATATTAGCCATTACTTAATTACCCCTAACCAGCCTTTTACACATGAAATGGGTATTAGCTGGGCACTTATGTATGTACTTATTACTGCGGGGTTATTAATAGCTAGTTTTATTACACACACTCGTTTTGTTAAAAGCCTGCAGCTAACTGAGCTAACACACTTTAACCATACACTTACTACAAGTGCTAAAACTTATATCAGCCAACATGTAGCCACACCAATGGTGGTGGGTATTTTTCAAAGCAAGCTAGTACTGCCCAGTGATTATAATATCCAGTTTGATAAAGCCACATTGGCGCTTATTTTAGAGCACGAAAACGTACACTTTAAACGCAAAGACAACCTAACAAACGCATTCATGCTGCTACCCACTATTTTACTTTGGTTTAACCCACTCGCTTGGTTTTGTTACGCAAGCGTGCGCCGTCTACAAGAGCTGACTTGTGATGAACGGGTACTTGCCAATAAAACCACTCACCAACACATTTTATACAGCAAAGCCTTAGTGAACTGCGCGGCAGCAACGCCCGCAGGCCTAATGGCCTATTCACACTACGGAGATAAAAAAACCATGTTACAACGACTTACCAATATAAAGCATAGTGGCAGCAGCTCTCGCTTTGCCAAAGGTGGCTTACTGCTAGTTGCAGCAAGTATGTTAAGCACGCTCGCTATTGCAAAGCAACCACAAACAGAGGGCGCTAAAGAAGAGCATATTTCACCAACTATTCGCATTGAGCCTCACTACCCAGCCCAAGCAGCTAAGCAAGGCATTAGCGGATCTGTGGTGTTAAAATACGATATTGCCGCTAATGGCAGAACAAAAAACATTAGTGTCATTCAATCTAAGCCGTCAGACGTTTTTGATAAATCAGCTAAAGAAGCGCTGGCAAAGTGGGAGTATAAAACCTCTAAGGCCGGCTTTAATGACGTACTTGTACAGCTCGATTTTGCCATAAACAGCGAGGTTGCACATACCGATTTAATAGAGCGAATTAAAGTATCGCATTAGTGCTGTTGGGTAATACAAGAACACAAAGCAAGCGCCCTTTTAGGCCGCTTGCTTTGTGGTTTTAACAATAAAGTTAAATACTCACTACAATCATGGCAATGGCAGTACCTAAGCCAATAAACCATACAAGCGAACGTATAATATCTAAGTTCAACCAATAAAAAATACAATACAAAATGCGCGAGACTATATGAGTAACCGCCAAGGTTTCGGTTACTGCGTTTACCGAGTTAGTACCAAATACCACTGCAATAGCAACAGCAAAAACAGCGAGTGATTCAAAACAATTTTGATGAGCAGCGAGCGTCCGAGCACCAAAGCCAGTTAGTTTTGCTTGTTGGGAACGTGGGTGTTTATTGTCGTATTGGCCAAGCTTTGCCATCGCAACTGCCACAGGCACTTTTGCAAAGTAAGGCATTAATACGGCCAATAATGCGCATACTACTAATGTCGTCATAGTTTATTCTCTTATTATAAAATCTGATAATTTGAGCAATACATATACCATACACGCACAAAAAAAGCCGCCAATACGTTTTATGACAAACGCTGGCGGCTAAACAATAACATCACACTTACTATAGCTAAGTTTACTCATAAAGCAGTGCGGCATAATGTCGCAGGTGATGAATATTCACTATCACCCTTAATGCGTCGCTTTAATAATCAAAGATTGTTAACTTAAAGACCTTATTTTTTTATCGACGAATACCATGATCTGGATCTTTTTCACTTTTTTAGCCGCTTTTATGCAAGCATGGCGAAATGCCCTGCAAAGTAATTTAAGCTCACATGCAAGTGTGGCTGGCGTAACGCTTTCGCGCTTTATTTTAGCCGGCCCCATTGCTGCAGTGTATTTGTACGGCTTGTATCAATATCAAGATACCACCATGCCTACCTTTAATAATGCCTTTTGGGGATTTATTATTGGCGCAAGTATTATGCAAATACTCGCCACCGGCTTAATGGTAAAACTGTTTAAAATGAATAATTACGCCATAGGTGCAGGCCTTGCCAAGAGTGAAGCCTTAGTAGCTGCTATTTTAGGGGTATTGTTTTTTGGCTCTGCGCTTAGCCTACTTGGTTGGCTGGGTGTATTTTTAGGCGCTATTGCGGTGCTTTTACTTAGCGGTATAACCAGCGTAAAACACTTTGATGCTAAAACAGCGTTACTGGGCCTTGCCTGTGGTACCAGCTTTGCCCTTACATCGCTGTGGGTGCGTGAAGCGAGTTTAAATTCAGGGTTATTATTTCCGCACTCGGCTGCATGGGTTTTACTGTTTGTAATAAGCCTACAAACGCTTATATTACTTAGCTATTTATTACTAAAAGAGCCACACACAGTTGGCAAACTTTGGCAATATAAAGGCACTACTGCCGCAATTAGTATTTTTAGCTGTGTAGGCTCTATTGGCTGGTTTAGCGCAATGAGTTTACAGCATGTGGCATATGTTAAAACGCTTGGGCAGATTGAAGTATTTTTTACTATGTTAATTGCCGTACTTTGGCTCAAACAGCCACTTAAAAAACAAGACACTGCGGGCTTAATACTTATAGCCATTGCCGCTATTTTGGTGATGTTACCACTATAAATAAAAAAGGGTTTTAATTGAAAATAATACTACTACCGGGGCTTGATGGAACAGGAATGCTTTTTAAAGGAATACTCGAAGTACTTCCTAAGGCTTTAAATATTCAAGTGTTTTGTTTAGATGAACTCGAAGGCGATAGCTATGCTAAAAAAGCACAATACCTAGCTGAACATTTGCAAAGTACTGAATTATTTATCGTAGCGGAGTCATACTCTGGGCCAATAGCATATGAGCTATGTAATATATTGGGTAGTAATGTAAAGCAGATTGTATTTCTGGCAAGCTTTATTTCGGCGCCTAGTTCATTATCTCGGTGTGCCCATCTAATACCTACATTTGCTTTGCAGGCATCAGAATTAAATATGTGGTTATTAAATAAAATAGGATTTGCAGGTACGGGAAGTGACAGTCAAATACTAGATGTATTTAAATCAATTAGCTTCGCAAATAAAGCTAAACTAAAAAATAGATTACAGAACATATCTCGATTACGTAAACCTCAAAACCCACACGCTACACCTGTGGTGTATATTAAGCCTACAAACGACATATTAGTTAATAACCGTGCTGTTGATGAGGTTAAAAGTGTATTTAATAATACAAAGGTAATCACAATATCCGGTGGGCATTTTATTGCTCAGACAAACCCTATTAAATGTGCAGACATTATAAAAAAAGAGATATATGAGAATAAATCGACTCAATATTTTTAATTTAAATAAAACGGCGCTAGTGAAATCAGGCGCCGCCATAAAATATAAATTAAGAGCTGATTTTTAGCGTTATCACACCGCAAATGATCATAAGCACACCCGCAATACGCCCAAACGTGGCTGCATCACCGTAAAGTAATATACCCACTAAAAACGTACCCGCAGCACCTATACCTGTCCATACGGCATAGGAAGTCCCCATTGATATTTGCTTTTGTGCAAGCCACAACATAAAACCACTGGCTGTTAAAAATGCAATGGCCATTGCTATTCCCTGCCAGCGTGTGTCGGGATTTTGTGAAATTTTTAAACCAATTGGCCAGCCTATTTCAAGCAAGCCGGCAATGACTAAATAAACCCAAGCCATTAAACATCTCTCTTTTTCAAAATTACGTCGTATAAATCTTCGCGGCGATCTTTTAAATTACGCACTGTCCCTTCGCTATGAAGAATTTTTAGCTTATCCATATCAAGGTCGCTAAATAATAACATTTCGGTATTAGGTGTTGCTTCGTTAAGTGTTGCATCGTGCGGGAACGAAAAGTCAGATGGCGTCAGTACTGCCGATTGCGAGTACTGTACGTCTAGGCTTTCTACTTGTGGTAAGTTACCCACTGAACCTGCAATAACCACATAACATTCGTTTTCGATTGCCCGCGCTTGTGCACAATGGCGAACCCGTAAATAACTATTTTTAGTGTCGGTCCAAAACGGCACAAACAGTATATCAAGCCCTTGCTTAGCTAATATGCGTGAAAGCTCTGGGAACTCTACATCGTAACAAATTTGAATACCTACGCGCCCAGCATCGGTATCAAACACGGCAATTTTGTCGCCGCCTTGAATAACCCAATCGTTTTGCTCATGTGGGGTTATGTGTATTTTACGCTGCTCGTCTATTTTGCCGCTACGGTGGCATAAATAACTTACGTTATAAATTTTATCGTCTTCGGCAAGTGGCATAGAGCCAGTAATAATATTGGCGTTATATTCTATTGCCATACGCGACATCGCGTTTTTAAACGTTTCGGTGTATTCGGCTAAATAGCGGATTGCTTCAGTTTGATTGCTTTGCTCGGTTAATCCCATCAGCGGCGCGTTAAAAAATTCAGGGAATAAAATAAAGTCACTTTTGTAGTCAGATACCGTATCTACAAAATACTCTACCTGCTTGAGCATTTCTTCAACCGATTCAACACAACGCATTTGCCATTGCACGGCCCCTACTCGTACTATCGATTTAGTCGATTCGAGTACGGTGTCGGTTGGCTCGTACATTATGTTATTCCACTCAAGTAAGGTGGCATAACCTACAGACTCTTGATCTTCTGGTAGGTACTTTTTTAGTAATCGCTTTACCTGAAAGTCATTAGAAAGCTGAAAACTTAAAATTGGGTCATAAAGCTCTTTTTGGTCAACCTTTTCAATGTATTCCATTGGCGTCATTTCACTGCTGTGATTGTAATAACGCGGAATACGGCCTCCGGCTAAAATAGCGCGTAAGTTATATTGGCGGCACAATTCTTTACGGGCATCATAAAGGCGACGCCCTAAACGCATACCTCGGTGAGTTTCGCTAATAGCAACATCTAAACCGTATAGCGCATCGCCATCGGTATCGCTAAATACACGGTCATGGCCGTCAGCAATGTCTTCGTAGGTGTGCGGATTTGAAAAGCGGGCGTAGTCTACTTGCACGCTGAGTGCTAAACCCACCAGCACGCCGTCATCTACTATGCCGATTTGCCCTTCTGGAAACTGATCGATTAATCTAAAAATGGTATGGCTTGGCCATGCGCCACCTAAGTCTGGGTAAGCTTGATCCATTAGCGTTTTTATTTGTGGGTACTGCTCTTTGGTCAAGTTACAAATTTCTAGGTGGGTTTTTTCTGCCGACATACACAACTCCTTGGGGCATGGGAACAAAAAAGCTGAACAAATGCTCAGCTTAATAAACTATATTATGCGTGCTAACTCACTTTGCAAGTTACTTTAAGCTACGATAAAACAATGTGGTTACTCGCTCTTTTGGTAGCCATTTTGCATATTTAAGACCCAGCTCTGATAATGGGTCGGCGTCAAGTACTTGCTGCAAACTTGCATCGTTTTGCATTGCCTTAAGCATAACATCTTTGGCTTTTTGCACCAGCTTACGATACGTTATCAGCCCTGAACGGTCACTTACTGGACCATGCCCCGGAATAACTTGTGTATTATCGTCGATTTGGTTAATAACATCGTCAACCGCAGCTAATACTCCATCAACACTGCCGCCACTATCTACATCAACAAACGGTAAGCTACCAAAATTAAAGTAAATATCACCCATGTGAACTATGTTGTCGTTACTAAAAAAGATAACTGAGTCGCCGTCGGTATGGGCATGTTTGTAATGCACAACATGTGCGTGTTCATTATTAAAATGAAGTTTTAAATCGTGACCAAAACTAATACGAGGTAAAAATTTAGAACCCTCACCATGCTTTTCTTTCAAACGCTTATGAACATTGTCGTGCGCAATGACATGTGCACCTGCTTTAGCAAAATTTTCATTGCCGCCGGTATGGTCGCCATGGTGATGGGTATTAATTACAAATTCGGCGCTACCAAGCTTTAAGTCGCTGATGGTTTTTTTAATATCGTCTGAGAGCTTAGCAAACTGATCGTCAATAATATAAATACCGTCATCACCCACACTTGCAGCAATGTTGCCACCTTGCCCGAATAGTACATAGACACTTTCACTTAATTTTTCTGCGGTAACGGGGTTATCGTCTGCATGAGCCGATGCGCTCAGTAGTAAACCTGTTATTAACGCGGGTAGTAATTTTTTCATTTTAGTTCTCCATTGTTAGAGTTATATAGAACGTGATTACTTACATTTTGGCTCACACTACTTTGGTGAGATAACGATTTGATGCATTAGCGTTTGTGGTAATAGCGCAGTTTGCTTCCCTTCAATATAGTCGCTAAAACCAGCTCTATAAAACTCTGATAGCGGGTGACCCGATTGGCCACCCGGCACGCTTAAAATAGCCTGTTCTAAATGCCCTGGTTGAGCAATAAAACGTTGTGATGCACCAAAACTCTGCCCCTGCACCGCAGGCATATAGGAGTCACCAAATCCTGCAGCGGTTGGCATATTAAGTAACTTTGCCAATAAAGGGATTTGTTTTGCAAAAGGATGCTCGATTACCAGCTCATTTACTTTACCCCACTGCCACTGTTTTATATTAGTGCCAAATTGCTCACTCAATTTATTTACAGTGTGATCAAAAGCACCCGCTAATTGTTCGTCCCAACTATTAAATTGAGGGTTAATCCAAGATGCAGGCTTATTATTAATAAGTTGCCACAGCGCCGGCTCCAACCCACGCTTGATAGGCTTAAGTGTGCCCTCATGCTCATTAAGAGTGACTTCAATATGGTTAAACACAAGGTTAATAACTTCATCTCTATAGCGTTTAACCAGGGTATAGCCTACCGAAGAAGCACATGCGCATTGCTGCCAGTTTTCAAGCTCTGTGATGTACTTCGCATTTTTAACCTCATTGGTTTTTAACTGCTTGAGTAACAACTCATGCCATGGCATTAAAAAGCGGGCTTGGTTATCAAGCTGTAGTGCGTAAAAGTCGCTCTCGGCAAAGGTTTGTTTTTCAAATAAACGGTCACGAATTTGGCTTGAACGTGCACCTAATGCGTAGCCGCCATTACCAAAACGTGCGTTGTCGCTGGCAGATACAACACGAGAGTTTCCTGTCCATAATCGCCCGCTGGGTGGGTTTTTAACAAATGGGCGATTAATTTCGTTTTGCTCAAAAAGTGCAGAGTAGTGCTGTGCATTTACACTTAACTCACTGACATTTGTACGCGCCGGAATACCGCCTATATTTTTCCATGCCGCATTACCTAGGCTATCAACAACCATTAAATTCTGTACAGGTATACCCACATTACTTGCAAGGGCGAGCGCATCGTCCACAGTATCTGCTTGCTCAAGCTTTAATAGCTGCATGTTAACCGCATAAGGTTGATGCGCTGCCCAACTAAGTGCATAAGGCTTTTCGTTAATGTATTTTACTGGGCCGTATTCGCTCATTATTAGCGAGTAAGTTTCAACGCCTCCTTCAGGTAATAAAATAGGCTCATCAACAAGCCATGTTTTGCTATCGCTATTTAGCGCAATCCAATCGGCAGTATCTAAATAACCGTTAGTGAAACCCCATGCAATTTTATTATTGGTTCCCACTACAATGGCAGGAGTGCCAGGAAGTGATACGCCTGTTATTTGAGATTGTTTACCATTTTGTGTGTAATTAAGCTGCGCTCTGTACCAAATAACCGGCACCGCCATTGATAAGTGCATATCGTCAGACACCATACCTGCACCTGTTTTTGTAAGCTCTCCGGTAACGGCCCAATTATTACTACCAAGCTCTTGAGGGGCTTCAATGTGGCTTGCAACATGAGTCGTTTGCGGTGCAAGAATGGGTAATTCACCTGCAAATTTGGCTAATTTACTACCATCAAGCGCAGCTTGGTATTGGCTAGGTTGCGTTAAAAAATCAACCATATTTTTACTGTATATTTGCTCTAATTGAATCAAAGTTTGATCGCGATTAAATGTCATGCTTTGTAAATCTAAGTACATGCTAAAAATCACTAATAAGCTGTCTTCGCTTTGCCACGGTTTTTGAGTTGCGCCGGTAAGTATATATTCAAAGCTTGCATAACCTACTTGGGCTAAACCTTCGTTTACGCCTTGAGCATAACTTTTTAACAGCTGTTTATCGCGCTCTGGTAAGGTATTTAAAATAGCGAGGCTACGTTTTCGTAGTTGATGAAAACGCATTTTTTTATCAAGCTCAACAGCGGCTTTACCAAATAATTCACTTAGCTCTCCTGCAGCATTACGCCTAAGTAGATCCATTTGAAAAAATCGGTCCTGTCCGTGCGCATACCCTAAGCCATAAGCGGCATCGTTACGGCTTTTAGCGTTGATAACAGCTTGGCCCAATGTATCACGGGAAATTTTCACGGGTTCATTCACTGCCATACTGCGCCCGTTGCCATCAAGTGCAGGTAAACTTAAGCTAAGTACCCCATAAACGACAGCGGTGCCACTTAGCCCTAAAATTACAATTAATAACAACAAGCGTTTGATTAGTTTATACATTGAGTTGCCCTTCCACCCTTTGCGTTGCTTATATAATAACCACAGATTTATTAAATAATCATGATCTTGCTCGCAAAGGATGAAATAAACATCAAAATCCACGATAATGTCACTTCCACACATCGTGCAGAACTAGTTGAGATCAATATGACTGAAAAAACGTTTATCAAAGGTAAAGACCGCGATTTAGAATCGTCAATCTCTACCATGCAAAACAAGCTAAAAGCCCTAAACATTAATGTTGAAGAGGCGCTTTGGCTTAACCCTGTAGCTAACTGTTATTCGGTTCATATAAAAGATAGCGACTGCGGTGTTATGTTTACTAATGGTAAAGGTGCAACTGATAAAGCATCTATTGCTTCTGCACTTGGTGAATATTTTGAGCGTTTAAGCTGTAACTACTTTTTTGCTGACTTTTACCTAGGTGAAGAATTTGCCAACGGCGAGTTTACTCATTACCCAAACGAAAAATGGTTTAAAGTTGAAGGTGAAGAAGTGCCAGAGGGCATAATGGATGAAAGCCTGTGGGATTACTTTGACCCAGAGCGCGAACTTAATGCATCACACCTTTTTGATTTTAACTCAGGTAATAACGAGCGCGGCATTTGCACATTGCCATACACGCGCCAACGCGATAACCAAGACGTGTACATTCCAGTAAACGTGATTGGTAATATTTTTGTATCTAACGGTATGAGCGCAGGTAACACCAAGTTTGAAGCGCGAGTTCAGGGCTTGTCTGAAGTATTTGAACGCGCTATTAAAAACCGTATTATTGCTGAAGGCATTTGTTTACCAATCGTGCCTGAAGAGGTTGTTAAGCAGTACCCACAAATTCACGAAGCGTGTGAAGAACTGCGTAGCCATGGTTTTCATTTACGTATCGCCGATGCATCACTAGGCGGTAAATACCCAGTAATGAGCGTAACGCTGATTAACCCAACAGATGGCTCTGTATTTGCCTCGTTTGGTGCTCACCCTTCATTTGAAGTAGCCCTTGAGCGTACCGTTACAGAACTTTTACAAGGTCGTCGCCTTGATCAGCTTGATGTGTTCCAACCAGCCACGTTTGATAACGACGAAGTAGCAACGCCTGAAAACATTGAACTGCACTTTATTGATTCTAGCGGTTTAATATCGCATGACTTTTTCCGTGCAACTCCCGATTTTGACTTTGTTCATTGGGACTTTAGCGGTACCACAGAGCAAGAATATAACTTCTGTACAGATTTAATTCATAGCATGAACCACGACATTTATATTATGGATTACACGCACTTAAACGTGTATGCATGTCGTATTTTAGTACCGGGCATGTCAGACATTTACCCAGTAGATGAGCTTATTTGGCGTAACAACAACGAAGGCGCTAAATTCCGTGAAGCATTCCTATCGCTTGATCATTACGATGCTGAGCAGTGGATGGACATTTACGACAGTCTAGAGGAAGCCGGCCACAGCGATATTATTCGCGCTGCAGAGTTTATTGGCCTTGCAACCGATGCTGATACACCTTGGCACACACTGCGTATTGGTGAGCTTAAAGCGCACTTATGTTTAGCCGCAGGCAGCGAAGAAGCAATCGATTGGGTTGACTGGATACTGCATACAGGCCAAGTAAACGAAGAAGCAATGCGCCATTTCCGCTGCTTAAAAGCCATTCTTGAAATTAAATACGATGACGAGCGTGAATACGCCGACTACCAAGACGCACTGGGTTTAATGTTTGGTAGCGACAACGTAACGCTTGCAATTGAAATTGCTGAAGGCCGTACATTATTTAATGGTTTAACCTTCCCAGGTTTATCGCTTGAAGGCTTTAAAAAGCATGCAGCGCTACTTGATGGCTACCGAAAGTTACATGTAGCTAAGCAAAATCATTGGGCACGTGATGTTAGCGATTCTTAATATTTAGATCGTTAATTATAAAAATAAAATGGCGCTTATGCATAAGCGTCATTTTAATTTGTACAATAAATAGCTATAGTGGAATTGTCTAAATTCAAGCCAATAGTAGCTAATGCCACCAACTAACAATAAAAAAGCAAGTGCGCACAACTATAACCGAACTTTTTGGTTATCGATGACACTACTACTGCTTATTAGTGTTGTACTAGAGCGCATTAATTACACTCGCGTGAAAGACGCTCATCGCCTTCAAATCCTCTCCGATGTAAGCACCTATAGAGCACAACTAGAAGCCATTTTAATTTCTAACATTCAGTTAGTACGCGGCTTAGGCGTGGCTGTTTCTGCAGAGCCTAACTTAAATCAAGAACGCTTTGCACAAATTGCAGCCCCCCTTTTTAATACATCAAAAGAGCTTAGAAATATTGGCGGTGCACCCAATATGATTATTAAAATGACTTACCCGCTTGAAGGAAATGAAGCGGCTCTGGGCCTCAACTTGCTGGCGAATAAAAATCAACGCGCTGACGCTATTAAAGCGCGAGACACCAACACAATTATAATGGCTGGCCCGTTAACGCTAGTGCAAGGAGGTGAGGCACTCATAGCGCGTGTGCCAGTCTATACCCCGCCTGATAAAAATTTTTGGGGATTACTTTCTGTTGTTCTAGATATTAATAAAATTTATAAAAACGCCGGAATTTTAGATCTTAAAGAAAAATATAACGTTGCACTCCAAGGCCGAAATGGGCTGGGCGATAAAGGCGAGTTTTTTTTTGGTGACGCCGCAATATTAAATCAAGATCCCCTCGCATTTTCGTTAAACTTTCAAGGCGGAAGCTGGCAGCTATATGTTGCACCCAAACAGGGCTGGAGCCCACCCAACTCAGCAGTTTGGCCATTACGTTTAGCAATAATTATTATTTGTGCGTTACTTACATGGGCATTTTTGTTCTTTTTAAAAATGCTTGACCGCCAGCAAAAAAACGAAAGAATGCTAGAAACCATGAGCGATTTGGCGCAAATAGGTGCGTGGTCGTTTAATTTAGAAACGAAACAAGTTTATTGGTCAGATATGACTAAAAAACTGTTTAAATACCCACTCAATACCCAGCCACAATGGCCTGAAGATTTAAGCTATTTTAAAGAGGGCGAAAGCAGAGAAACGATCAAACCTCTACTCGAACGTGCTATTAAATATGGCCATAGTTATGAAGTTGAACTAGAGGTAATAAACGGTGAAGGGGAAGCGGTATGGGTACTTGTTAACGCAGAAGCTGAACATAAAAATGGTCGATGTGTGCGTATTTTTGGTTCGCTACAAAATATTGATACCCGTAAAAAAATTGAATTAGAAAACAGCTTTACAGCGCTGCACAATGAAACGTTAGCCTCATTAACGGTTAATAAGCTCATTTTAAACGGTAAACTTAGCCAATCAAAAGACATACTCACTGAGGCTATTTGCCATGCTTTAAAAATTGAGCGTGCCAGCATTCGTTTTTATAACGAAGATCGCACACAGTTAATTCCGTTCGCACTGCATAGCGAATTAACACAGGCCGAAAGCGTTGAACTAACCTGGCTTAGAAAACATCTTACTGACTTTTTTAATATGCTTGATCACCAAGCTGTATTTAATATTCCTGACGTTATTCATAATTCAGCGCTATCTCCTTTGTCGCCATATTACTTATTGCCATTGGGAATAAAATCGATGCTGTGCGTAACAATCCCTGCCGGCAACGGGGTATTAGGAATAATATGTGCTGAGCAATGCAAAACCACACGCTTGTGGACAAAAAACGAAGAAAGTTTTTTAATCACAGTGGCTACACTTATAGGCAGTTTACATTCAAGCCAGCAACGCATAGAAGCAGAACAAGAATTAGTAGAAGCTAAGGAATTAGCCGAGCAAGCGGTGGCAGCAAAAAGTGAATTTTTAGCAACTATGAGCCACGAAATTCGCACTCCTATGAATGGGGTGCTAGGCATGCTAAATATAATTAAGCAAACAAAGTTAGATCAACAACAAGCGCACCACATTGAGCTTGCGCAATCATCTGCCGAATCATTGCTTAATATTATTAATGACATATTAGACTTCTCTAAAATGGAAGCGGGTAAACTTAATATTGATAGTATTCAGTTTAATCTCCCAAAATTATTAGGTGAAGTGGTTGAATCGTTTGCACTAAAAGTAGAGCAAAACAATACAAAACTAATTTTAGACGCAACCCAAATTACAGTAAGTGAAATAATTAGTGATCCGAATAGGCTTAGGCAAATTCTTAATAACCTGATTGGCAATGCTGTTAAATTTACTAAAAACGGTGACGTTATTATTATAGCCAGAGTGGACGACTCTACCGATGGCTCCTTTTTAGAGTGCTCAGTAATTGATACTGGTATTGGTATTAATAAAAACCAGCAAACATCATTATTTAATTCATTTACACAGGCCGACACTTCAACTACGCGCCAATTTGGCGGTACAGGCCTTGGGCTGACGATAGTAAAACAACTATGTGAATTAATGGGCGGAAGCGTCAGTGTCAACAGTGTTGAAGGCGAAGGCAGTACGTTTTCATTTAGTGTAAAAATACAGCCTAGATTAAGTAAAGAACAAGATTTACCAAGCCATCTAATAAACAACAAACGTATTTTATTTATTGATGAGTGCCACTTAAATACCAGTATAGCCACTAAACAGCTGACAATTTGGGGGGCCCATGTGGAGTTTATTAATGACTATAATGAGGTGCTGATACATTTAGAAGAGACGACTCATTCATACGATGCAATTTTAGTTGATTATCACTTTTTTTCTGTTGCTGCAAAAACGCAAACAACCGCCTTACAAAACTTTATTAAAAAGTTTAAATGTAAATCAGTAATTATGGCGCCAATGAGTTATTCACAAAAAGAATCAACGCTTAAAATGAATGTCGACTGCATGATTTTTAAACCTCTTACGCCATCAGATCTGTTTGATTCACTCACTAATGAAAAATTTTTAGAGCAGCAATTAAATCAGGCGCAACTCACTAATACACTTACAAAAGCACCTATTAAAGATTCATCAGAGCCCGTTTTATTGTTAGTAGAAGACAATAAGATAAATCAAGTTGTGGCCTCTGCATTGTTAAAAGAGGCCGGGGTGATCTTTGATATTGCTGAAAATGGTGAGCAAGCAATTAGCAAACTAAACGCCAAACAAAATAACCCGTATAAACTTATTTTAATGGATTGCCAAATGCCAATAATGGATGGTTATCAAGCCACGCAGGCAATCAGACAAGGCGGAGCAGGTGAAAAATATAATGCTGTATCAATTATTGCTTTAACGGCTAATGCCATGCAAGGCGATAGAGAAAAATGTATTGCTGCGGGCATGGACGATTACTTAACTAAGCCGCTTGATATGGCCGCCTTAAAACCCAAGTTGCAGCACTGGCTTGGCAGTTAAATAAGGCTTACCACTAATTAGCATTAACAATTAATATTTTTAAGGGTACTTATGCAGTTATCACCACACCAACAACGTGTTATTGGTTGTCTCCTAGAAAAACAAAGCACTACACCAGAGCATTATCCTTTGTCACTGAATGGGTTAACCAATGCATGTAATCAAAAATCGAATCGCGATCCTGTTCTTAATTTAACCGAAAGTGATGTGCAAGTTGCGCTAGATGAACTTAGTGAGATGCGCCTAGTTACTGTTGATGAAGCACTTTCGGGGCGAGTAAATAAATACGACCACCGCTTTTGTAATACCGAATTTAGTAGCTTACAGTTTTCAGCACAACAACGTGCCATTATTTGCCTATTGCTGTTACGCGGCGCCCAAACACCCGGTGAATTAAGAACACGCAGCGCTCGTCTCGCTGATTTTAATAATGTAGATGAAGTTGAAAATGCGCTAAATAAATTAATTGAAAATGAGCAAGTTGCCAAGTTACCGCGCGAAGCAGGTAAACGTGAAAGCCGATATATTCATTTATTTGGTGAGCAACCAATTACGCCTGATAGCGATACCATTAATTTACCCAGCGAAGCCATTAAAGATAAAGAGCTAAACGATTTATTACGCGAAGTAGAAGAGTTAAAAGCAGAACTTAACCAGATAAAAGCACATTTAGGGCTTTAAATAAGTAAAACTAAATCACATAATAAGTTTATTGCGTATCACATTTAAAATCTTACAAGGAGCCGGCAATGCGCGCCGAAATAATGGCTGAAATGAAAGTTCAGCCAACCATTGATGTAAACGCTGAGATCTCTCGTCGGGTTAACTTTATAAAAGCACGTTTAGTTGCAGCCCACTCACGCTCGCTTGTGCTTGGTATTAGTGGCGGGGTTGACTCTTCAACTTGCGGCCGTTTATGCCAATTAGCTGTTAACGAATTAAATGAAGAACACAGCACCAACAAATATCAATTTATTGCTGTGCGCCTACCTTACGGCGTGCAAGCTGATGAAGACGAAGCACAAATGGCGGTAGATTTTATTCAGCCAAGTAAGCGTATGACCGTTAATATTCAGCCTGCTGCTGATGCGTTACATGAGCAAGTGTTAATCGCAATGACTAGCAGCGGTGACGCATTACCAGAGCAAGCTCAAATAGATTTTATTAAAGGTAACGTTAAAGCACGCCAACGTATGGTCTCTCAATACGAAATTGCCGGTTTTAGCCAAGGCTTAGTTGTAGGTACCGATCATAGCGCAGAAAACATTACAGGCTTTTACACTAAATTTGGCGATGGTGCATGTGATTTAGCGCCTCTTTTTGGTTTATCTAAGCGCCAAGTTCGCGCACTAGCGACTGCCCTAGGTGCGCCAGCAGTGCTTGTTGAAAAAGCCCCTACAGCCGATTTAGAAAGCGACCGACCGGGCCTCACCGACGAAGAAGCGCTCGGTTTAAGTTACAATCAAATTGATGATTTTTTAGAGGGCAAACCTGTCTCTGAAGAGGTGGAGCAAAAGTTAATCGGTATATATCTGCGCACGCAACATAAACGCCAGCCAATACCAACAATTTACGATTGATATAAGTGATATAAAAAGCAATTAACAGCATCTAGTTTAATTGCTTTTTTGATCGCCCTACTCAAATGTTACGTACACATTGCACTTAACGTACTAATATTTATTAAAAACTTGCCAAAGAGAACACTGCATTATATGACATCGCCTATTTTAATTACTGGCGCAGGCCAACGAATCGGCCTAGCCCTTGCTCAGCATTACTTAACCCAAGGGCAAAAAGTGATTATTACTTATCGTACTCGCCATGATGCCGTAGAAAAACTAGCGCAGCAGGGAGTGACTTGTATCCATGCCGATTTCAGTACTGATGCAGGAATTAATGAGTTTATTAATACATTGAAAGCCCATACCCAATCCTTAAAGGCTGTTATACACAATGCGTCTAGCTGGGATTGTGAAGCAAATAACCCAGACCACGCCAAGCTTTTTGATAACATGATGCGCATTCATGCCAAAACACCCTACTTAATTAATATGCAGTGCGCTGACTTACTTTTAGCGTACCAGCAAGTTAGCGGTGCTGCGGCTGATATTGTACACCTTACTGACTATGTGGTTGAAACAGGAAGCCCTAAGCATTTGGCATATGCGGCAAGCAAGGGCGCACTTGATAATCTAACAAAATCGTTTAGTGCAAAATATGCACCCAATATAAAAGTAAATGCGGTTGCGCCTTCGCTTATTATTTTTAATGAGCACGACGACGAACAATACCGCGCTAAAACACTTAAAAAATCATTGATGGGCATCGAACCTGGGTGCCAAGAAATTATAAACAGCATTGATTTACTATTACAAAGTCAGTACATAACAGGGCGCTCTATCCCTGTTGATGGCGGACGTCATTTAAAGTAAAAAACACTGAGACACCTATGCATAACGAATTAAAAGACAGCTACCAAAAAATTATAACCGCCGTAGGCGAAGACGCTGAACGCGAAGGTTTATTAGACACACCAAAACGTGCTGCAAAAGCAATGGAATATCTGACACAAGGGTATCGCCAAACGCTTGATGAAATTACTAATAATGCCGTATTTACCTCTGATGCAGACGACATGGTACTCGTGCAAGATATAGAACTTTACTCTATGTGTGAGCATCACTTGCTACCATTTATTGGCCGCTGCCATATTGCTTATATTCCAAACGGCAAGGTGCTGGGGTTATCTAAATTTGCGCGTATTGTTGATATGTTTTCGCGTCGCTTTCAAATACAAGAACAGTTAACACATCAAATTGCCAAAGCCGTTGAAGAAGTGACTGGCGCAAAAGGTGTAGGCGTTATTGTTGAAGCTAAGCACATGTGCATGATGATGCGCGGTGTAGAAAAGCAAAACTCAAGCATGCGTACATCAGTAATGCTGGGTAACTTTAGAAGCGACCCTAAAACACGCAACGAATTTTTGCAGCTTATTAAAGGGTAATCTATGGCCAACGCAATTATTAATGTTACTAACTTACGCTTACGTACATTTATTGGTTTTAATCCTGAAGAACGTGAAAAAAAGCAAGACGTAGTGATCAACCTTGAGATTCACTACCCTGCCGACAACGCATGTAAAACCGATGAAGTAGACCAAGCACTTAACTATAAAGTGATCACCAAAGAGGTGATTAGTTTAGTTGAGCAAGGACACTTTTTATTACTAGAAAAGCTAGTCGCTGAAATTCTTGCTGTTTGTCATTCACACCCGAGTGTGAATTATGCTAAAGCCCGTGTAGATAAACCGCATGCGCTTCGCTTTGCTGACTCTGTATCGTTAACACTTGATTGGACAAAGTAGCGTACGTATAGCTTAAATAAGAGCTTCGACTCCCACGGCAAGGGCAATAACCGCTAAATAGCGTGCGCCTTTGCCAAGTGTTACTAAAAGTAAAAACACGCTAAACCTCACTTTAAAAATACCGCCAATAACTGTTAATGGGTCGCCAACAACAGGCAGCCATGCAAACAATAAGCTGTATACGCCATATTTATTAAACTGATTTTGTGCCTTTTCAAGCCCTTGTTCTGATACCGGAAACCACTTTTTATGTTTAAAACGTAAAACTTGCGTGCCTAACCAGTAGTTAACACAGCTTCCCAATACATTACCTAGTGTTGCTACCAACCATAAAAGCCAAAGGTTAACTTGGCTTTGTGTGATCATTCCCACCATGATCACCTCTGAAGAACTCGGCAATAGCGTAGCTGAAATAAATGCGCTTAAAAACAGCGTTAGATAAAGCATAATAACCTTGCGGGAAAAGGTAAAACCCCAGCCTAAGGCTAGGGTCGGTTTATACAAATAATTGAGCGCTTATTTTATCAAATTTAAACTCAGTGGATAATTAAACTCTTTACCTTCATTGGCTTTAATACTCGCTAAAACCACCATAATAAAAGAAAAGATAGCCACAATAGGTAATAAAATTACACCGATCACAACAAACATCAATGCAAAACAAATAATATAGGCAATTGCCATGGTTATCTGAAAATTAAGCGCTTTTTTACCGTGCTCATTGACCATTTGCATTTCATCTTTTTTAATTAACCAAATAACTAATGGTCCTATGATTGAACCAAACGGCACAATAAATCCAGCAAACGCGCTTAAATGGCACAACATTGCCCATGTGCGCTCATCTTTATTTACTACTTTAACCTGTTGATTTTCTTCCATAACACAATCCTTTAATTTTTATAATGCGGTTTAATTATACACAGGTCTATAAGTTTTCTGGCGTATTTATTTACAAAAATCACAACCTACATTCCTGTGATAAAAAAGTGATAAGTTTGTGAGAGTTTCTGGAGACGATTGTTCAATACTTATCTCGAATCATCACTTACAGGAAATAAAAAATGAAAGCTTCAACTTTTACACTTGCAACTCTTTTAGCGGTAGCTAGCCAGTCAACCATGGCTGCAGAGTTAGACTTAACAATAACCAACCTAACCCAAGGCATTCACTTCACTCCGCTACTCGTTACAGCACACAACAGTGAAGATAAGCTTTTTGAAGTTGCAACTGAAGCTTCTACCGCATTACAAACAATGGCTGAAGGCGGCAACATTGCGGAGCTAATGGCACAAGCCACTGCAGCAGGTAGCGATATGGCTGCAAACCCAGCAGAAGGTCTATTAGCACCATCGTCATCAACCATGACAACACTAATGACGACTGACGGTAACGATTACTTATCAGTGACCGCTATGTTACTACCTACAAACGATGGCTTTGTTGGCCTTGATAGCTGGAAAATACCAACCGAAGCCGGTACCTACACAGTTTATTTAAATGCATACGATGCGGGCACTGAGCAAAATAATGAGCTCGTGGTTGAAGGTTCTGGAGCACCTGGTACGCCAGGTATTCCTGCAGCACCAGGTGGTGATGCGGGTACAGGTGGCGCAGGCTTAACAAGCACCGATAGCAACATTAATGTGCATATTCACCCTGGTACACTAGGTGACGACGACTTAACCGCTGGTAATAGTGATTTAAGCAACACGGTTCACAGATGGTTAAACCCTGTAGCTAAACTAACCGTTACGGTTAAGTAGGAGCGTAATCATGGCATCTTTAAATACTCTTAAAAAAAGCATCGTGGTTGTTGCACTTGCAGCTTCACTTGCAGCCTGTGGCGACAACGACAGTAACGATCCTGTTCAAGTTGTCACACCGCCGACTCCTGAGCCTGTAAGCTATACATTTGATGTAACCGTCAGTAATTTAACCGCAGGGCAGCCACTATCGCCTATTGCCATTATTGCACATACAGAAGGCACACTTTGGCAAATAGGTAGTCCTGCATCGGTTGCATTAGAAACAATGGCAGAAGGAGGCGACAACAGCCAACTACTTGCATTAGAAAACGCCATTGCAAATGCATCAAGCGAAGGCCCTGTTGGACCTGGCGCAAATACCACGATCACATTAACGACAGACTCACTTGAAGCACTCAAGCTTTCACTTGCCACTATGATGGTGAATACGAATGATGGATTTACCGGTCTTAGTGCTTTAGACGTATCTTCATTAGCCGTGGGCGACTCTTTAACTCGCACCACAGTTGCTTACGATGCAGGTACTGAAGCAAATACAGAAGCAGCTGGTACGATACCCGGTCCTGCTGATGGCGGAGAAGGTTTTAATGAAGCCCGTGATGATGTTAATTTTGTAGCAAGACACCCAGGTGTCGTTACAAATGAAGATGGTTTATCTAGTTCAGTGCTTAGCCCTGAACATAAGTTTGATAACCCATTAGCAAAAGTGGTTATTACCCGCACTCAGTAATTCGTTTATCAGTATTGACCTTGATATACCAGCTTGTAATGGGGAAGTAGGGGCGCACGGAAGCCCCCTTTTTTTTACGAGGATAAACAATGCGTCATGAAAAATTACTCATAGTTGAAGACGACAGAGAAATTGGTAAATTAATTACCACACAGCTTACATCGCTAAATTTACATGTGGATCATGTGATCAGTGCTGAACTGGCTCTAAAAAAAATTGCCAAGCACCCCTACGGGCTTATTTTACTGGATATAAACCTACCGCAAATGGATGGATTAAGTTTATGTCGTAAAATAAAAGAGCACTATCCAAAGACCTTCGTTATTTTACTCACCGCACTAAGTAGTGACATGGATAGGGTTATTGGCCTAGAAATGGGCGCAGACGACTATATTTGTAAACCCTTTTTTGCACGTGAACTACAAGCCAGAGTAAAAACCCAACTTCGACACAGAGCACAGTTACTCGCCAGCCAAAATACCGATGAACCCTCTGTTGCAAGTGAACAAACCCTTAAAGTTGGCTCATTAAACATTGAGTTTGACTCTCATCAAGTGTATTTAGCCGAACAGGCAATTAACCTAACTGCCACCGAGTTTGATTTGCTGGTGTATTTTGCACGCCACCCTAACCATGTATTTAGTCGCCAGCAACTACTTGATAAAGTCTGGGGCTACCAACATAGCGGTTACGAACATACTGTTAATTCACATATTAATCGGTTACGCGCAAAGCTTGAATTGCACCAATCGACACCTATTATAGAAACCGTTTGGGGTGTGGGATACAAACTCAATCCAAGCCAACTTAATTAAGATTTTTATTATGAGACTTTCTTTGTACCAAAAATTAGCAGTGTCGTTAGCCGTTATTTTTTGTTTTATTTGCGCGCTGGTTTATAGCTGGAGTAAACAACTAGAACTCAACTCTAAACACCATGGAGAACAAAATTTACATTTAGCGCTAGCTGAGCATTTAGTACAAGATAACCCATTGATAAAAGAAGGCGTATACGATTACGAAGCCCTTGAAAACCTATTTCATACCTTAATGTTACTCGGCCCCGCCTTTGAATTTTACTTTGTAGACGAAAACGGAAAAATATTAACTTACTCCGCAGAACCCGGAAAAGTGAAGCGTACACATATTAATTTAACGCCATTAAAGCACCTTATAGCTAACCCAAGTGCTACACCTGTTTATGGCGACAACCCAAGAAACCCTGATCAACAAAAAATATTTTCTGTGGCGCCTGTTTTTAATAACAACACATTGCAAGGGTATTTATATGTGATTATTGGTGGTGAGGCATACGACACCTCTCTTAATCATATAAAAAGTAACGACTCGTTATTATTGGCTGCCATATGGTTAGGCTCAGCACTCGTTTTTTTATTTATTGCGATGCTTATTTTACTGCGATTTTTTACAAACCCTATTCAACACCTTGCAAAAGATGTAAGCAAAATTGAGGCTGCAAACTACAGCCTAAACGACACAAAACTGAGTATCTATTCAACTCAAAAAAGTAATGAAGTCCATAGCTTAAGCCGAACTATTCAAGCAATGCTCACACGTATAAACGAGCAATTTAAAGCACTAGAGCAAGGCGATAAACAACGCAAAGAGCTACTTACTCACTTATCTCATGACTTACGTACGCCACTGGCTTCGTTACAAGGTTTTTTAGAGGTGTTAAATCAGTCAGGTGACAAACTAAGTCCGCAAGAGCAGCAAGAGTACTTGCAAGTATCACTGAATAACTGTGGCCAACTTAAGCAACTAATAGAGCAAATTTTTGAACTCGCACACCTCGAAAATGGCGAAATAAGTATTAACAAAGAAACATTTAACCTAGGTGAACTTATTTACGATTGTATTGCTAAGTTTAGTTTGGCCGTAGAGAAAAAAGGCATTAATTTATCGGTTGAGCCAGAAATTTGTGACTTTCCTGTCATTGCCGACATAGCCAAACTTGAGCGTGTTTTAAGTAACTTAATCGATAACGCCATTAGGCATACCCCGCGTGACGGCAGTATTGCTGTGCGTGTAAAACGCGGTGATGACAATCAATTATTTGTGCAGGTTTCTGATACCGGCGTGGGTATTAAACACGAAGAGTTAAATGCCATTTTTGATCCTCATTACCAAGCTAGTAATTCTAACAAAGCCGGCCGACAACAAGGTGGTTTGGGCCTTGCTATTTGCCGCGGGCTATTAAAACTCATGGACAGTGAAATAAATGTACAAAGTGAACTAGGCAAAGGCACTATGTTTAGCTTTAATTTGCCACAAAAAAAGGCGTAACTTAACGTTACGCCTTAGCTCATTACTTAGTTGAATTGTGGGACCGCTGACCTTTGCAAATAAAATCAACAGTCCCTAGGGTTTGTTATTTTTTTATACCCGCTAAATCAAGCATAAATGCATAATTTAACGCGGCATCTTCTAAGCGTTTAAAACGGCCAGAAGCACCGCCGTGCCCGGCTTCCATATCTATTTTAAATAATAGTTTATTATCATCTGTTTTGTAGTCACGCAGCTTAGCAACCCATTTTGCTGGCTCAAAATATTGAACTTGTGAATCGTGTAAGCCTGTAGTAACTAACATATTAGGGTAGTCTTGCTTACTGACCTGATCGTACGGTGAATACGACAACATATAATCGTAATATTCTTTCTCGTTAGGGTTACCCCACTCGCCATACTCGTTAGTTGTAAGCGGAATCGTTTCATCTAGCATAGTAGTAACCACATCAACAAACGCAACCTGTGCAACCATGCCTTTATAAAGCTCAGGCGCTTGGTTTGCTACTGCACCCATTAATAGTCCACCGGCACTGCCGCCTTGTGCAAATATGCTGTCTTTTGCACCATATTTTTGCTCAACTAATGACTTAGTTACATCTACAAAGTCGTTAAACGTGTTCTTCTTGGTTAGTAGCTTACCCGCTTCGTACCACGGGCGACCTAACATTTGCGAACCACGTACATGGGCAATTGCAAATACAAAACCACGGTCAAGCAACGTTAATCGTGCAGAAGAAAAGCTCGGATCCATTGTTGCGCCATACGAACCATAACCGTATTGCAATAATGGGTTAGTGCCATCTTTTTTAAATAACTCTTTTCGATACACCAAACTCACCGGTACTTCTACGCCATCGCGTGCTGTTACAAAAATACGTTCTGAGGCATAGTTGTCTGCGTTAAAGTCACCTAATACTGTTTGTTGTTTTAATAATGTTTTTTCGCCAGTGGCCAAATTAACATCATAAGATGAACCCGGCGTCGTCATACTGGTGTAGTAAACACGCAGCGTATCGCTGTCTAATTCGTTATTACCGTACGCATTAATTGTATATGCACTGTCGTTAAAGCTTAGTGGTAACTCTTTGCCCGATGTTAAATTACGCGCAATCAGTGTTGATTGGCCCATTTCGCGTTGTTGGTATACTAAGTAGTCATCAAACAACTCAACACCTTCGAGTTTAATACCCTCGCGCGCAGGGATCACGCTTTGCCAATTTGCTTTATCACCGGCTTTATCAATATCTACTTTCATAAGCTGAAAGTTAACGGCATTTAAATTAGTGACAATGTAATAAGTATTGCCTAATTTGGAAATGCTGTATTCAAGGTTGGCTTCACGTTCAATTAAGCGCTTAGGCTTAGCGTTTACATCATTTGCACTAAGTACTGACAAACCCGATGCATCAGTACTGCTATGCCAAATATAAATTTCTGAGCCGTCTTTGCTCTTGCTCATACCTGTGTAATAGCTTGTGTCTGTTTCTTCGTAAACAAGTTCGTCATCGCTTTGTGGTGTACCAAGCGTATGACGATAAACCTGATACCCGAGTAAGGTTTGCGCGTCTTTTTTGATGTAATAGACTGTTTTATTGTCGTTCGCCCACACAACATAACCACTGGTGCCTTCAAGCGTGTCGTCTAATAATTTACCAGTACTTAAATCCTTAATTTTTATGTTGTAAACACGGCGACTTACCGTATCTTCACCATACGCCATTAAGTTGTCATTTGGGCTGACATTTAGGCCACTCACCGCAAAATAGTCATGACCTTTAGCCAATTCATTTACGTCTAAAATAACTTCCTGATCGGTGCCTGCAAAATCACTACTGCGTAAGTAAGTAGCGTACTCATTATCGCCGCGAGTTTGCGACGAGTAATAGTACTGGCCGTCTTTTACCGGAACAGAGTCATCATCTTTTTGGATTCGCCCTTTAAGCTCTTCAAATAAACTACTTTGTAATTTTTTAGTATGCGCAAGCATAGCGTCAGAATACGCATTTTCGGCTTCTAAATAGTTAATGATCTCAGGTGCTTTTCGCTCGTCATCTCTGAGCCAGTAGTAATTATCGATACGTGTATCGCCATGAATGGTCATTTCATGGGGTACTTTTTTAGCAATTGGTGCTACTGCTGTTACAGCTTGAGCTGACTCAACTTGAACCGTATTTTTTTGAGTTTCTTCTGGGGCTTTATTACACCCGCTTAAAATAGCAAGCGAGAGTGCAGCAAGTGCAAAGGGAGTACGTGTCATGAGGCAAAGTCCTTATTATTTTTGTTACCTAAATATACCTAAAATTAATACCTTTTGTGATTTAGTTTGTGAAGCTATGTAAAAAGGGAGCCGAAGCTCCCTTTAATTTAGTACTTAATCATTTTTAAGCTTACTTTTGCTTACGACGACGCATGAATGCGAACGGTGCTACTAGAAGCGTTAACCAAGCTAATGAACCTGACGAACTTTTCTTCTCTGGCTCTGGAATAACAACTGCCGGAGGTACTACTGCAGTTACATTAACAGTTACAGTTACAGGCTCAGAAACATTGCCTCGAATATCAATCGCAACAACTTCCATTTCAGCAGTAGTATCACCTGCTAGCATGTTGGTGTCAGCAACCACAATTTGACCTTGCTCATCAACACCTAACCCAATATTTGTGTTTGATTGAACGTAGTACTCAGAAACCGCTAAGTCAAAATCGGCTTCTTCAATTGTAAGCGTGCCAACTACTGTACCATCAGCCGCATCTTCAGAAACTGAGAATTCACCACCTACTAAGATAGGCGCCTCAATAGCTGGTAATGTAAGCTCTTCACTTGTCATTGCTTTAATGATGTTTGTGCCAGCACCCTGAGATAAAACAAATGGACCACTTGCAGATACCATTGCTTTTTCACCAGGTAGAAGTGATGCAACAGCTTCGCCAGTTTCAAGCGAAGTCATTTGAACTTGTGGTTGAACACCAAATACAACTGAACCAGTTACACTGTCTGTCTCAGAGAATACACCTGATTGGTAGCTTGGGTAACCAACAGATACTCTAAAGTTCATTGGCTGACCAAGTAACGACCCATCAATGTTCATTAGCTCAGAACAACCAGTAAATGTGATTGTATCTTCACCTGCTGAATGAAGAAGTGGTGTACCCCACGCCCAACCATCGTTGCCAGCGCCGTCAGTAGTACCGATCAATGTACGGCTACGACCTGGTGACGCAGTTGTACGACCACGGTCATTTAAGTTTTGTAAGAACTGATCAGCAACACCATCATTATCTGTATCGATTTCAACTCTGTAACCTGCTTGGAATGTATGCGTTAGCGGGTCACGTAATTGAATTGATGAAGTGATGTAAATACCTGAATCACAGAAGTCTGCACCAAATGCAGAGAATGTGCTCGACAGAATATTATACTCTGCCTCTTCCATTGTTTTCTCTGTACCTACTGCAATAATGCTTTCAGCCTGAGGAGTGATTTCAGTCTGGCCAGTATTTTCAAGTACTAGTGCAACTTTATTGTCAATCAGCTCGGCAGTATAACTTAGCTCTGTTGCTGCTTTTGGCATTGCATGATACACAACGTGTAAATCGTGGGTTGTATCTGTTGACGCATCATCAAATACTAATGCACCATCAAACTCAATCGATGTTAGTGCAGCACTACGAGCAGCGATATCATCAGCACTAAATGGATTCTCTAATTCCCATGCAGGTAGTTTACTTGGGTCAACCATCATTGTGATGTCAAAGTTTACAGCTTGCCCAGCAGGGATTGTTACTGACTCTGGGAAATCCCAGCTAACAGCTTCAGTTTTTTCGTCGCTTTCGTAACGTGCTTCAGTACGAAGGTTATATGTTTTCGCTTCAGCAGAGAAGTTTTTAACAGTGACCGTTTTAGTGATAGAACCGGCTTCTGCAAGGCTCACTAAACCATAAGAAAGGGCAGCTTGTTTTGTATCAAACTCAGCATTATGTACCCATGCTGCAACAGGTAAGTTCACAGCTTTAGTCACATCAACTAAACCAGCACCAATCATACTAATAGGTGCCAGCTCTGAATCAGGATTGATAGCCAATGGCTCGTTAGTAACTTCAAGGTTTGCCGCGTTCATAATAGTGGCTTTAATTTCAAACGCATTACGGTTTGGGTGAGCCTCACGGATCATAGCAACCGCACCGGCTGTAATTGGACCTGAGAACGAGGTACCCGACACAGGATTAGTGCCAGTTTGAGTTCCTGCTGCTGCTACGTCAATACTTGTACCTGGCGCTGTAATTTCTGGTTTAAGTAAGCCATCCATTGAAGGGCCGCGTGATGAGAATGTTGCCACAGCACCCGCTGTTGTTTTAATCTCAACACTAATATCAAATGTTGCAGGGCCGCCAGCTTCTAGCTGTGCTTTTAGTGCAGCACCCGCTGCAAAATTAATCCCAACGTTTTTAATAGTTACGTCAGCATCAAAACCACCCATTGGGGCTGGTGTGCCGTCGTCAATGTTATTTGCAATAAATACAAACTCAGCACCTTTAGCTTGTGCGTTTAGTACTTTTTGTGTAAATGCACAGGCACCACGATCTATTAGTACCGCTTTACCTGTAAAGTCAACATCGTCTGCAAAAGCGTCACAGCCGTTTTGATTTGCTGTAGGGTATACTAAATCAATATCAGCACCTGATAGGGTAAAGCCATCTTGTGGGCCAAAACCTGACGCTTGAATATCGCCTTCAATGCCTGCAACTGTTCCACTTGCAATACCAACTTCTGTTGCTGGATGCGTCATTGCACCAACAGATAAGGCATTAGGAGTTGTACTTGGGCCACCAACACGGAATGGGTTATCACCATCGTTACCGGCAGAAATTACCATGTTAACACCTAATTCAACAGCACGTTGAACTAGGTATTGTGTACCACCACCAGTGTAAGTATCACCAAATTCACCACCAAGAGACATGTTCATCACGTCAACACGATCTGAAATATCGCCATCACCGTTAGGATCCATTGCAGCCTCTAATGCAGCTGCTTGTGCTGCACTTGGACAACCACCGCCACATACAGAATATGCGTATAGCTCAACCTCTGGTGCAATACCGTTTACAGAGTTTGCAGATGATGTACCATGATTTGTTGGATTACCTGTTGACGGTGAATTTGCAGCATCATTTTCAATTGGATCTGCATCATCACGAATAAAGTCATAGCCACCTTGTACAATGCCTTGCGGCCATGTAACTGTTGTAGGGTCTTCTTGTGCCGCTAGGTATGCTTCAACAGTACCCGCACCGCCAAATGCTACGTGAGTATAATCAATACCTGTATCTAGTACTGCAACGCGCTGACCTTTACCACTTACAATACCATCAGTAATTAATGGTTTAGCGTTAATATAATCAGAGCTTGCTGCAACGTGAAGTTCACGGTCAAACATTGGTAATACTTTTGCAACGCGATCATCTTTTGCAATCTGCTTTAAAGCTTCAGGTGTTGCTTGAACTATTAACGTTGGAGCAAGAATCTTTGTTTTGCCAATTACTTTTGCATCAAAATCTAAGTTACTCAACTCTGCAGTCATTATGTCTTGAAGCTGCTCAACCTGAGCTGTTATTTCACGGCTACTTGAAGCCTGATAAGTTCCAGCTGATACTGCATCCACAGATGTTGTTGCTTTAAGAACGATCATATGAGCTGAAGGCTCTTTTTTGTCTGCTGCAACTTCAACTACTTGTTCTACTTGTTTGTAGTTAATATTTGCTTTTGGTAATTCAGCGGCACTTGCAAGTGTTGCCACAAATGCGCTAGAAACAGCCGTCGCTATCGCTGTCTTTTTTATTATATTGTTACTCATGAGTTCCCCTAGGATATTTTATGTATTATTGTAGTCACATTAATAAAGCAAATTACAATGTATGGACGAATATAAAACGTTCATCCCCCACCAAGCAACACTTTGGTTACAAATAAGCATTAAGCACATAAAAAAAACAATCAAACAAGCACCAAGCAACTGATATAAATAAATAAAACCACATTTCACTTTTGTGAATATTTGTAAACAAAAACTGCATAATAACTAGGTACTTTATGAATAATGATGTGATCAACATTTTAACTATGGCTAAAGTAATACAAACAGCTGTTGCACCAGTGTTTTTAATAACCGGTATTGCAGCTACACTTGGCGTTTTATCAAACCGCTTGGCTCGTATTACAGACCGTGCAAGGCAATTGGAGCGCAAACTAAAAGTAAGCACCGATGAAGATTTTAATAAATCGCTTGCAACTGAGCTTCGCGCTCTATTAAAACGCTCCCGTTGTATACACATAGCCTTTAGTTTAAGTGTTTTGAGCGCTTTGCTTGTATGCGCAGTGGTTATGCTATTATTTTTATCTCACATTCAATCAATAAACTTAGGCGTTACTATCGCCAGCTGTTTTGTGGCCGCTATGGCGTTGTTAATATGTGCGTTTATGTCGTTATTAGGTGAAGTTTTCTTAGCAACTCGCAGTATGCGACGAGGGATGATATTTGCTGATATTGATATGAACGATTAACTTTTAGTTAATTTTTCTGTATTAGCTTGAATAAAACCAATAGCTAAGATACAAAGCAATAGTCAAAAAATAGTTAACAGGGGCAATAATATGAAATTTAAAAAGATTCTAGCGGGTGCATTACTAACAACATGCGCGCTAAGTGTATCTGCAAACTCTGCGTTTAAAGAGCCAAGCGACGCTATTGAATACCGTCAAAGTGCTTTTTCTATGCTATCAGTTCAAATTGGCGATATGGGCGCAATGCTTAAAGGCAAGGTTCCATTTGATGCAGAACAATTCAAAATGCGTGCAAATAACGCAGCAGCGCTTTCAAAAATGCCTTGGGAAGCTTTCTACGCAGGAACAGACAAAGGCGATACATCGGCACTGGCTGCTGTTTGGTCTGAAAATACGGTATTTGTTGAAAAAGCCAATGCGTTTGCTGCAAACGCAGACAAACTTGCTCTAGCTGCCCAATCTGGCGACAAAGCGGTTATTGGTAAAGCCTTTGGTGCTTGGGCGAAAGGTTGTAAAGATTGCCACAAGCAATTTAAAGACTAATTATAAACATAATAAAAATAAAAAAAGGACTGAGTGTTAACACTCAGTCCTTTTTTATTGTTTAGCAAAAATTAGCTATCAACAGACACTTCTACACTTCTTCGTTTAAAAATACGTCGGTAAGTGTTTTTAAATAAGGCCCCAATATCACCTAATATAATGTACAAACAAGGTACAAGAATAAGCGTAATTAAGGTTGCAAACATAACTGCAAATCCCAGCGCAACTGCCATAGGAATTACAAACTTAGCCTGTAGGCTGGTTTCAAACATAATAGGCAACACACCAGCAAACGTAGTGATTGAGGTGAGTAATATTGCTCTGAAACGCGCACAGCCGGCTTCAATTACAGCATTTTTAACGCTAACGCCTTGCTTACGTACCTGGTTTACATAGTCGGTCATAACCAAGGAGTCATTAATTACAACGCCCGCTGCAGCAATAAGACCAAAGCCAGACATTAAGCTCATATCCAAATCAAACCAGTAGTGCCCCCAAATAGCCCCCGTTAAGCTAAACGGAATAACCGACATTACAATAAGCGGTTGTGAATAGCTTTTTAGTGGTACAGCAAGCAGTATGTAAACTAGTATCATGCCTCCAATAAAAAACAACATTTGCTCATTGGCTTGCGCCTGTTGCTCCTCAATAGCACCACCAAGTTCTGATTTAACGCTTGGGTATTCTTCTTTAAGCTGTGGTAATAGGTTTTCTTTTACCTGTTTAACCACTTCGCCCGGCTCAATTTGCTCTTCATCAATACTGCCGTACACATAAACAGTTCGATAGCCACCTTCACGGCGAATGTAGCTAATACCGGGAGTTTCGGTTAGCTCAACCACATCACCCAATAACACTTCGCGCCCTGTTGGTGTAGTCACCACTGTATGTTTAAGTGATGAAAATGCTTCGCGTGTAAGTTTAGGGTAACGAACCATTACACGGACTTCTTCACCATTTCTAATTACGCGTTGTGCTTCGCCACCATAAAAACTGGCACCTACTTGATTAGCAATACTGGCTAAGTCTAACCCCAAATCAAAGGCAACGGGTTTTAAACTCATTTGCACTTCTTTACTTGCTGGATCTATGGTTGAACTTATATCAAACAAGCCTTCTTGCTGCTGAAGTAATTGAATAAAACGACGCCCAGCTTCGTTTAATGTATCGATATCAGACCCAAATAGAAGGTAACCAAACTCGCCACCACCGTTGCCGCCACCGCCGCCTACGTCGTCTTGAATAGTTAACGATTTAACACCTGCAATATTAGGCATGGCTTCACGCCAACGGCGCGATAATTCAAACGCATCGTAAGGACGTAAGCCTTCATCAACTAATGGGGCTAATAATTGCGCCTCTGTGCGGCCTTGGTTAAACACGAGCACGTCACGGATAATTTTTTGACCTGTTTGACGCTCTGTTTCTTTATCTACCTCAAGCACCATCGCTTCTATTTCGCGAATAGCATTAATAGTTTGAATGTCGGATACGTTGTCATTCATTTCAATATTAATTTGTGGGAAATCATGCGGTACTTTAGGTGAAGGAATAGTGCGCACCTGATTTGAAGCAATTAAAGCAAAAGTCAGCACTAATAAAGCAATAAAACTAAATAAAACAGTCCAACGCCATTCAACACACTTGGAAACAAAACGTTTATATGGGCCGTTTACAAAAACAAAAAAGCGGGTATTAAATCTATCTCGCCAGCCACCTTTTTTGATAGGAGTAAAATGTGTATGTGCAATATGCGCAGGTAATATGAGCTTCGATTCAATTAAGCTAAATACCAAACACAACATAACAACAACAGCAATAACGTAAAAAAAGGCACTTTCAGGGCCGCTCGAAAGCGTAAACGGCGCAAATACTGCAATGGTAGTAAGTACACCAAATGTCGCTGGAGTCGCTACACGCTTTGCACCACGTACTACGTTATCGACACCGCCGCCACTTTTTTCAACCTCACTGTATGCGGCTTCGCCTATGACAATGGCGTCATCCACCACAATCCCTAGCACCATGATAAACGCAAATAACGAAACGATATTTATGCTAATACCAAATAGTGGCATCACCATCATCGCGCCTAAAAAGCACACTGGTAAACCTATCATTACCCACAATGCCAACTTAAAGCGTAAGAATAACGACAACATAATTGCGACTAAAATCGCACCTTGAAGAAGGTTTAATTTCATCATATCTAAGCGAGCGTTTAGGTAGTACGTCATATCCATTAAAGGCTCTATACGCACACCCGGTGGGAGCTCTTTATTCTTTTTATCAATATACGCTTTAACCGATTCAGCTACCGGAATAATATTTTGTGATTGCGTTGCTTTTACTGATAAATAAACGGCATTTTCACCATTAAACTTAAAATAACGTTCACCTTCAGTAAATTGATCTTTAATTGTGGCAATATCTTGCAGTAAAACTTTGGCACCATACTCGCCAATTTTTACCGGAATTTGTCTAAATTCTTCGCCTGAATAAAATTGGTTTTCAACACGAACTGATATAACTCCCGCATCAGTTTTTAACTGACCTGCCGAAAAGTTAGCAGAGTAACGACGCACAGCATTCATAACATCTGAAATTGTTAAGTTGTACTGGCGTAATGTATCTGGGTCGATTTCAATCGCTATTTCATCAAGCGGTACATCATTGACCACAAGCGATACATTAGATAATTGCAGCAATTCATCTTCAATATTGTTTGCTATCGGCTTAAGCTCAAATAAAGGCAAGTCAGCAACCAGTGTCATGCCTATTACATCTTGTCTAAATTCAATCTGACTTATGGTGACCGGTTCCATGCCGGCTGGAAAAGTAGCAATACCGTCAACACGCAATTTTACTTTATCAAGCACATCGGTGAGTTCTGCGTCTGTATGAATTTCAAGCCTTGCAGAGCCGCCGTTTCTAAATGCGCGATACACGCCTTTTTTTATTTCGGTAATATCTTTAAGTGATTCTTCAATTTTTATAAGAATACTTTCTTCAATTTCCTGAGGAGAGGCGCCTGGGTAATTAGCGTTTACGTTAATATAGTTAATTTCTATATTAGGAAACATTTGTCGCTGAATCGTTTTGTAGCTTAAAAAACCCATTACGATAATAAACAACATCATTAAGTTTGCAGCAACCGAGTTATTAGCAAAATAAGCTATTAACCCTGTTTGTTTTGTTTGTGTTGATTCACTCATTGTTATTACACCTTAAAGCTGTTGCGTATTTGAGGTGCTCACATCAGAGCTTTCAGGTGCCGGTTGGGCACCTGCTATTTTAACTTCCATTCCCTTTTGAGGGTATTCTGGTAACGTAACCACCAGCTTATCGTCAGCTTTTAGGCCACTACTAATATAGAAGTACTCGCCTTCTTCTCGTATTACCGTTACCTTTCTTGGTTCAAGGGTTTGGTTTTCGCCTACCACCCAAACGGTTTGGTTGTTAACAAGCGCTTGAGGTAAACGGTAGATATTATTTAATGTTGTACCAGCAAAATTAACCTGTACATAACTGCCAAATTTAATTGCTGGTTGTTTATTTTTAAGGCCATACGGGTCTTCAATTCGCACCACTAAACTGCTCATACGTGTTGCGTTATCTACAATACCTAAATCGCGGTCAATAACGCCTTCACGAGTAAAGCTATTAAGGCCTTTTTGAATAACGGTTGCGGTAATCCCTTTAATACGCTCAGGCAAAAACACACTATCAAAGCCTGCAATAGGAATAATTACTTCAGCAGTTTCTATATTGTTTAGCTCAGCGACTTGCGAGCCCATTGTCACGTATTGGCCCACACCTACATTACGGCTCACAATAAGTGCATCGTAAGGTGCTTTAACATCACAGTTTTCTAAATCTCGCTGCGCACGTTTTAATGCTGCTTGCGCTGATTTAACATTTGCTTGCGCACTAAGTACTTGAGGCTTGCGTAAAAATAAATCAGTACGCGCTTTACTTGGAAAGCGTTTTGCTTCGTCTTCAGCTACTTTTGCTTGCGCTTGTTCTTCAATTAAACCTGCTTGGGCACGAGCAAGTTCAGCTTCAGCCACGAGCACTGCAGCTTCGTAGTTATCTTTTTCAATCGAAAATAAGGTTTCACCACGTGCTACAACCCCACCGGCAACAAAGCTCGGATGCCAACTCAGTACCTCTCCCGATACCTGTGCAGACAGTTGTGTATTTTCCAGCGGCTTTACTTCGCCATAGCTGTTAATTACAACCTGATGGTCGTTAGCCGAAACCGGCTCAACTTGAACAGTAGGTCGCGTATCAACTAACGCTTTTTTTTCTTGTTCATTTGCAAGAGCGTTTATTGCTTTAAAACCAACAACTCCTATAGCAAGCGCAACAAATGGAAAAACCCATCTAAGTGAATTTGTTTGCATATCCTAATTACCCCAAATTTCTATTAACGCCATAATAACAGAGCTTAATTAAACAATTACGTGACATTTGTAAGCAACTGTTACAAATGTGCATTAATTATACTTCTCGTAATTAATTACTTAATTATAAATTAGATTATATAGCCATAAAATTATATTTTGTTACAAACTTTTACTATTTAAAATCAATACATTAAATAAAAAAGGTATTATTTCATCGATTTGTTGTACGAAACAAATTGAAATTACGTACAGTAAAAATAAATTAACAAACGAAAAGATGACATTATGAAATTAACCACCCTAACTCTTGCGCTCAGTTTTGCCCTAAGCGGCCATGCTTTTGCCGATGACAAAAAAGACGAAAAAAAACCAAAAACATTAAGTGAAATGATCAAAGGTCAAACCGAATTTGCCGGTATATTTAACCTTTATCAGGACGAAAAAACGGGTAAGCACTTAATGGTCATTAACGAATCACAGCTTGATACTTCTTTCGTTTATTTTGCTCATACAGTTGATGGGGTGACTGATGCTGGACACTTTCGTGGATCTTACCGTGAAACCAAACTCATTGAGTTTAGAAAGTACTTCGACCGTATCGATATTATAAGTAAAACACCTCGTTATAAATTTGACGAAAACAGTGCCATTTCAAAAGCCAGCAATGCAAACATTAGTGAAGCCGTACTTGCGAGTATTAAAATAGAAAAAGAAGAAGACGGTAAAATTGCATTTAACGTCAATAAATTATTTTTAAGTGAAGCACTTCATAAAGTATCTCCTACTATCAATCCCGCAGATAAAAATGCGAAAAAACGTTTTAAAGTAGGCAAGCTAGACAGCAAAAAATCGCGCATTATTAAACAGCGTCCTTACCCAAATAACTTAGACGTTGTCGTAGATTACGTATTTACCAATGCAAGTCCAACCGTTCGTGGCTCTGGCGCAGTAAGTGACCCGCGTAGTGTTTCTGTGAAGGTTCAGCATTCATTTGTAGCACTCCCACAAAACAACTACCAACCTCGTTTAGACGATGCGCGCATTGGTTATTTCACAAACCAGTTTGATCAAATGACGTCAACTGATTGGACGCCTTACGAAGATGTAATTAAGCGCTGGGATTTACAAAAGAAAAACCCAAGCGCTGCACTTTCAGAGCCTGTAAAACCAATTACATGGTGGATAGAAAACACCACACCAATAGAGTGGCGCGACACAATTAAAGACGCTGTACTTGCATGGAACAGCTCTTTTGAAAAAGCAGGCTTTAAAAATGCCTTAGAAGTAAAAATACAACCTGATGATGCCGACTGGGATGCAGGCGACATTAATTACAATGTACTGCGTTGGACCTCATCGCCAAAACCACCATTTGGTGGCTACGGGCCTGCACTTGCCAACCCGCTAACAGGCGAAATACTGGGCTCAGACATTATGCTTGAGTTTGTATTTATGAAAAACCGCTGGATTTACGACACCCTTTATACACAAGGCGCTATGAGCCACAGCAATAGTACACATACTGGTGAATTAAACTGCTCATTAGGCCATGAAATTCAACAAAACCTTATGCTTGCAAAGGGCTTAGCTGCTGGCGATAGCATTGAAGAAAACGAAATGATACGCCAAGGGTTAACACAGCTTATTCTGCATGAAGTAGGTCATACATTGGGCCTTAACCACAACATGAAATCATCTATTTTGTGGGATGAGAAAGAAGTGCACGACAAGAGTAAAACCCAAGGTATCGTAACAGGCTCAGTAATGGACTACGCACCGGCTAACATTGCACCAATTGGCATGCAGCAAGGGGATATTTTTCAAACTAAACCAGGCCCATACGACGACTGGGCTATTAACTACGGATACAGCGTAGCGCTGGCTGACGCATCTGCCGAGCAAGCTCGCCTTAGTAAAATTCTTGCGCGTTCTAGTGAGCATGCTTTAGCATTTGGTAACGATGCAGATGATATGCGCGCGCCGGGCCGTCATATCGATCCCCGCGTAATGATTGGCGATTTGTCATCAAACCCAGCAGCCTATGGTGCAGACCGTATGGCACTTATCAATAAACTGTTTACTGAGCTTAAAGATAAAGCCACTGTTGAAGGTGATTCTTACCAGCAACTTGTTACCTCAGCTAATAGCTTATTTGGCCAGTACAGATCGCAGGCAGGTATTGTATCTCGCCAAATTGGTGGGGTTTATGTAGAGCGCGCCGTTGTAGGTGATACAAACGCCGACAAACCTTTCACCCCGGTGCCGCTTGAAAAACAAACTCAAGCCATGGAAATTCTAGCCGAGTACGTGTTTGCACCTGATGTGTTACAAAGCATGCAACCGCTTTATAACTTCATGCAGCAACAGCGCCGCGGGTTTAATCACTATGGTAAAAATGAAGACCCTAAACCTCACAAAATGATTTTGGGCATGCAAAAGTCTGTGCTTGCACAGCTATTGCACCCAGCCGTTTTACTGCGTATTTCAGATACCGCTTTATACGGAAACGAATATAGCTTAAATCAATTTATGGGGGATTTAACTGCAAGTATTTTTGTTAAAGACGCAGAGGCCAGCTCAATCAGTCACAATTTACAAATTGAATATGTAAACCAACTGATTGCAATTGCAGGTTTAGGCAAACCAAGCAAATTCGATAACCTCGCTAAAACAGCCGCGCTTTATCAGTTAACCGAAATAGCGGATACAAGCCTGTCATGGGGCGCAGATACTGCAGCCAAAGCCCATAAAAAGTATATTGATCGCTTAATTGCAAAAGCACTCGAAGCGTAAATAGTTGTAACAAAAAAAGGCCACATTGATTGTGGCCTTTTTTATAAACTTAATTCCTATCACCATTAAAGGTAAATTGTGCCTTTTAAATACCTAACAGCATGGCCTGTTAAAGTTACTGTTGACTCCCCAACATCGCACTGTATATGACCACCTCGGCTAGATGCCTGATAGGCAGTTAACTGTGTTTTACCTAACAACGGTGCCCAATATGGAGCAAGCCCTGTATGAATAGAGCCCGTGACATAATCTTCATCGCCACCGCTGGCAGGCCAAAAATAACGAGAAACAAAATCGTATTCATCACTAGGCGCAGTGGCAACTACATCGTATGGCGCTAATGTTTTTAAGAGTAGCGACTCGGTATTTAAGCTCTCTACTTGCTTAGCCGATTCATAAACAGCAAAGTAAGCTTGGCGATTTTTAAGTACCTTAATAGGTTGTATAGACAAGCCATTTAACAGTGCCTGTGGCGGGTTTTTAACCTCTACAGGTGCTTGTTTAGGGAATGTCATGGCGAAGCTACCATCATTGTTTTTATTAACAATAAGCTCACCCACTGCATCAGCGATAAAGCGAATTTGCGATACATTATGTTCTTCACATAATACATACGCAGCAGCCAAAGTGGCATGGCCACAAAAGTCTATTTCCATTAAAGGTGAAAACCAACGAATAGCAAAACGCCCATCAGTTTGCCTACAGGTAAACGCAGTTTCAGATACGTTGTTTTCAGCGCCTATGTTTAGCATTAGGTCATCATCCAACCACGACTCAAGTGGGATAACAGCTGCATAATTGCCTTTAAATAAAGCGTGTGTAAACGCATCAATTTGGTGAATAGTTAATTGCATTAGCTTCCCTAGTATTTTAAATACACGCCGAGGGTAATAAATCTTTTGGCACTGAGGTTTTATTTTCACCAATCGCTTTCATTCCTGTGACTGGCTGATCAAAGCCGCACAACCAAGAAATTGGGCTAGAGGGGCTGCCCTCAACAACTGCTGGTCTAAACGTTAACGTGGTATTTTGTAAAGGCCGAGATGCTTTGTTGCCTAAAGCAATATGTATGGCACCGTTTTTAATAGTAATTCCCGTTACCCTATTCCCTATTAAGTATTGACTAGCAGGGACACCCGCTTCTTCATTATTATTAGGAAAACGTTTATTCTCGAGGTAAAACACAGTTACGTCTTCTCGTATTGCAGCCGCCATAGCAAGTGGATCAACAAGCTCTGCCTTTTGCATGTATTTACTGTATTGAGGCAATGCTACAGCAGCCAAAATACCAATAATTGATACAACCACCATTAACTCTATGAGCGTAAATCCTTTTGCTTTCATAATACTTCTCCATACATAAATAGTGGTTTATAGGCCGCTGATACAAACAAATAAATAGAGACAACAATCACTGCACCATAAACGATTATAAGTTTATTAATAAAGTATTTTGCGCGCTGATTAAACTGTTTTAACTGCTGCTGTAACAGTACTTCAAACTCATTTTGAGCATTTAACCCCAGTGCTTCACACTCATATAAATGCTTTGTTTCTGTGGTTGTAACACCTGAATTTACTGAGCTTAATGGAAAGAATAAAATAGCAGTTAGTGTTTCGTAGTTTTTGACTAGTTTTCGTGGGAAAAACACTTTAAACAAGCCTGAAAACGGCTTTAACTCACTCAATATACTGGCGTTTTTGAGCTTTAAAATTACGCTGAGTATAAAACTAAGCAGCAAAAATAATAATATGATCGGAACATACCAATAGCGAAAATAGCTATCAAAGACATTGTGATCATGTTGTTGATTCATGCTGTACATGTCTACAAATGCAGGGACAACAAAAAGTTGGTAAAGAAGAGAAGATAAACAAAAAAACGCAAAAACAAACGTCAAATAAACAAGCCAGCCTTTATGCTCAAATTTAAAATCGTTGATTAATTTGGGTAAGCACTGGTAATAAGTTGCACTTTTTTGTGCGGCTATTTCGTCTTGCGACACAACACCTGCAACTAGCGCTTTTGCAAGTTCACTATCGTCGTTATCGCCTTGGTATATGCTTAGTCTCGCCTTTTCACTTAACCTTAGCTTATCGCTTTTGCTTAACTGTGCTGAACTATTTATTCGGCATAAATAGCCAAATTGCTCCCAATTCATACTCTATCCTTTGAATAACGATAAAGTAACATGCCATATATTTACCTAAATATAAATGAAAACATTAAGCCATTATCGGTCGCATTTTATAATATTGCATACAACCAAATTGCACGGCATTAGTCAGCAACAACATGATAAACATAAGTAAGTGTGAAGTACTTGGTGTGGTATTTGTTAACTCAACAACTAAGCCACAAATGCCCGCTATGAACTGCAAACTAAAATAACGAGCACTTAAATTACTTACATCACCTGTGCGCAGCGTTTTGTAGGTTTGTGGCATTACGCGCACTGAGCTCATCACCAATCCTACATAGGTAAGTGCGTTGAGCACCCATGCGGTATCAAAGTTTGGACTTAATAACAGCGAAAACGGCATAAGCGAAAAGCCAAGCATAAGCACTAACTGAAGCCGTTCTTGCTTTGCGGCGTTGTAACGGGCAAAAAAGTACAAGATCAAGCCGCTTAATACGCCTGTTACAAAAAAAGGTAAAGCAATAAAGTATCGCTCAAAATAAATGTTATACGTTATGAAATAGAGACTCTGTGCGACTCCAAATGTCATCATCAGCAAAGATAAACCAGAAACACTTCTGTTTTTTCTAATTTTATTTAGCAATGGTAAAAAGCTAAAAAGTAAAATAAATGAAGACAAAATAGGCAAATAGTGCGCCAAAACAACCTCGCTGTTACATAACGGTTACTTTAATTACTTAATAAAAACATTTATTAAACATATGTTTTAAAAGGCTTTTACTGTGAGCGCGGCATTGTAGAGTGAAGTTAATTTAACTCAACTAAACAACAAAAACCCTTTTTTGTAACTGGAAACTTATATTTACAAAATATGTTATGTAATGTGCACAGTTTATTAATTTCCCGAATACTTACTCAACCACTATTAAATACAAATAACAATTGATATCATTTGCATATAAGTAATTTAGAAAACAATAACCCATGAGAAAAACACTTTTCAAAATTCATAGCTGGATTGCTCTCATTGCAATTATTCCATTAATTGTAATAAGTATTACTGGCAGTGTGCTTGTATTTAAAAGCGAGATAGATGGCTTACTTATGCCCGAAAGTCATTTTGTGATTAGCACTCAACCTGAACGCTTGAATATGGATGAGTTAATTTCCATCACTCAGAACGCTTACCCTGAGTATGTTATCGGTAGCTGGGAAATTTTTAACGACGATACTGCTGATCGGGTTTACTTAATCGAGCGCGAGTCGCAAGTTTGGTATAAATTTCATTTAAATCAATATACTGGTGATATTTTGTCAACTCCCGTGGGAACGAGCCATTATTTTACAGATTGGTTTTTAGAACTCCATTACACCTTTTTACTCAATGATTTAAAAAGCTTACCAGGCCAAACAGGCACCGTTTTGGGGTTCTTTTTTGCTTTATTTTTATTGGTGCTTGGAATAACCGGCCTCATTATTTACCGAAAGTTTTGGCAACGCCTATTTACCGTGCGTTGGCGCGCAACATTACAAATCGTATTAAGTGATATTCATAAAATGACTGGTGTTATTGGCTCACCTATTTTAATTGTTTTAGCTATAACCGGTGGTTATTTTAATGGTGCCGTTTGGTATCACGAAGTACTTGAACATGCTGAAGAAGAACATCATGCCCTAACCAAAAACCTGTATAGCAAAAATGTTTCCTTCCAAGATATTTTAGATGACAGCAAGCAACAAATAGCCACGTTCAACAGCACTTACTTGGTTATGCCATTAGAACCTGACGACAACATTACTGTATTTGGTGAAGTAAATTCTAATAACCCACTGGCAAGTGAATACGCTAATACCGTTTCGTATAACAAAATCACTGGTGAGCATATTGCCAATTGGGATATACGCCAAGTAGGTCTTGGCTGGAAAGTGCTAGACAGCTTTCGTAAGCTTCATTTTGGTTATTTTGCTGGCCTAATAAGTAAAATACTGTGGAGTTTTATAGGGCTAAGTCCACTATGGCTAAGCGCTACTGGCTTTTATTTATGGTTCACACGCCGCAAACGTAAAAAACAATCGCAAATAAATCGTCATAATAAACAACGAACAATAACCGCTTGATTAAAAAGTCACCTCAATGTAATGTGAAAAATCACATTGAGGTGGCTTATGAAATCTATAGTATTAGTTACATTATTTTTGGTATTTTTAAGTGCATGTAAAAGCACTCCAACAACGCCTACAGTTGAGCAACCCCAGCTTACTGCGCTTATTAATCACACCCGCTTTAAACAAATAGACACTCCCACTGAGTTGAATATTTTTGAATTGCCAAACGCCGAAAAAAAACGCTTTTTAGCTTATGCCGACCAGCAGCAACTAAACGGTGTTAGAACCGATCGTATTATTTACAACTATTTAGAAAACCAACTTAGCGATTTTAAGTACCATGGCGATACATTAACGTCTGCACAAACTCTTACTCGCGAACAAGGTAACTGTATTAGTTTAGCGGTTCTTACTCAAAGTTATGCAAATGCGCTGGGTCTAGAAACCAGCTTTCAAGAAGTTACTAGCGAACCTGTGTATGCAAAAGAAAGTGGAATGGTCTATGTAGCTAATCATTTCAGAACCAAGGTATATGCACCAAAAGTTGAGAAAGAAGATAACATTATCCAGATTTTTCGCCCAGGTACCATTATCGATTATTTTCCTACTCGCGGTAGCTTTTATTCCGGCAGTGCCAGCTACAACGATTTGGTTGCGAAGTTTTATAGTAATTTAGCGGCTAAAGCACTAGCTAAAGAAAAGCTAAACACCGCTTATTCTTTTATTTTACAAGCTAACAACTTTACTCCGAATGATGCTGAGCTTTTTAATATGGCAGGTATTTTACATCGCCGTGCGGGCGATTTAAAAACAGCAGAAGTAATTTACGAAACCGCTATAAACAATAATCTATCGAATATAAATTTAATTAATAACTATCAATTATTAGCTAAACAACTTGGTAAAAGTGAACTTGCTGAGCAACTAACTAGTCAATTAGTTAATAAAGAGAAAGGCCCTTATGAACTGCTTGTTCTAGCAAAAAACGATTTACAAACCGGTTTTATTAATCGAGCAAAAGACCACTTAGAACTCGCCATCGTTAAAGCTCCCTATATTTCTGAGCTATACCTAGAGCTTGCTAAAATTCGCTACCAGCAAGGTAAAAAACAGCACACAAAGCGGCTAATTAAAAAAGCAATTGAGTATGAGCGAGACGATAAAAAGTTAAACGTATATCAAGCCAAATTGTTGTCGCTGCAATATAAAGATTAGGGTGAATTGAACTGTGGTTAATCGATTTACTACCCACAGTTCAACTAAGCTCATTAAATTTATTTAAAGCGAATAGTAAAAGCTCAGCCATGCACGCATTTCATCGTCAAAGCTACTGCCCTCAACACGCGACACACCCACATTAAATGTTAAATCGTTGACACCCGCAGGTCCCATGCCAAAGCTAAAATCACCTTGGTATTTTAAACCGTAACTTTGTGCGTAAACGCTACCATCTAATTGATGTTGAGTGTAATAAAGCCATGGCATACCTTCTTTATAAGTAACTCCGCCGCCATACCCTTGGTAACGCTCGGCAGTTTCACTATAAAAAGGCAGATCAGCAGCAAGCACAAATTCGCTATTGTAGTGTTGGTTTATAAGGTTTGAGTTAAACCCGCCTAGCGCAAGGCGTGCATCGTCTCGCTGCTTTTGTGTGAAATTAATGTACAAAGGAGCGTTATACACCTTACCAAATATGCTCGCATCGAGATCATAACCTTGCCAATTGTTTTCACCTTTACCTTCGTACCAACGAGCATTAATACGTTGTCCTATAGCAAACGTTTGGCGGTCATATTGCCAACGTTGAGCAAAACCAACACGCGTCCAACGAGTATGGCTTTGTTTGTAATCGGTATAGTTATAAGCAAGCTCAGGGGTTAAGCTTAATTGGCCAAACTTAAGTGGATAGCTCATTGCTACAAACCCACCAAGAGCATCTATTTCGTTATTTAAATTGCTTGGGCTTAAAGCTTGATATTGGCGTGAGGTATCTAAGTTGTAGTCATACAAAGCGAGTTTAAACTTAACATCAAGCGCATTGTATTTAGCGTTTACAAACCCGCCATGTAATGCATCATCGTTTAAGTCAATGCTATAACCAGCTTGCAGGTCTAGCTGCTTTAATAAATCACTGCTTTTAATACCCATAGTTAATAAGCTGGTCGATGCAGAATAATACTGAGAGCCCAACGCAAAGGTTGCGTGCTGATCAAATATTGCATAATCGCGCTGTTCGCCAACCTCTTGCGTGTATACTTTAGCCTTTGGCAACGTGTGCTCATTAACCATTAATAGCGGGGCTTTGCTATTAACAGCTAAATCGGTCACCGTCGTTTTAATACTGGTATTCGCTAGGCTTTTTACATCAGGGCCGTCGGCATTAATCGATAAATAAAGCAGCGTTTCATCTTGCATTTCAATGGGGTGAGCAACCGCTTCTTGCCCATGTGTTAAACGCTTTAGGGTATTACTGGCTATATGGTAATTATAAATATCAGTCGTTTTATTTAATCCCGCAACAAAATAGATTGATTCGCCATTGTCACTAAAGCTAGGTTGGGTTAAATATTGATATCCGTTTGGCATAGGTACAGGCTGGCTAATACCTCTATCAACATCTTGTATATACATCTGCCAGTTTTCGTTTAAAGAAGCTGATAAATAAACTAATTTTTTATTATCGGGGCTAAGCGTGGGGTAATCGTATGCAGTATTTAAGCTTTTTTTGAACAACGGCGTTATGGTGCCGGTATTAATATCTACTTTTACTAATTCAGAATAGCCATCACGTATTTGCTCTGCATACAAAGTGTCACCGTCGCTTGTTGCACTAAAGCGTCTTAGCCCTGCAAACTCGGTTAGCTTTTCTACGTTGCCGGTTTCAATGTTATAGCTAAATATATCAGACACCCTATTATAAATACCCGACTCTTCAGTACTATAAGCATTAAAATACAGTGTCGTGCTATTTACCCATTGCGGGTTGGCTATACCTGCCCGGTTTATTTGATTAAGCACTTGCTTTTGTTCACGCTTAAACACGCTCGGTGGCGTATCGGGTATATCGAGTGGGTCTTGCTTAATTAACTCATTTTGTGCCTTTTCAAAGCTCTCCATCGCTTTGGTGTTATCTTCAGTGCTATAAATAACGAGCTTAGTATTACGCTTTGCATCACGCTCAACTATTGCAAGCTTGCTGCCATCATGTGAAAGTGCTGGATTGCTTGCGTATAAATCAAGCTCTAGCCATAGCTCACTATCAAGTGGTTGCTCTCCTTGCTCTTGCTGCATGGCATTATACGTATATTCAGCAATAAAACGGCGATATAGCTTCGCTGCGCTTTGGCCAAACACACCTTCAAATGCTTCATCAAAATCACGCGACTTAACTGCCTGCATTCGGGTCCATACACTATCAAGTATTTGCTCAGAAAATGTTTGCTCTAGCCAATATAAAAACCGACTGCCCATCAAATAGGCCATAGAGCCACCCATAAAACCATTATCACTATTCAATTGCCCATAGGTTGGTAGCGCACCTTGTTGAGCAAATTCTCGTAATATCGACTCAGAGTAATTATCAAATAACCGCCCTCGTCCGGTCATTTTAGATTCAATTAACGTTGCATACCCTTCAGCAACCCAGCGCGGCGTATCACTGTAGGTTAAATCGTAAATATCCCACAAACCGCGCACTTTTTGCTGCCAGTGGTTGCGTGTAGGCTGGGCTAAATGCACTAAATGAATGTATTCGTGCAACACCAGTAACTGCTGCCAACCAGAACTGTTTGAAATCACCGTATCAGACTGCGGTGGGGTAGTAAAAAGTGCCATTACTGGGTTGCTTGATGTCGGCAAGGCAAACCCGTTCGCCGCATTTAAGGGGTCAAACACGACAACATCGACTATTTCATCGAGTGCACGATTTTGTTGTTCAAGCACTTTCGTGCGAACAATTTCAAGTTCAACCGCGGTCGATTTAGCAAAATCAATATGCTCAATGCTGTAGTGCACATTAAAATGCTCGGTATGAATGGTTTGCCAATCCGCAGCGAACGCGGGGGCAGCGAGCAACAAAGCTGAGGCAATGAGTGACTTTTTCACAATAATCCCTTAAGTAGCATTTTCAATAATGCTTAGAGTATTATTAAACTCACTGAGTTTGCAGTAAAAAAGTGTAATAAAGCATGTGCAAATGTGTTTTCGCACATACTTTATTGTTTGCAGAAATTACATCCAACTACGAGTGTCTGACTCAGCCTGTTTAAGCGTAAAATCAATCACAAAATCAGCGTCTTGCTCTTTTATGTATGGCATAAACGCAAAGCCATGAGCAAGTTGTATATACAGGCTTTTCAATCCTGATCTTCGCATTAAATAGGTACTTTCGCTGCTAGCACTTTGTACTTTATAAAGTTCAAACACGCGGTAATGTACGCCAATCATGCCTTTACGTACAACCATGTAAAATCGGCCATCATCTTCATGTAAATAGTAACCATAACGTTGATACGACAAGGTAACTAAGCCTGCAAATACACCAAGAACACCCAAGCTGATAAAGTAATTAAACTCATTAAAATAACAAAACACAGCAACAAGTAGACTAGGTAACAATGCATACAAAACTAAGTTTTTATACCAAAGTGCTCGCTCTGCCTGCTTAAATGCCAGTGCGCTGTTGTTAAACCACGGGTAAATCCACTGGCATACGCTGTTTACTTGCTCGTTATTTAATACAGGTAAAACTAAGGTTTGTTTATTTTTTTTAGCGGCCATACCCGCCATTGCACCACCGCTACTCGCTTGCAAAAATTCAACGGTAAAGCGCTTAAGTAACCGGGCAATAATATTTTGCTTAATGACAATCGACTGCACTTTGTCTAAGCTCATCGATAACTGGTGGCGCTCTAATAAACCGGCAATGCGTTTAAACTTTTTACCTTTAAAATAAAGCTGATAATTATAAAACCGAATCAGCGACATTCCCACCGAAAGCAAAACAGCAATAAGCACCACAAGTACAAACATTGTGAATATAGCAAATAACGCTGCACTGGCTACAAGACCAAGTTCTTGCTCATAAAACCCTTCTACTTTTGTGATTAATTGCTTTTCAAGCACATCGGCTACCACATTTATGAGCGGTGCAATGGCGGCTAGCGCTAAAATAGCCATGTTTGACATTAAACCAAACTTGGCTATTTCTTTGTTAGAAATAAACAAACTACTTTGCTCAGTAGCCTCGTCTGTTTCTACTTCACTGTCTGGCTCAAGTTGCTGTTGGGCCTTGTAAGCAAATATTTGCTTTCGCATTTGCTCTGCGTAACCTTGGGTTACGCCCGGCAATACAGCTTCTTGAGCCGCGCTACCTGCCGCATCAAAAATACAATTAACCAGCGTTACTGGTTTAAAGTAAAAAGGCTCAGCAATATTTACATTTTGTACTCGCTCAAATTTAAGCGTTAAACGTTCTTTTTTAAAAACGCCTTTATTGAGTAGTATTTCGTTATCGCTTGAAATGCAAAATCTAAAGTTTCTGTAATATAAAACCGAGTATAAAAGCAAAGCACTTACAGCTACTGCTGCTGCAATTTGCCCCCAGAAGAGTTTGTTTTCTACTTGTGTAACAAATACAAAACCAAGCGGTAATAGGTTAAATATACCGTCGCGCACAAAACGCACACCAAAATGGACAACAAAATACAAAAGTGCCCAAGGCGATACTTTTTGCCACAATTGCACCTGGCCAGCATCCGTTTGTGTGGTATGAGGTGTAAAATCACTCATCGGCTGGTACAGCCTGAATAGACGTTTGTTCTTGGCGGTAATCTTGAACAAACTGGCGCATATTTTTACAATCCGTGTGTGTAAGCCCGCTTACTTGCAAATCGGCACTCATGCCACCGGCGCTATACAGCTTTAAACTGGCTAAACCCAGCTTTCGCTCAATGGGGCCACGGTGTATTTCAATGTGCTGCACGCGCGCTAGCGGTAAAATAGTCACCCGCTGCCAAATAATTCCTTTTTTAAACGCAATGTCGTGCTGACGCATAGCCACACCTTGCAATTTAATACTCGCAACGCTGTAAAGCATAGAAGCGAGAATTAAAATAGGCATACCAATTAATAAATACGTTTGCGCGTTATTCGCAAAATTTTCGTTGAAGTAACAAATTGCGGCTAATATTGCGCTAAAAGGAATGTAAAACACTAACCAGTTAAGCTGTGCATGCAGCAATGCTTTATCGGCAAGCGCTTTAAATTCAATGTTTTTATGCTGTGGTAAATCCGTTATTTGCTGATTGTTAAACACACTATTTCCTATACTGTTTTTATTATTTTATTCACACACAAAGCCTAATTAGGCATATCTTATTATGCCCATTCTATAGATGTTACCAACGTGTGGCTTTGCTGTGGTGCAAGAGTAACAGCATCATCTAATACATTGGCGGCTTCTAGGCATAACATGGTTTTGTATTCATCGTCAGCAAAATTAGACAAGCGCTTTGATTTTTCAATCCACGGATTCCAAAGCACACACGAACTAGAGTTTGCTCGCCCAACTTTAATAACGCCTTCGGGCGTATTTATGTATTGAATAGGTGTGGCTTGGGTGTAAACCATATCGGTTTCACGTTCAAATCCAACAACCGCTTGTTGCGTAAAAGGTCCTTCAGCAAATTCAATATATTGCGCGCCTTGTAAGCCGTCAACGTGTGTATTAGTAATATCTGACGTTGGAAAATATGTATGCAACGCTTGTGTATAGCTAAACGCCGTATCGCCTAAGTTTGTTGTGGTTAATCTCACCTCAAGCGAATCACTTAAAACAAATTCCACCTTCAATGCCGACTGATGCGGCCAATATTCAGTGTTCACCAACTTCATGGGTAACTTTAAACTCACCGTAATACATTCCTCAGTTTCATTAACCTCATCAGCTTGCCACAAGCTGGTTCGGGCAAAACCGTGTGCGGGCCAACCACCGTTAGCATGTGTCCCAAACCAAGGCCAACAAATAGGAATACCACCGCGAATACTCATGCCTTCTGAGAAAGTTTCATTGCCCGACACCCAAATAAGAGGTTGCTTGCCCTTAGGTGTAAATTGCGTAATTTGGCCACCTTGCAAAAATATTTTTGCATCGCACAAATCACTTTCAATATTAATAAATTCAAGACCGGTTTCGGTGTGTTCAATGCTCACTGATGGCGATAATTTCATGCCTTTCCCTTTAATATTAATAATCACAACGTTCAATACTCTTACATATAACGTAAAGTATAAACCAAGCAAATAAGTTTTTGCTTATTCAGACAATCATTGTGAGCATATTGATAGTTGTATATCATGCACTTACTTAATCTACACTTTAATTAATTACACACTAAACGCATAAAATGAATCGTAAAAAAGCAATTTGAGCCGTGTATTTAATAGTTCAAACGTAGCTAAAATGCTTAACGAAGCACTCCCACCTATAAAAAACCTTAACTAAAGGGGTGTTGCTTTAAGGTAAATTAGTTTCTACTCTAATTAATAAAAACGAGTAACAGCAGTAAAAAATTAAATTTTTAATTTGAATTCAATTTATTTGATGTGTAACATTTCGCGATTATGGCAAAGCATCGCTTTTCGACGAGATAAACACATGCAAAAATATGACGAGTTATTGGTATCTTTACGTAAAGTGATCCGAGCGATTGATTTACACTCAAAGCAACTTAATAAAACAGCCGGCTTAACTGGCCCACAACTGCTTATAATGCACGAAGTGTCTCAAACTGATGGCATCACTGCTAGCCGCATTGCACAAAATGTAAATTTAAGCCCAGCGACCGTAACTAATATTCTCGACAGAATTGAAAGCAGAGATCTGGTCACACGCGTTCGAAGCCAAATGGATAAACGTCGAGTGAGCTTACACCTCACCGAAAAAGGGAAAGAATTACTACTTAAAGCCCCTCAACCATTACAAGAACACTTCATAGAAAAGTTTTCTGGTCTGGCTGAATGGGAGCAGTCTTTATTACTTTCATCTATGCAGCGTATTGCAGCCATGATGGATGCAGATAAATTAGATGCATCTCCTTTGCTTGAAGTGGGCGCACTTACACAAGCGCCTAAAGAATAAAAAACGAACAATAAAAAATATAATGGTTTTGTACTAAGCTCTTAACCCAAGGTGTTATTAATATCTTGGGTTTTTATTTTTAACCAAACGAAAAGAAGCAGCTAATATGACCAAACTCTCAAAATTATCGCTCGCATTTATTTTAGGTAGTGTTTCGAGTACTTCTTACGCCACCGATATCGATACGCTTCAAAGTCAATTAAAACAACTACAGCAGCAAATGAAGCTGCTTGAACAAAAACTAGTTGAAGAAAAATCTAAACAGCAAAAAATTAACGAAAAACACCAAGAGCAAGTTGCACTTATCGAGAAAAAAGCTGACCAAAACGTTGTGGTGGCAGAAGCTCCGAAAGAAAAAAGCAGCGGCATAAAGGTCGGCGGTGCTATTCGAACTAACTTTAGTTATGCATCGTATGATGACGATAACGAAGACCGCGGCGGCGACTTCGATTTTGACGTTTTTAGACTTAATTTTTCTGGTGATGTAGGCGACGTTATTCTTAACGCAGAAATTCGCTTTTTTGATTACATGACCGCAGTAAAATATGCTTATGCAGCGTACGATTTTGCAGACGATTGGCAAGTACAAGCAGGTATCACCAAAGTACCCTTTGGTAACTGGCCTTATAATTCGCACAACTGGTTTTTTAACACCACCTATTACATCGGTTTAGAAGATGATCACGATTTAGGCATCATGTTTAAACGTAAAATTGCAGATAACTGGCAATTAGATCTTGGCTTTTTCAAAAACGATGAGCTTGGTGGCGTAGATGGCTACGTTGACAACCGCAGCGATCGCTATTCATACGATGTAGTTGGCGTAAGAGCCCCAGAAGACGGCATTTACGCAGAACCTGTAACCCAAATAGGCGAATACAATACGTTTTCGGGCCGTTACGGTTACCATTTTGAACATGACGGCGGCACAACCGAGTTAGGTTTTTCTGCGTTATCTGGCGGGTTACATGACGGTAATGACCGCGCGGGCGACTATTATGCATGGGCTATGCACCTAAATAGCAATATTGATGCATGGAACTTTCAGCTTCAACATGGTGAATACAACTACGACATAGATAATATTGATCGTATGGCCGTAGGTGCTTACTCGTTTTACGACAGTATTGCCGCAGAAGCAACCATGACCAATGCAAACATCGCTTACAGCATGCCAGTTGAGTGGGGCCCAGTGACAGGCCTACAATTTTATAACGATTACGGGATTATCTACGATAAATCTGACAACAGCGCAGATACGTGGATGAACGTGACGGGTGTTTCTGTAGCCGCTGGCGGCTTGTTTACCTACTTTGATTTTGTACATGCTAATAACCAACCTTTCGTTGGTGGATCGATTGCAGGTGACAGCAGCGAAACAGAAAAACGCTTTAATATAAACATTGGTTATTATTTTTAATAACTACTGTTTAGTCTACAAAAAAGGGCATACTGGGTATGTCCTTTTTTATTGGAATAGCGTTTTAGCTTTATAATAAATGTAAAATTGGCCTACACTTTAAATTAGTCGCCACTCACTATAGCGCCGTCAATGAATATAAAATCGTCACTTATCTGTTATAAAAATGTAGGGTTAAAAATGCTAGGCTTAACCTTAGTGGCGCTAGGCATTGTAGGCATTATGCTTCCGGTCATGCCCACGACTATATTTTTTATTTTGGCGCTCACTTGTTTTACTCGCTCATCACCTGCACTTGCAAATTGGTTACTTAATCACCCTCGCTATGGTGTTACCTTGCAGCAATGGCAAGCTCATAAAGTGGTACCAACTAAAGCTAAGTACTTTGCCGCTATTGGTATGCTTATTGGCTTTATACTTTTACTTAACTCAACAGCACCTAATTGGGTTGTATACCTTGTAGCAGCAATAGAAATTGCGGTTATGATTTACCTTATTTTAAGACCCTCACACCCCCCTAAGCATTAAACCTCGTTTAAACGCACTAACTAGCTTAAAAATTATTTAGCCTGAATTCAGGTTATTTAAAATATTAATGTAAAGTTACGTAAGTAAATTTGTAATAAGTAATGCAAATCATTATCATGTAATAAATTTTATTACATTAAATTATTTATGTCGTTTATTAATAAGCGAGCTTTGTACAGTACAAGCCGTGCCCTACATATTTATATTTCTACCGCTTTGTTTTTTTTACTCATTCTATTTTGCGTTAGCGGTATTGTACTTAACCATGTTGACTGGCTTAAAAACGATAAAAGTAACGGGCACGTCACTGCAACTATTCCAGCTGAGCTTGTAGCTAAAGCCAACGCACAGCTAAGTACACTGCCTTCGCTTTACCCAGAAATAGAAGCCTATCTAGCTACACAATACTCACTCACCAAGGTAAAAAGTATTGAATGGGAAAAAGAAGACGCACTTGTCATGCTCGACTATCCCCTTCCGGCCGGTTTTGCTTACGCTGAGCTTGACTTTACAACTGGCGAGCTAAACCTCGATTACCAAACAGGCGGCTTTTTAAGCCTTATTGGCGATTTACATAAAGGTCGCTACACCGGTGAAGTGTGGAGCTGGGTAATTGATATCTCAGCGGTATTGATGATTATTTTTGCCATCACCGGCATGATTATTTTGTTTCAAAACAGAAAAAAACGCTTAGCAGGTATATGGATAACCGTTTTAGGCATCGCAACGCCATTGGTTATTTATTTATGCTGGGTACCACAAATTAAAGGAGTGTCTTAATGTTAAAAGTTAGTACTGTATTTAGCGCAGCATTATTAATGGTTGCCGCACTATTTCAAACAACGGTTCAGGCACAAACGCCACAGCTAGAGATTGAACTCACCCTACCCGACCTTGACGTACAACCTTATCATCGACCGTACGTTGCTGTGTGGCTAGAAACACCAGAGCGCAAACACGTAACAACGCTTGCACTTTGGGTTCAAAAAGCCGAGTGGTTTAAAGACTTACGCCAATGGTGGCGTAAAGCAGGTAAAACCAATATTAACTTTGACGGTATAAGTGGCGCCACTAAGCGCGCTGGTACTTATACAATTGATTGGCAAGGTAAAGATTTAGACGGCAACGCCGTAGCACCTGGTAAATACCTTTTAAATATTGAAGTTGTTCGTGAAGAAGGAGGCCGTGATTACAAACGCCTCGAACTCGATTTAACAAAGCCAGGTAAAATTACCATCGATGGTAAAAAAGAGTTTTCAACCAGTTTTGTTACCGTAAACGCTAAGTAGTAGCTATTTATAATTCGAATTTAAAGGACAGAAAAATGAAAATTAATTTATTAAAAACAGCATTCATTGGCGCACTTAGCTTATCGGCGATGGTATCTACATCAGCCAGCGCACATGGCCGTTGGTTATTACCATCACACACCTCACTTTCTGGCGATAAAGCGCATTATGTAATGATTGATGCGAGTATTTCTAACGAAATGTTTGCCCCCGATAAAGCCTTTAAGCCAAAAGAGAAAGACGCTCAATGGGACGACACATTACTCATGGCGCTTATGCCAAACGGCGAGCCGGTTAGCGACACTATTCGTGCTTATTACTTAAAACGCAAAAGCTCAGCCGCAGTTAGTTTAACTGAACAGGGCACCTACCACATTGCAATGACACAAAAGCCAATGTACATGACCTTTTATAAAGATGAAGAAGGTAAACGCAAACGTGTATTTGGCAAAAAAACAGACGCTAAATTACCTAGCAACGCTCAAGGCGTACGCACCACTAAAGTGATTTCAACGGTAGACACGTTTGTAAGCCGTAACGGTACATCTAAGCCTGCATTATTAGGTTTAGGCCTTGAACTAAGTGGCCCAACCCATCCAAACGATTTATTTGTAGGCGAGCAAGCGCGTTTTCAATTACTACAAGACGGGAAGCCTGCAGGCGAAGGTATTGAAGTAAATATTTTAAGAGGCGACACTCGCTACCGTAACGAACGTGGCGAAGTAAAAGTAACCACCGATAAAAACGGCTTCTTTACAACAACATGGAACGCACCGGGTATCTATTTAATTGAAACCGCCACCGAAGTTGATGTAAAGGAAGAAGGCGTAGATTCTGGTCGTTATGCTTTATTTACAACGCTTGAAGTAGCGCCTGAGTAATTATTTTGGCATTTATTTAAACGTATTTTTTAAGCCAAGTTTTTAACTTGGCTTTTTTATGCCTATCACTTTTTTTCAATCTCTCTTTTACTTTTATTGATTTCTCAACCATTCGCCACAAGATTACAACAGTAACGATCTAACCGTCTGTAACGTACGTAAACAGTGGCCTTACTTATTAAAAACGTGAATAACATAGATGGTTTTTATCTTTGCACGTAGTTGAGCGCTTCTATATGATTCGCTCCTTTTTCAAACTCACCAAAACAACGACGTTCTTAAGGAACATAAATGACTTTTAAGCGTTTATCAGCCAATAAATTAGCACTTAGCCTGGCCGTAACCTCTGCTCTTGGCGGCTCTTTTGTTACAGCTAATGCAGCAGAGCAAGATACTCAGGCACAAGAGAATATCGAAGTAATCTCAGTAACAGGTACTCGCCGTAGTTTGCGAAGTATTGCTGAAAGCTCAGTGCCAGTAGATATTATTACTAGCAGCGACATGGCAAGCACAGGCCAACTTGAGATTAGCCAAGTTCTTGCCAACCAAGTGCCTAGCTTTAACTTTCCAAGTGCCACTTTAGGTGATGGAACAGACCACGCAAAACCTGCTGTACTGCGAGGCCTAGCGCCCGATCACACTTTAGTGCTTATCAATGGTAAACGCCGTCACTCTGGCGCGCTTTTAAACTTAGCGGGTGTTGTAGGCAGAGGATCTACTGCGGTAGATTTAAACATGATCCCTACATCAGCCATTAAGCGCGTAGAAGTACTTCGCGATGGCGCTGCAGCGCAATACGGCTCTGATGCCATTGCTGGGGTGATTAATATTGTTTTAAAGGATGCCTCTGAAGGCGGCAGTGTAAGCGTAACCTATGGTGAATACGATACACAAATGGCGGGCGCACCGAACTTAGAAAGCACCTACGCAGATGCAAACGGCGACCTTGCATTTAACCTAGGTGATGACCGCGAAATTAGCGATGGCGCCACACGCACAATTAGCGCTAACTCTGGATTTGCATTATCAGACAGCGGCTTTGTAAACGTATCGATTGAATACCGCGATAACAGCCCAACACAACGCTCTGGTTTTGACCCTCGCGAGCAATATAGCCGCCTTGACGATGGCAGCCTAGACCCGCGCGAATTTACTATTGACCGTTACAACCATCGTTTTGGTAAAGCTGACCTTGAAGATTACGCTTTATTTTACAATATGGGTTACGAGCTAGATAACAGCCTAAACCTGTATTCATTTGGTAGCTACTCAAAACGAGAAGGTAACTCAGGTGGCTTTTACCGCCGTGCGCAAGACAGCCGTAACGTATTAGCACTCTACCCAGATGGCTTTTTACCGCAAATTGAAACCGATGTTGAAGACTACTCATTTGCCCTAGGTCTAGAAGGTGAAACGGGCGACTGGACATGGGATGTAAGTACCAACTATGGCCGCAACGACTTTGCATTGGGCGTTGTAAATAGCTTAAATACGTCTTTGGGTGCCACCAGCCCCACCGAATTTGATAACGGCGCACTAGTTTATGACCAATTTATAGTCAATGGTGATGCAAGCACAACCCTTGATTTAGGATTACCTGACGACGTATTTTTTACCCTAGGTGCTGAATACCGCCACGAAAGCTATAAAATAGAACAGGGTGAAGAAGCCTCTTACATTACTGCACTTGATAGCAATGGCAACCCAATTGCTGCCGGTGGCGCACAGGTACTTTCGGGTTTTGGTCCAGAAAGCGTAACCGATGAAAGCCGCCATAACGTTGCACTATTTGTTGAGTTTGACACCTACCTAACCGAAAACTGGAACATGGTTTTAGCAAGCCGCTACGAAGATTACAGCGACTTTGGTAACACTTTTACCTCAAAACTTGCAACACGTTACAGCGTAAACGAAAATTTATCGCTACGTGGGGCTATTAGCACAGGTTTCCGTGCACCATCGCTTGCACAAAGCTCGTATCGCCAAATTTCAACCGTACTTGAAAACAACCAAGCGTTTGAAGTAGGCCTATTCCCAACAGATGCACCCGCAGCGCAAGCCCTTGGCGCAAAACAGTTAGACGCTGAAGACTCAGTTAATTTAACTGCTGGCTTTGTATACACCCAAGGTAACTTTAGCTTAACGGTTGATGCCTACCGTATTGATATTGATGACCGTATTGTACTCTCGGAAAATTTAAGCGGTGCCGCAGTACAGCAAATTTTAGCGGATGCTGGTGAGTTAAATACCGAAAGCGTACGCTACTTTACTAACGCAATCGACTCGCGCACGCAAGGCGTAGACATTGTTGCAACTTACCTACTTCAGTTAGATAACTTTGGCGATGTGCGCTTAAACGCAGCGGCTAACTTTAACGACACCGAAGTGACACACGTTGACGATAATCCTGAACAACTAAACTCTTTAGGAGACGACTACGTTGTATTTGCACGCCGTGAAGTAGGTCGTTTTGAAGAAGGCACACCAGACAACAAACTGAATCTGTCGGCCGTGTGGAACTTTAACGAATGGCAAACAACGTTACGTGCAACACGTTACGGTGAAGTTGCTGATATTTCCACAACAAGCGATCGCGATGAATACCTAGACGCTAAATGGATAACCGATTTAGAAGTGGCATATCGTCCTAATGACGAATGGAAATTTGCACTGGGTGCCAATAACTTATTTGACCAATACCCGCAAGCTACGGTCGATAACATTGGTTACTCTACCTTTAGCCAAATATTCCCGTACACACCCTATACACCCTACAGTTTAGATGGCCGCTTTTTATACGGTAACATTACTTACAGCTTTTAATTTGTATAATTAAAACCAGTCGTTAAAACAAAAAGGATGCGCTATGCATCCTTTTTATTAATAGTTAGTAATTTTAACCACTAATTAGTCTTTTAATTTTTAGTAAAAAACTAAATTCATTATAAAACAAACACTTAAATTTAGGCCCCATTATTGCTCTAGTCTTGCTATATTAACAAATAACGTCACATTAAAAGGACTAACCATGAGCTCATCAACTGTATCTACCATTGCTAAACCACTTTCGCTAATTAGCGGTATTTTATTATTAAGTGGCTGCGTGTTTCATATTTCGCCAAGCGTTGCATCGGTAAAACAAACACAACAACTTACATTACCTAGCAATAACCTTGAATACCTAGACGTATTAAGCGGCGCAGGTTCACTTAAAATAATGGGCTCATCATCAGCAACCAGTATTAATGTTGACGCCACTATTTACACAGCCGATATTGACGACGAATACGAACTCACACTCGATCAAAGTGGAACTAAAGCAAAGCTTGTTGCCCAAAATACAAGTAATAATGGAATTAGCTTTTACAGCGGTCAATCGCCAAGCATTAATTTAGTGGTCACCGTCCCTAACAACCTTAAGCTAGATATTGATGATGGCTCGGGCGATATAACTATTAACGGCATGAAAAATAATATTGATGTAAAAGATGGCTCTGGCAGCTTATCAATCAATGGCGCTAAAAACCTAAACATAGACGATGGCTCGGGCGATATTTCGCTTCAAAGCATTGCCGGCAACCTAGAGCTTAACGATGGCTCAGGTAGCATTACTATTAATAACGTGAATGGCAATGCAAATATTGATGATGGATCAGGCGATATGAGTGTAAATAATGTGCGCGGTACATTAACCGTTGAAGACGGGTCGGGCAGCATAGCAATACAACATATTAATGGCGCTGTAGACGTTGAAGATAACTCAGGCGACTTAACCATTGAGCATGTTGATGCAAACGTTACCATTGAAGATGGTTCGGGCAGTATTCGTGTTAATCATGCAAAATCATTGACTATTACTGAAGCAGGTTCTGGCGATGTAATCATTGATAATGTGAACGGCCCTGTAAAATACAACCAATAAGATCAGGTGTATCACCTCAGCTTTAAATAATAAAATGCACTTAGCATGCGCTTAAGTGCATTTCTTTTTTAAAACTTTATAACCCATTAATAGCCAACTAACTCTGCATAACCTTTACCTTTAAAACCACCTTGGGTTTTAATTCGCCCCTCCCAGTAGGGAATACTCAATTGATTTCGTGAATCGGGGTTACGCGCTTCAATGGTTATAGGCTCAAATCCCTCAACATTAAGCTGCCATTTAATAGGGTAGGTTTTATTACTTGGCGTTGTTCGCGCCGTTTGGGTTGTAAGCTCAGATGTTTTTAATACCTGTAAGGTAACGTCATTATTTGCAATAGCGCGCACTTGTCCATCGGAAGTAATGTGCGATGCACTGCAGTAATCATAACTTTGCTGGCCATTACGAATACAAAATGCCATCAAGCCACCCTGCTTTTTATCATCAGCCTGAATGCTAAACCAGTCCCACCCATTTTGGCTCGGATCAATTAACGCCGAAGACCACTCTCTGTCTAACCAAGCATCTCCGGTTACTTTATACGTTTCACCTGCAAATGTGATGTTGCCTTTGGCTTGTAAAAACGGATAGCTGTAATAATAAGAGGCATGCCCTTGGTGAGTTTTTTGGCTATAACCTCGCTCGCCATGCTTTACAAGCGGACTATTAGCCAGCACCAAATTAGCACTGTAATTTTCCTGCTGCGCCTTTAAGTTAAGCGGTAAAAATGTTGCCTCTTTACTTGCTAACTGCCAATCATCTAAGCGAGCCTCAAATGGCTGCGCAGTAATATTAACTTGCCCCGATCGACCGTACTTTTCAAACGCATGGTGCTGGGTATCTGATTGTATTGCAAAGTGAGCAAAATAAAGCTGCCCGTTCCACCATGGCGACGTTTCAGTTGCAGTGTTTTTATCATCAACAGAGAGCCTAAATAAAGTCCATTGCACACCAAAGGTGTCGCCATTATCTGCCTTTAAATTAGCAGTAACGTACCACCATTCAATACCTTGCTGATGATGCGCCCCATGGTCGCGTGGAAAGCTCAGCCCTTGGTGTTTATTTACAGGTTCACCAAATTGCTGTGCAAATCCGCTATGCATTGGTTTATTTTTACTTATTTGCTCTACTTCTGGCTGGCACGCGCTTAATGTGCCAATAAACACAAAGATAACGGCTGCTTTTAGTCTATTCATGTAAGTCCTATAACTTGGCGACATTATCGGCAACTGCGCTTCGCGTTAATTTTATTAGCGGTAACGCACTCACAAATAAGGCTAAAATAAATATAAGCACAGTAAAAACACCTAATTGCAGCCAATTAACGGTCATGGCCATGGTCCAACCAAAGGCAATGGGCATTACGTAAGTTAATAATACCCACCCAAGGCAAAGCCCCAAAGGTATAGCCAATAACAAGGTGGCTAAAATAATAAGTGCGGCTTGCAATATTTTTGCACCCAATAATTGCAGTTGAGTCACACCCAACGTTTGTAATACTGCCATAGGCTGCAATTGCCCCCGCCCTAGGGTTAAAAAGCTTACCCACATACCAAATAATGCAATCAGCATAATAAATATATTAAGCGCCTGAGTAACATAAAAAGTTTTACCAAATAACTGCTTAGCAAAGTGCTTAAACTGCTGATTAGCAATGACTTGTTGGCTATCTAATTGGTGCTGTTTTTGAATATATTCGGCTATGGCGTCAACGTCACTATTGGGCTTTAGCCAAAGCGATAAACCATACTCGGTGTAACTTAAGCTGCTATTTAATAGTGCTGTTGTAGTGACTACCACATTTAACCCTTGCTCGCCGTAATCAAAATAGGCAGCACGTACTTGGCACGTTAGTGTATTAATATGCTGCCTTAGGGTTATTACGTCACCGACTGTAAGCGAGTACTGCAGCAAGGCGGGTTCATTCACTAAGCAACCCACAATTCCATTTTTGTTTTTTTCAAATGCTGTAGATGTAGGTGCTTTATTGTTTAACAAAGTAAGATGTTGGTTGTAACTGGCCGTTGCACCAAATGCCATAACATCAACAGCAACCGTGGTTTTAGGTGTTTTAAGCTCACTGTTAGCTGACCAATATACGCCCACCTTTTCAACTTCTGGGAGTTCAGTCAGTTTGGTTCCTAATGCTTGAATGTTTTGATCGGGCCTTACGTACAAATCGGCGCTTAGGCGTTTTTCAAGGTGTGTATCTAAGGTGTCGCTAAAACTGCCAACCATAATTTGCATACCTACAGCGGCCCCCATCGCCATTAAAATAGCGAGTACTGAGCTCAATAATGCAGGTAATTGCACTATGCTATCGGCTTTTAACCACTGAATAATCGGGTTTTGTGTGGGCCATGGCAGCTTAAATACGGCTTTAACTACCGGGGGCGTAACCACAAAAAAGAGCAGTAGCACACAAACACACAGCAATAAGGCACTTATTTTAGTATTTGCAGTTAATGCTAAGTAGCTAGCTGCAAAAATAGCTAACGCAAACATTAGCCATTTAATACGCGCAAGAAAAGTACTTAATCGAGCCGATTGGCTGGCCAAAAACCCCAACAAAACAACAACATTAAGTGTAAAGCCGCTAGCAATCATGCTGCTATCAAGATTTACTACAAAGCTTCTATCTAGTTGGTACAGCCCTCGAAGAGTCGCCGATACATCCATAACCAAGGCGTTTGCTAGTGCCGCGCCTAATAACGCACCTAATAACGCAGCAAAAAAACTAAGCAATGTTAATTCAATAACCAACGCCTTAATTAACGCAGACCTTTGACAACCCAGCACCCACATTTGCTGCTGCAAGTGAGCACGCGCATTGTATGCCAGTTTAATTGCGTTAAAGCTTAAAAACGCACCTACCACATAACCCAACAATGCCAGCGCTTGTAAATTAAAGAAAAACGCCTCCGATAGCGCGTCAAAAGCTTGTTCTTGCGCAGCTTCAAGGCGTGCTTGCTCGCCTAGCAACGCGTTTAACTTAGCTGCTTGTTTGTTATTTAAGCCACTTACTTCAAAGTAACTTATCACCCCATTTGCGCGCAGTAATTTATCAGCAAGACTAATGTCCACCAGCATGGTCATGCCTAAACCTTGCAGTTCACTTACCGTTAAAGTGCGGGTGGCATCGCCCATTTTTATATTAATACGGCTGTTTTTTAAATTTAGCCGCTGCATTAATTTAGGATCGATATAAACAGTATTTAGTAGCTGTTCAAAACCGGAGTAACTATTGTTTGCTGTTGATGCTGAGCTGTCGGTATTTTGTGTAAGCCACTGCAATAAATTGACACCTCTAAGTGCGAGCTTTTGCTGCTTATCGGTTTCCATTACACCTTCTAAAACGGGTTGAACCTGCGTAAAACCAGCGGCCCTAATGCGCGACCACATACTGTTGGGCAACCTGTTTTCACCTAATACAGGGCGTATAAAATGCGTTACGGGGTTTGCAATTAGTGCTGTGGTTTGTTGATAGCGCTTACCGGCCTCTAGGTTTAAACCTTGTATTGCAGTAAGTAACGCCGCACCTAAACTAAAACCAATAAAAAACAGTAATAACAGCCCTACATGACGGCGATAAAACTGCATATACGTTTTTAATATAAGTTTAAGCTCAGCCATTAATTTGGCCATCTTTTAAAAATAGTTGCGTAGTAAATTGATTAGCCAATTGCTGACTATGAGTGACCATAATTAGTATTATTTGCTCTTCTTCACACAAGCTTTTTAATAGCGTAACGATATCGAGTGAGCGGGCAGCATCAAGGTTGCCGGTCGGTTCATCAGCCAATAGTAGCTTGGGCTTATTTAATAGCGCACGGCCTATTCCTACTCGTTGCTGCTCACCACCCGATAGCTGTTCAGGCATCGCTGTTAGCTTATTTTCTAAGCCTAGCTTTTTAGCGATTGTATTTACTTCATCGTCGCTCGGCGATAACCCATTAAGCCTTGCTTGAAAGCACATGTTGTCTTTTACATTTAACGGGCTGAGTAATTGATAATGCTGAAAAATAATCCCTATTTTACGCCTATAAAGCGCAAGCTCACTGGCAGTCAATTCACTAACTTTTAGCTCATTAACCGTAATAGTTCCTGCATCAGGAGACAGTAAACCGGCTAATAAATTTAATAATGTTGTTTTGCCCGAGCCACTATCACCAAGTAAAGCAATGTGTGCAGCGGGTAAAATAGTTAACGATAAATCATTAATTATTTGTCGTTTTGTGCCACCATCTTGGCGTGTAAAAAACACATTATTTAGCGAAATCATAAAATGTAGCTCGTCCTAGGGGCAAAATTTTTAGTTTTGTTTAAACGTTACAATAACAGCAATTCGGTCATTTAAGTGCTTTATTTATGCCCATTGCAATAAATTTTATCATTCAGTTAAAGCAATTTTACTAAGTAACTCATTGTATTTTAAACGCACCTAAGCCATGCTAATTATCTAAACTTTAATAAGGTAAGCATGTGTTAGAAATAGCGTTAATATACTTAGCTGCGGCTATTGTGGCGGTGCCTATCGCCAAGCGAGTGGGCCTTGGCTCGGTACTGGGTTACTTAATTGCCGGCATACTCATTGGCCCCTATGCATTAGGGGTAGTGGGCGATCAAACAGATGTAATGCATTTCGCCGAATTTGGCGTAGTGATGATGCTATTTTTAGTTGGCCTTGAACTGCAACCTTCCCGCTTATGGAAGCTTCGCCACTCAATTTTAGGACTCGGTGGCCTGCAAGTAGTGCTAACCGCCGCCGTTATTTTTGCGTTTTGTTTTTGGTTTTTTACTATGCCTTGGCAAACCGCACTCGCTATTGGTTTAATGCTCGCGTTATCGTCAACCGCTATTGTACTGCAAAGCCTTGAAGAAAAAGGTTGGCTAAAGCGCGAAGCCGGCCAAAATGCATTCTCAGTTTTATTATTTCAAGACATAGCCATTATTCCTATTTTGGCACTGCTGCCATTACTTGCCTTTGCTCCACCAAGTAGCTCTAAAGAAATCAGCCATTCTATTATTGCCAACTGGCCAGTATGGCAACAAGTTGCTGTATCGGTAGGCGTGATCGCAGCCATTATTGCCGGTGGTAAATACGTATCAGCCCCATTATTTAGATACATAGCTAAAACTCACATGCGTGAAATATTTACTATTTTTGCGCTATTTTTAGTGGTGGCTATTGCTCTTGTTATGCAAAGTATTGGGCTTTCACCAGCATTAGGAACGTTTTTAGCAGGGGTAGTCCTTGCCGAAAGTGAATTTAGGCACGAGCTCGAAGCCGATATAGAGCCCTTTAAAGGCCTACTTTTAGGGTTATTTTTTATAACCGTAGGTGCCTCTATTAACTTTGAGTTATTGGCTAGTGAGTTTTCAACTGTTATCGCACTTGTTGCATTACTTATTGTGGTAAAAGCCTGTATTTTATATGCCCTTGCCACTACCTTTAACATCAGTAAAAAACAGCGCTTACTATTTGCATTAGCCCTTGCACAAGGCGGCGAATTTGCCTTTGTATTATTAAGCGTAACCACAACACTGGCCATTTTAACACCAGAACAAACAAGCTTAGTGACCCTGGTCGTCGCCGTATCTATGTTAGTAGCGCCGCTGTTGTTAATGATGTACGAACAACTCGAAAAGCGCAGCCATACCAGTGCGCCAGAGTTCGACAAGCCAGAGCAAATTAGCACAGCTAAACACGTTATTATTGCGGGCTACGGACGGTTTGGACAAATTATGGGCCGTTTATTACACGCCCAAGGCTACGAAATAACAGTACTCGATCACAGCCCCAGCCAAATAGAATTACTACGCCGCTTTGGTAATACCGTATTTTATGGTGACGCCGCACGCCAAGAACTCCTTGAAGCCGCAGGCGCTCATACCGCACAAATGCTGGTTGTTGCCATTGATGACCCTGACAAAACTATTGAAATAATTGAGCTTGCCCACAAAAACTACCCACAATTAAAAATTGTTGCCCGCGCAATAGACCGTCGCCATGCTTACAAATTGCTTAATTTAAAAGTAGATGCCTTTAACCGCGAAACCGTCGACTCAGCTATTAATTTAGCCGTAGAAGCACTAGAGCTACTTGGAAACAACAAACAAGATGCCGAGCGCGCCGGTAAGCTGTTTAGAGAACACGATCGCGCTGCGGTTGTACAACTTGCCGAACTATGGGGCGACGATGCCAGCTACGGCGTAGCCGTTCGCCAACGTATGGAAGATTTAAAGCAAGTATTACAACAAGACAGGCAAGCACAAAGCGATTTAAATACCTGCGATAGCGGCGACTGTGAAGACGGCCTAACAGAACTCGCTGATAAACCTAAAAAGCCTGATGATACTCATTTAGAGTAGTGTCTAAAAATTGATATGTGCTATTAGCATGAGTTAATAGCACTTTTAATAAATACCACACTCACATAAGTTACCTAAAAACATAGCCGAACTTTAGCTAGTGTTCAAAACGCTTATATGTTCCTCCCCAATCTGCGGGTTCTGGATATTTAATCTTATAAGCATTTATTTCAGCTTTAGAAGCGTACTTAAAATAAGTAAAGACGTAGTCACTTATGTAGCTTTCGCCTTCCCCCATTCTCCAAAAAATTTCGCTTGGGTGGTAATCTGGAAATTTAATCCAAGGCGGTTTTGGTGGGTTGTGCTTTAACTCATTGTCATAGCGCTCTTTTAGCATTTTCTCCCAAGCAGCTCTATGCTCAAGATACTTATCGTGTTGTTCATCGGTAGTGTTAGCTTGTTTTTCACTTCCCATTGATGAAATAGGTATAAGCATTAAAATAAGCGCTAAAGCTTTGTAAATATTCATAAAGTAATACATTACTAGATATAGGCTTTAATTAAAGCTTTTAGTTCTTCTTTTTCGGCTTCGCTTGTAAAAGCACTAGCCGGAATTATTAAAGCCAATAGCTTGTCTACAAATATATATAAGTCGCCTTTATTTTCTTCTATTGATTCAACGGCTTGCCATTTATAAAAGTAACGTCCTAGATGATTAGTTTCGCAAATACCATCAGCTTGAAACTCAATTGTTTTATTGCCAATCATTACGCCATTTTCATTGGGGATTGATTGCTTTTTTATCTTATGATTATTGTATAAAAATACAACAATCAATATTAAAAATGGCACTGCTACAATTAATCCACTTGGCCAATGAAAGTCAGAAAGGCGAACAGACTCAACCTGAAAAAAAGTCATAAAAACAACGGTTAGCACAAACCATGCAATCACATTTTTTATAAACCCTAGACCTTTATTATCTTTAGGCGCACACAACTTTTTTATTATAAAATCAGCGTAGTCGGTATAATTCTTTTTAGTAACAGTAATAGATTTGAGCATTGTCATGTCCGTATAAAACGCCTTTCAGCGCACAATTAGGTTTTGTGTTTAAGTTAATTACTAACTACAAGCGTGTATCAAGCTTAACTAACTCACCTGATAGTACATCAAAAATATAATAAAGTGTTTCACTCTCCGGCTTGGTATAAATTAAGGCCGTATTATTACTAATTAACTGATAGCCCTCAATATTATCCATAATGGATTTCAAGCCAGAGCCGTCGTATTCAGAAACTAACAACTCTTTTTGGTCATCACTATTTAAAAAGCCATTTTTATTCGTGTCGTTTCGTACAACGGAGTAGATGTTTTTACTTAGAACGCTTTGGTAACTGGTTTCTTTTAATTGAACCGGAGAAAAGCCTACAATTAATACGTTATTTTTGAATAACACTTTGTTTTTTTCGCCAGCTTTAGTAAACATTAAATTTACTGCATTACGACTCAAACTCAGTGCTGAGGAAACAATAATCTCAGCATTAGCGCTGTAAGGTTTTTGATTTACTATTTTGTCAGATGTGATTTCTAAAATGTGAACATCTTTGATTTGACCAATATAATTTTTTTGTAACTTTGGTTCTTCATCAAGGGCCGCGCTATGTTCAATCACCTGAACCTTAGGCGCAGAATAGCCACTTTTAAAAAGATCACTAATAAGGCTCTTACCAATAGCAAAAATTACAACTAACGCAGCAATAAATAGTAATACCTTATTAGCTTTTTCAATAAAATTCATAATGCGCATGTTCGATGCAAACTCCTTATAAACAACTGTTACAGCCTTGGTAATTAGTTTTTTACCCATTTAATATTGGTTTCTTTAATACCTAAACCTTGCTTGAATCTCTCAGGAAACTCTAATGAGGGCTTACCAGCCCATCCTCTCTCAAGGTATAAATTGTAGCCGTCATCATTTTTTTCATATTTAACAGCGGACAACCAAATACCATCCCAATCACCTAAAAAATCCAGTTCGGCTAAAGTGTTTGGATATACGCCATTGCGAGTTTTATGTAATTCAATGAGAGAAATAGCAGATACAAAGTTTTGCGTACCAAACCTTTCATCAGCTCCAGGTACTTCAAAATCACACCCGGCTAGTAATAAGATAAATAAAAGACTAAATACGTACTTTCTCATTAAAAGTAACTCCTAACTTTGTTTAAACATTGCGAACAATTAAAGCGCCGTAAAAAACTCAACCAAGCTACTTCAAACTTTCTGAGCGACATTGTCAAAAAAAACATAATTTTTATTTTAACGGCGGTGGTATTGCTATGATCGCTTCTGGCCGATTTGCTCTGAACAACTCTTTTAAATTTAACTGTATTCTTTCACCACACATCACAATTCCTTTTTTGTCCTGTGTTGTTGAGTAACCGAGTACTATATTTAGTAAATCTAATTCTTCAGGATTAACTTGAAAAAAAACTTTGTAATAACCTTTATAACTATTAGCTTCAGTAAAGTTTAAGTCTCCTAAAAAAGTATCTTTTATCACTAGAGTGAATGACGTTAAATAATAATTATTAAACATTTCAGGCACATATACATTATAGCCTGTAACGTTACCTACGCTATAGTCTTCATTTATTGCAAAAGATGCGAGTTGACCTAGTTCATCATCACCGCAGGCGAATAATGAGTTAGTCCAGAAAAAACATATAACTAAAAGTGCTCGCATTTAAGTCCAATATAACAGCTTTGTTAAGAGGCATTTTTGCAAACGTCCCTATTGAGTGGACTTCTATTAGTATCAAATAGCTTAAGTTATTGCCAACTAAAAATATTTTGCTGTAGGTGGCTGCTTATTTATAAGAAGAGCCGATTATTCGAGGCCTTATTTGGGCTGGAGTATTTTAAATGCACTTTATTTTACAGGGTGATTGGTAGCTCACCACAGCTTGCTGATTGAAGTATAAATTTATCCCCAACACAGCAAGCTCGTTTTACACCATATTAAAACTCATCTAAACCCTAGTGGTGGTGCCCACCTTGAATCGCTTCACCTTGCTGGTTGTAAAACCCTGTTGCACCGTGCTCTATAAAACCTAGGTTTATCATTTTTGCTAAAAACGGGTCGTTTTCGTTATCGCCAATGTCGGCGTAATCTGTCGTTTGAAAGCGGTCCCACTGTGCAAATTGCGAAGTAACTTGCTGCTTGTTGTAGCTTACGTTATTTAAGCTTAGTAACGTGATTGTTTGGTTTTTTGTGTTGTTTACACTAAAAGATTTAACAAGCTGGGTTTGGCTATAAAAAGCAAGTGTGTAGGTATTTTCTCCCTCTTGGTAGGTGTAGTTTTTTACCTCATCACAGCCTGTGCCTTGCGTTTTTGTAAGGGTCATTTTTTTAATTAAGAGATTATCCACCAGCTGATTTTTAGCACTCCAATTTTGTACGCCGCGCACTTCCGATGGCTGATACTCAATACCGCGTTGTTGGGCATTAAAATAACGTATTGGACGAATTTGTTTATTAGCTAAATGTTGCCACAGCTCAGTAGTAACATCGCTTTGATGTGCGACTTGCTGGTTATTACGCCAAAGTGTAAGTACCTGACTACTTTGCTTATTTTTGTGGGTGTTGGTAATTGTGTAGTCGGCTTTTAAATACTGGCTATTTAGGTTGCACTGAGTGGCAACTGCGCTGGCGCTTGTTAGTGTGGCAACCAACATGGTTGCGAGTAATGATAATGCTGTTTTCATGGTGCTCTCTATATTTAACGTCACTGTTATTGCCATAACATAACCACTAACAATGGCATTTTTATGACATAAAAAAGCCCGCAAAATAATGCGGGCTTTTAATAGGCTCTATTTACTGAGCCACTGTTTCATCGGCTGTTTTAACTAGGTCTGCGGCAAAGTCCATTACATGGAATAAAAAGCTTTGCTCGTTTGTGCCTGTTACTAAATGTGCACCTGGGCCCATTGCGTAAACACCTACATCTTCACCCGCGTGGGTTTCTGAACTAAGTGGTACTAACGACTCTTGGTGAAAGCCCGGTGTGGTTGTATCAACATTTGTTAAATCAACACGCCCTGTAACCGGTGCAGCTAAGTAAGAAGCGTCGGCATTGGTTTCATCGCCTAAGTCTCTGTAGCCTAACCCATTGGTGTAACCTACTGTAGTATATGGCATGTCGTCGGCTGCAAGGCTTGGCTCGGTTTGGCCAACTGCAACCACTTTACCTAATATTGGGTTACCACGTTTTGGGTAGCCTGCAATAGTAAATACATGGCTGTGATCGGCAGTCACCACAATCAGCGTTTCTTCTGGGTTAGTGCTGTCCATAGCGGCTTTAACGGCTTTAGCAAATTCAATGGTGTCGTTAAGCGCGTTGTATGCATTGCCTGCGTGGTGTGCGTGATCTATTCGCCCGGCCTCTACCGATAAGAAAAAGCCGTTTTCGTTATTGTTAAGCACGTTGATTGCTTTTTCAGTCATTTGTGAAAGCGAAGGCTCGCCCGCTACATCGTTTGCACGGTCAGCTTCGTATTGCATGTGAGATTCGTTAAATAAACCAAACACCTTTGTAGCATCGTCGCTAATTGCATCAAACCCTGTTTGGTCCATTACGTAGTTGCCATTAGGGTAAGTAGCTTGCCACTCGGTTACTAAGTTACGGCCATCGGTACGATCCCCTTCAACTGCGCTGATTGCATCGCTTGAATTAGCTGCGGCATCTTTTGGTAAAAAGTGACGACGACCGCCACCCATTACTACGTCAATACCATCTACATCAATGCCTGCAAAGCGTGCTTCTAGGTTAGCTTCAAAGTTAACAAGTTGCGATGCAATGTCTTCACATGCGTCTGAACCTGCTGGCATATCAGAGTTATCTTCCCAGTTACGATCAGCCGACTTCGCATACGTTGCCGCGGGTGTTGCGTGAGTAATACGTGCCGTTGAAATAAGGCCTGTTGCTTTACCTGCTATTTCAGCAAGCTCAAGCGAGGTGACCAGCTCATTACCTGCAACAGTTGAACAAACACCGCGCTCAATGTCTTCATCTACACCGATTACGCCAACATCAGTTTTAACACCTGACACCATCGCCGTCATTGTGCCTGCTGAATCAGGTGTTTGTGCATCTACGTTGTACGTTTTAACAAAGCCTGAGTAAGGCATGGTTTCAAAACTAAGTTGGTAGTCTTCACCCATGCCGCCTTCAAGCTGGCCCGCTAAAATACGTGCAGCCGTAACGGTAGAAATACCCATACCGTCGCCTACAAATAAAATAACATTTTTCGCCTTGCCCGACTCTGTAACCGCTTCGGTATTAGCTTGCTGCGTTGCTGATAACTTTGTTTGCGCGTCGCTATACCAAGCATTACCTGTAAGGTTAGCTAATTGCTCTGTAGTTAGCGACGTTGCCGGCGCATTACACACTAGGTTAGCTGAGTTAACTTCGTCGCTATCGAGTTCGCCATTTTCGTTTGTATCTACGCCCACTTGGGTTTCTACACCGCCATTAATACATTGCGCTGAGCCCACGGCTATGGCCTTGTCTACTGCGATAATGTTGTTATCACTTTTATCGTCATCACTTGAACAACCCGCTAGCGCGACCATTACTGCTAAAGAAAGTACTGTTAATTTTTTCATGTTCGCCGCCATTATTGCTGAGTTAATTCAAGAGCTTGGTTAATTAGATGAAATACAACGTTTTGCTCAATAACGCCTTGAGCAAGTTGTGCACCTGGGCCTTTAGCATGCAGTGAAATATCTTCACCGGCATGTGTTTCAGAACCGAGTGGCACGGTTGTTTCTTGGTGAAAACCTGGGGTTGTTGTATCAACACCATTTAACTCAACGCGCCCAGCTACTGGGCCGCTTAAGTAGGTTGCATCAGCGTTTGTTTCATCACCTAGGTCTCTAAAACCTAAACCATTTGCATAACCTACCGTAGTGTATGGCATGTCATCGGCAGCAAGGCTTGGCGCTGTTTGGCCTACAGCCACTACTTGGCCTAAAATTGGGTTACCGCGCTTAGGGTAACCAGCAATAGTAAATACGTGGCTGTGATCGGCAGTCACTAAAATAAGGGTTTCTTCTGGGTTGGTATTATCGATTGCGGCTTGAACTGCATTGGCAAATTCAATGGTATCGTTAAGTGCGTTGTAAGCATTGCCTGCGTGGTGCGCATGGTCAATACGGCCCGACTCAACCGTTAAGAAAAAGCCATTGTCGTTTTTACCCAGCACGTCGATTGCTTTTGTGGTCATTTCGGTCAGTGATGGCTCGCCTGCTACGTCGTTTACTCGGTCAGCTTCGTATTGCATGTGCGATTCGTTAAATAAGCCAAATACTTTCGTAGCGTCATCGGCAATAGCATCAAACCCTGCTTGGTCCATGACGTACGTTGCATTTGGATATTGTGTTTGCCACTCAGTGACAAGGTTACGCTCATCGGTACGATCGCCTTCAACGGCGCTTGTCGCATCGCTTGAATTAGCCGCAGCATCTTTTGGTAAAAAGTGACGACGACCGCCGCCCATTACAAAATCAAGGCCGTCTACGTCGGTACCTAAAAAGCGCGCTTCTAGGTTTTTTTCAAAGTTAACCAGTTGAGATGCAATATCTTCACAGGCTTCTGACCCTTCTGGCATATCTGAAATATCTTCCCAGTTACGGTCTGCCGATTTAGCATACGTGGCCGCTGGCGTTGCATGTGTAATACGCGCTGTAGAAATAACCCCTGTTGCAAGGCCTTTAATTTCAGCTAGTTCTGTTGCAGTTAAAAGCTCGTTACCCGATACAGTTGAACATACACCGCGCTCAATGTCTTCGTCTACACCAATTACGCCTACATCAGTTTTAACACCTGAGATCATTGCGGTCATTGTGCCTGCAGAATCCGGCGTTTGCGCATCTACGTTATACGTTTTAACTTGCGCAGAATACGGGAACTCTTCAAAGCTCAAATAGCCTTCTTCACCTGGGTTGCCTGCTCGTTGGCCTTTTAAAATACGTGCTGCCGTTAGGGTAGAAATACCCATGCCATCACCCACAAATAAAATTACGTTTTTTGCTTTTGTAACTTGCGCACTTTGTGCCTGAGTATTTTTAGTAGCTAACGTAGTTTGTGCGTTTGTATACCAGTTATTGTCTGTTTGGCTTTGTGGTAATACATTGGCATGACTTGCAGCGCTTAACATAAATGTTAGCCCAACCGCCGCAGCGACTTTTTTAATTTTCATCCTTTATTATTCCCATTATGTAGTGGTTATTTTTGCTTGAAGCTAAAACCTCAAATAAGTAACCGCTGCACTATAGAAAATACATATGACTAATAAAGGACGTTTTAATGAAGAAAAAGTGACCAAAGATTGACAAAAATAAGACACAAAAAAGCGCAGCGGTTTAACGCTACGCTTGTTGTTATACAAGGGAAAATTTTTTAACTATTAAAAGCGCGCCTTAAACGACACACCAAAGTAGCGCTCTGCATCACGCGGTATTTGGTAACGGAAATTATCGCCACTGTAGGTTGTTGCATAGCTTTCGTCTGTTAGGTTTTTAGCAATAAGCGATACTCTAAAGGCATCGTCTTTAAACGATAAACCTACGCTTGCATTTAAAATACCGTAATCTGGTAATAAGGCTGCTGGGTTAAACTCGCCTACATTATTAGGTAGGTCAGAGTATTGCTCGTCAGTGTATATGTACGAGCCATTTACGTGCACATTAAAGCCGTGTTCGGTTTCAATAAAGTAGTCAGCACTTAATGAGTACTTTAAGTCTGGCGAAAATGGAACATCTAGCCCTGAGCGGTCAGTACACGAGCCTGCGGCCACTTCTGGCGGACAATTAAATTCATCAATTTCGGCTTTAATATAAGCAATACCACCGGTTAGCGTAAGTGCATCGGTTGCGGCCCACATAAAGTCAACTTCTGCACCTTGTGTACTTACGTCGCCTGCGTTTGTTAAGCGAGTAATACAGGTGCCGTCTGAACAATCAAAGTTGTTTGCTTGGAAGCCTTCAATTTCGGTTTTAAATACTGCAAAGTTAAACACAAAGTCGCTGCTTGCATACTTATAGCCAAGTTCAAACGCGTCAGACTCTTCCGGCGCTATTTCACGGCCGTCGTTGTCAGGGTTAAAGTTGTAGTAAATATTAAAGCCAGGCCCTTTGTAACCTTGCGAGTAAGTACCGTATACCATTTGGCCATCGCCTAAATCGTATTGCATACCTAAACGGCCCGATACGTTAGTTTCTTCAGCTTTACCCTGTTCGTCAGTATTTAATGTTGCAGGGCGTACACCCACACCACGACGGCCATATACATCGTTGCTGACACGGCGGTGCGTGTACGATACTTCGTCATCGGTATAACGCAGGCCAAATAGCATGGTTAAATCGTCAGATAACTCATAAGTACCGTCTGCAAAAGCTGCCCAGTTATTAAACTCTGTACTCATGTATGCAGTAGCCGACACAATGTCGTTCGCATTACAGCTAACGCCTAAGCCCTGTGCGTAGCCATCTAAGTCGGCAAGCGCTGCGTCTAGCTCTGCACCCGACAAGTTATTTTGCGCGTAAAACGCCATGGCGCTATCTAACTGGCCTGCGTTATTTTGGCAACTGGCATCGCGAGTAAAGTTACGTTGTGAGTCCATGTTCCAGTAAAATAAACCAGCCACGTAGTTAAATGGCCCACTTAGGTTAGACGTTACACGAAACTCTTGTGAAAACTGATCCCATTGTTGCTCACCAATATCATGTAACTGAAATGGCACACCAAATACGGGTTGATTGCTGTCGCCGGCAATAGAGGTAAAATCACCTTCACGAAACTCGGTGTTATCCCACGAGCGCTGTGCAGTAATTGACGTATACGTGTGGTCGCCAATGGTTTTATCAACTTGTACTGAAAACGCGCTGTGTTTATCTATTGTGCGCGACTCATAGTCGTGGTCAACTTTACGTTGATCTAGGTCTATGTCAGCAACGCCATCAACAATACCGTTACTGTTTGGCGCCGCTTTTGAATCAGGATTACGGCCACTTGGTAGGGCTTCTAAATCGGCACAACAGTCGTCATCGGCGTTGTAGTATTCTGTAATAAATTTAACGTTTAGGTCGTCGGTTGGTTCGTATTTAAATACAGCACGCGCACCTTCACGGTCGTAGCCGTTTACTTTTTCGTTGTTATATACGTTATCTATGTAACCATCAAACTTACCTTTAAATACGGTTAAGCTTGCTGCTAAGTCGTCGCTTAGGCCGCCACTTACAACGCCTTTAAAGCGATATTCGTTGTCTTGATAAAACGAGGTTTCTATACTGCCGGTAGTGTCGTAAGACGGATCTTTTGTTGTGATATTTACCACACCAGCCGAGGCATTTTTACCAAATAGTGTGCCTTGTGGGCCGCGCAGTACTTCAATACGGTCTACATCATATAAATCAGCAAAAGCTTGACCAGAGCGACCAAGTACTACGCCATCAACAACCGTTGCCACACTTGGCTCGGCAGCAATACTAAATGAAATTGTACCAATACCACGCACGGTGAGCGCCGAGTTACGGGTTGTGGTGCCTTTTCTAAAGCTCACAGACGGCACAAGCGATTGTAAACCTTCCATATTATTAGCAAACGCTGAATTAATTTGATCGCTATTTAGCACCGATACGGCAACCGGCACTTCGTTTAAGCTTTGTGTACGCTTTTGCGATGTCACCACTATTTTTTCAAATGAATCGTTTTTATTATTTTGCTGTTCTTGTTCCGCTTGCGTTTGATTTACTTGTTCTTGCGCAGCATTAACTTGCGCGCTAACAGCTAAACCAGTTGTCATTGCTAACGAGACAGCCAAGCTTAAGATAGACTTTTTAGCTCTCATGTCATTCTCCATATTGTGCGTGTGTGCTGTGTGGTACCGCGCTAGCAATTGTGTGGTTTGCTAAATTACGGTGACAGTGTGTGTTAAGTATTTTCCTTACTAGCTCTTATATCTTATATAAGAGCTACAAATTTAAACAATCAAACTTCGTAATGCAAACATTATGTGAATAAAATGTGATTTAAAATCACGTATAGTGGTTATAACCTGTGTTTATGCGGCCTTTGTGACACCTATATGGGCAAGGCTGTTTTCGTATCGCACATGCCAACGACGCACACTCCACCAGCTAAACAATGCAGCTAATGTCCAAACAGTAATGAGGCTAGGCACAAAATAAACACTGGTACCGCCAACTAGGCCTAAAGGAGAAAACACAATATATAAGCTCACTATTAAGCTAACCAATACAATGGCGCACGGCAGTGCGTACTTCCAAGGGCTTAAGTTTACTTCGGCTTTGCGGGTAAATTGCCACGGTTTTGCAAGTGGCTTGTAGTAACCAATTCCTAGCATTATTGCCAATTCAATAAAGAATAAAATGGCGTAAATATGGATAAAGTTAATATCAACATCCCACACAAATTTAAGTAGCGTGTAGGCAATAACATGAAAAATAATCGCCACTTTAGCGCCCAATGCAGGCACTTTACGAGTAAATAAACCCACTAACACAATTGTGATGACCGGAATGTTATAAAAACCGGTAAATACACGAATAATGTGCCATAAGCCTTCGGGTGCAAACATGAGTAATGGCGCGGTTATAAACGACAAAACAGCAATAACAATACTGGTTATTTTGGCCACTTTAATGAGCTTTTCGTCGCTTACTTTGCCTTTTTTCATGGGTTTATAAACATCTAAACAAAACAGCGTTGCGGCGCTATTTAGTAGTGAATTAAACGAGCTAAATACCGCACCTAACAATACTGCTAAAAAGAACCCTGATAAGTACTGAGGAAGTACATCTTTCACTAAGTGTGGGTAGGCTAAATCAATAGTTTGTAGGCTTTCGTGCTTATAAAGATGGTACGCAATAACCCCAGGGATCATCATCATAAAGGGGACTAGTACTTTAAAGTACCCTGAAAACAACACCCCTTTTTGCCCTTCAACTAAGTTTTTAGCACCTAATGTGCGCTGGATCACGTACTGATTTGTACCCCAATAAAATAAATTAGCGAGGATCATACCGGTAAAAATAGTGCCAAATGGCACGGGATCATCCTCGCTACCAATAGCATTAAGCTTTTCGGTATCGGTATTTACTAAAGTACTTAAACCATCAGCAAAGCTGCCATCGCCAAGCGCAATAAGCCCAAGCGTTGGCACTAAAATACCAATAATAAGTAACCCAACACCGTTAATAGTATCGGATACAGCAACCGCCTTTAAACCACCAAATACCGCGTATATAGCGCCCACGGAGCCGACAATAATAATGGTAACAATAAGGCTTGCTTGATAACTCATGTCTAATAAGGCGGGTACATCAAATAGCCTAAGCACGGCGATTGATCCTGAGTACAAAACCGAAGGAATAGTAATAAAGCAGTATCCGACCATGAATAAGATCACGGTCATGCGGCGTACGGTATCGTCAAAACGATCTCGTAAAAACTCGGGTAAGGTAGAAAATGCCCCAGCTAAATAGCGCGGTAAAAAGATCAGCGCCATAATAATGGTAGAAATACCTGCGGTTACTTCCCATGCCATTGAACTAAGGTTGTAACCATACGCTGAGCCATTAAGGCCAATAAGTTGCTCGGCCGATAAATTAGTGAGGATCATCGACCCTGCTATAAATGTACCTGTTAAACCACGGCCCGCTAAAAAGTAACCGTCTTGGGTGTTAACTTCCCCTTTGGTTTTTTGGTACGAGATATATCCCACCAGCGCCATAAACGCCAAGCACGATAGCAGTGTCATGGTAATGTTCATACCTTCCATACTGTGTTCCTTTAAGCTTACTTAACTCGTTAAAAAGTAAGCTAATATCTTTATTATTATGTGTGTTGTGTGTGTTTTAAAACGAGTTTTTAATTTGGCCACGCAGTTAACTGGCTCATGTCTTGCTCTGTGTGTTGAACATCTGGGCCTAGCAATAGCGTATCGCCTTTACGAACGAACACGGCCATTTGTGTAAGCTCAAGTGTTTCTTCGTAATACTTGCCGCCTTGGTATGCCTGCCTATCAGGAAAGCTCAACCATTCCCCTTGCGGTAAGTAAAACTTCACTTTACCGTTTGGTACAACGCATGGCACAACAAGGAGTTTTTCGCCGCACATAAATTGCTGATCAAAACTATATGCTAATACATCATCAGGAAATGCCAGTGCCATAGCGCGCTGAATAGGCAACCCTGTTTGCTGCGCTTGCTCTGCACATGTTTGTAAATATGGAATTAACTGATAACGCAATTTAAGCGCTGCAAATACCGCGTCACTTGCTTGCTCGGTGTAAGACCACGGTTCGCGTGGGCCAATGCCATGTAAACGCATGTGCGCACTAAATACCGACGCTTGCGCCCAGCGTACATAAAGCTCGGCATCGCGCGTATCTTTATAAAAACCACCAATATCGGTTGCAAAAAATGGCCCGCCCGACATGCCCCACGCTAAGCTGCCGCGAATACTTGCTGCTAAACCTTGCCAATCGGCTTGTGGATCGCCGCCCCATTGTGCAGGGAATCGTTGGCTACCCGTCCACGCTGAGCGGCTAAACAAAAAGGGTCCTGTTTTACAGTACTTTTCGGCAGCTTCATAAACGCAGCGGTTGTACAGCATGCTATAAACATTATGCAGTCTAATGCCGCTGTCGCCACTGTGCGATACCATGTTTTCGTCTTCTAGCTGTTCGCCAAAGTCTGCTTTTATCATATCTACGCCAAGCTCAAATAATGGCTTGTGCGATTCGAGCCAGTATTCGTAAGCGTCGGGGTGAGTAAAATCTAAAATACCCGACTCTGGCAATGGCGTAAGCACTTCGCCAAAGGGGCTTAAATCCCACTCGTATTGATACGCTTTACCTGTGCGTTTGTCTTTTATTAACCAACCGTTTTCGGCCGCTTTAGAAAATAATGGGTTGTTTACCGAGATCATCGGGTATTCCCACACACAAATTTTAAAATCCATGGCTTTTAGTTCATCAAGCACAGGTTTTGGGTCGGCGTAACGTGTTGGGTCCCATTCAAAAGCAAAGCGGGTGTCGGTGTCTTGCCATGCTCGGCCATCAAGGGTAATTACATCACACGGCATATTTTTAGCACGTACTTCGCGGGCAACACTTAATAGCTCATCAGCATTTTTGTAGTACGCTTTTGATAAAATAACGCCAAAGCTCCACTGCGGTGGTACCGGTGCAAAACCAGTTAGCTCGCAGTAGCGATTAATACTTTGTGCAGGCGTTTGCTCTTGGTATAAAAATACATCAAGTGCGTCATCTTCAACTAAACACACATAAGCACGTTGCGACCAAAGTGCGTAACCTACGCCATGGGTAACAGGCGCTGGCGTGTGTACAAATAAGTTCCAGCCCTCAGGGCTCCAAGCGTATGGGGTGTTTTTATATGATTTTTCGGCATTTACGCCCAGTGCATCGTGATTGTATGAGCGAATAAGTTGGCCGCGTTTATCAAGCTTGCCCCATTTTTCACCAAGGCCATATACGGCTTCGTCGTAATTAAGCTCCAGACTTAAAATCCAGCCGTGATCAGTTTTAGCCAGTGGCGGTAAACGATGCTGGCGTACAAAGTGGCCATCGGTTGCTGATTGCTGTACTAATTTGTCGTTTTTATAAAGCTTAAAATGAAATGGGTCGCTGTAAAACTCTAAACGGTACTCACCGGCTGTTGCTTCAAAGCCTTGGCCTAATGTATTAAGTAATAGCGGTAAATTAGTAGGAGTGGCGCTGAGTATATTAAACGCGTGGTCTTGCGTTATGCCTGCATTTAAACGTAAACCAAACTCGCTTATGGTAACGCTGACCTCACCAAATTGAGTCGGTAAAACTAGCACATGGCCTTGCAATTTAGGCTCTGCAATTAAGCGCGCTGGTTCTATTGCGTTCCAGTCTGGCTCACGTAATTCAAATGCATTCATGGGAGTTCCTTACCAACTATAGTCTTGTATAAGACACAAGTTAAATAATTGTGATCCCTATGTCAATGTAAATAAACTTAACTTTAATTAATTAACACCACTCACTTTAAACTAGGGTAGGCGCCGAGGTAACCACCAGCGATACACCACTTACACCCAGTAGCGTGATGGCAATAATGCGTATCCATTTTGCATCTACGTATGGGGTTAAGCGTCTTGAAAAATGAGTCACAAGTAATACTAAAGGAATTGCAGCCGCAATTAAAAACATAATATCGAGATCGGGCAAGGTACCAAATAAAGCAATACCCACCCGCACTATGCCACCAATGGTAAACACTGCAAGTAACGTACTACGAATTGCTTCAATAGACCAAGCTTGTTTATAGCACTGAAACACCAGCGGCGGTCCCGACGTTGAAAACAACCCGCCCAGTAAACCACTTACCCCGCCTGCAATTAAAAAGGAGCTAGGACGACTTTGCCTGTCGGTTCGCTTTCGTTTTACTAGCATTAAAGCGCAGCACAATAAAATGCTAATGCCCAATATAAAATTTAAAAACTGAGTTAAGTGCGCCGACATATATTCAAGTAAAACAAACCCTAGCAACATTAGCGGAATACCTGTATACAGCATGAGTTTTAGCTCGGGGATTTTTACTGCATTGCGGTTTTTAACCACCACAGTGGTTGAGTTAACAAGCCCTAACAAACTTACTAAAAACGTGGTTGCCGTTAATGGCAATACATCTAATAGCGTAAAACTGGCTACCACTAAAAGCCCAAAACCAAACCCACTGAGTGTTTGCAATAGTGTGGCTGCACTTAAGCAAAGCGCCATAACTAATATAAGTTCGAATGAAATACTGAACACTTTAAATTTCCTTGGGGTGCGCTATTGTAGTGTAACGATTTGTTTTTAGGCATAATGTAAAAACAAGCTGTAATACAATAGCTCACAATTAACTGATAGCACGCAAAGATGCGCAAAAAGTACCACCTATGTTATAACTACAGGTGGATTGAATTTAACGGTAAATAACAATGAGTAACTCTATGTTTGATCACAAATTAAGTGGCCCAAGCTTGGCTTTTCAACCACTTTACTTACAAGTGGCTGATTATATTAAACAGCTCATTGTTGAAAGACGCTGGGTACCTGGCGAAGCATTACCTAGCGAGTTTCGCCTTGCTGAAGAATTTAATGTAAGCCAAGGCACTGTTCGTAAAGCCCTTAACTTACTAACCGACGATAAAATAGTCACTCGCCGACAAGGTGTAGGTACGTTTGTATCTGAGCATACCGCGCAAGACGCACTGTTTAGATTTTTCCCGCTTCAGGCCGATGGTAAAGGTGCAGACTTACCCAAGGCAGAGCTGTTGTCGGTTGAGCTATGCCCCGCACCACACGATGTTATCGATGCCTTACAACTTAATAAAAAAGATAAAGTAACTAAGCTTGTGCGTAGGCGTATTCTTGATAACGAATTTTGTATGAGTGAAACTATATACCTTCCACAAAGCTACTTTCCTGATATACATCAAAGTAGTGATATTCCGCATACATTGTACCACTACTACCAAACCAAATTTAATCAAACCGTGCACAAAACCCAAGACAGCATAAAAGCGGTATTAGCCGACGAAACTGATGCAAAAATGCTCGCAATTAAAACTGGCGATCCACTGTTATTAGTGTCACGCATTACCGAATCAATTGAAGGTAAACGTATTGAATACCGCCAAAGCAAGTGCCGAAGCGATCATTACCATTACCAAATTGAGCTTGATTAACAGATGTAAAACAACTCACAAATAAAAATTTTTTAAAGGCAGCAATCGCTGCTTTTTGCTATCTGCAGCTTTTTTAATTCGCTGTTTTAACACCTAGCGGTGCGCACAGTGTTGACACTGTTAGATTCGTATAATAACTTATGTCTTATACAAGACCAAAGTCATTATGCAATTTTAACAGGAATTCCCAATGAGTTCATTAAATAACATCCCGCCAGTCGGGTTCGGTTTATGGAAAGTAGCACAAGAAGATTGCGCGCAAACGGTGTATCAAGCCATTAAAGCGGGTTACCGCCATCTTGATTGTGCCGCAGACTACGGTAATGAAGAACAGGTTGGCGATGGCATAGCCCAAGCAATTAATGACGGCCTGTGCACCCGAGAAGAGCTATGGATAACGTCAAAACTTTGGAATACCTTTCATGCGCCCGAGCATGTAGAGCTTGCGATTGATAAAACACTCAGCGATTTAAAGCTCGACTACCTCGACCTATACTTAATTCACTTTCCGATTGCGCAAACCTTTGTACCAATCGAAACACGCTATCCGCCAGAGTGGTTTGTAGACCCAAATGCCCAAAACCCACACATGGAGTTGGCAAAAGTACCACTACATTTAACGTGGCAAGCAATGGAAGAGCAAGTACATAACAACAAAGCAAAACGCATTGGTGTGTGTAATTACTCAAGCGCATTACTCCACGATTTAATGACCTACGCCACCGTTAAACCCGCTATGCTGCAAATTGAATCGCACCCTTATTTAACGCAAGAGCGCCTTATAAGGTTGGCAAAACAATACGACATTCCGGTTACTGCATTTTCTCCACTGGGCGCGCTTTCGTACCTAGAGCTTGAAATGGCCGATCAAACAGAGTCTGTGCTTGAGCAAAGCGTAGTGAAAGCTGCGGCGCAAAACCATGGTAAAACACCAGCACAAGTTGTGCTGCGCTGGGGCGTGCAACGCGGAACAGCCATCATCCCTAAAACATCAAAACTTGAACGCATGACAGAAAATCTATCGCTGTTTGATTTTGAACTCAATGAGCAAGAAATGGCCGATATTTCTGCTCTTAATATTAACCGCCGCTTTAACGACCCTGGTCACTTTTGTGAAGCAGCGTTTAACCGTTTTCACCCTATTTACGATTAGGAAAATACAATGTCAGCTACCGAACTTAACTACGCCGCAGTGCCTACTCAATTAACCTTCGATGACTCGGTTTTTCCGTGCATTGTGGTTAATAATAATAACGCCAGCACCGTTGAAGAGGCGGTGGCTTTCATTCGAGCAAATAAACCCGAACTAGAAACCAAACTGCGCAGCGCTGGTGCTGTACTGTTTCGTGGTTTTCCGATTAATAGCGCTGAAACCTTTGATACGTTTTCAGCAGGGTTTGATTACGATAACTTTACTTACCAAGAGTCGCTATCTAACGCGGTACGTATTAACTTTACCGAGCGTGTATTTACCGCTAACGAAGCGCCAAAAGATGTAGAAATTTACTTACACCACGAAATGGCTCAAACGCCTATTTCGCCAAGTAAATTATTCTTTTTTTGTAAATCGGCAGCAGAGGAAGGCGGCGCAACACCGCTTTGCCGCTCAGATAAATTATTTAGCGCTTTAAAGCAATTTGATAGCCAATTAGCCGATGACTTTGAACAAAAAGGCTTAAAGTACACCACTTACATGCCTGCAGCCGACGATGCAACATCGGGCCAAGGCCGCAGTTGGAAAAGCACGCTCAGCGTACAAAATAAAGAAGAAGCGCACAGCAAACTTACCGAGCTAGGTTATGAGTGGGAGTGGCTAGACGATGGCTCTTTAAAAGCAATTACCCCGGTTTTGCCTGCGGTAGTTACCCTTGAAAACGGTGTACAAGTTTTTTACAACCAGCTTATTGCCGCTTACATGGGTTGGAAGGGCGTACGAGAAAACCCATCGGTTGCCATTACTTTTGGCGATGGCAGTGCTATTCCTAAAGCGGGACTTGATAAAATTGTTGAGCTTTCAAAAGAGTTTACCTTTGATTTAGCCTGGCAAGATGGCGATGTAGCACTGGTTGATAACGAAATGGCTATGCACGGCCGTCGTCCATTTACTGGTGAGCGAAAACGCCAAGTACTTGTTGCATTAACCGCAGCTAACGCCTAATGAGGCGAGTAAGTAATGCATTAAAAGCGTATGTATCGCCACTTTGGCAAGGTGCAAGTATTGCAGCAATGACTGGGCTTGCAGCCTTATTTTTAAGTGAACATTACGGCGCACCCGCTATGTTATTTGCTTTATTGCTCGGTATGGCGGTATCGTTTTTGTATCAAAGTGACAGCCCTTGCGCAAAAGGGATCGACTTTACCGGCTCCACTATTTTGCGAGTCGGCATTGTACTTTTGGGTACACGCATTGCTTTAGGCGACTTAATTACACTGGGCTGGCAAACTGCACTTATGCTTGCTGGTGCTATATTCACCACCATTATTTTAGGGGTAATACTTGCGCGCGTATTTGGCTTACAAAAGCGCTTTGGAGCTTTAACTGGCGGGTCTGTGGCTATTTGCGGTGCATCGGCAGCATTGGCTATTTCGTCGATTATGCCCAACAGCGAACACAAAGAGCGCGATACGTTACTTACTGTTATTGGCGTAACAGCTATGTCGACCATTGCAATGATTCTCTATCCAATCATTGTTAATTACCTAGAATTTGATGCCCATAACGCAGGGGTATTTTTAGGTGGTACCATACATGATGTAGCCCAAGTTGTGGGCGCGGGCTATTCTGTATCGCCAGAAACCGGCGACATTGCCACACTCACTAAACTTGTACGTGTAGCTATGTTACTGCCTGTTGTACTTATAATGATGGTTATAATTAATCGCTCCAATCAAAGCAATAAAAGCGACTTACCTAAGGTACCTAGCTTTTTAATTGGTTTTGTTATTTTAATGGTAATTAACAGCTGTTTTTCGCTGCCAAGCGTATTACTCGAAAGCGCTAATGAACTGTCAAAGTTCTTTTTAATTACAGCTATTGCCGCCATTGGCATGAAAACTAACTTGGGAAAGCTTACCGAAGTGGGCATAAAACCCATTATTTTAATTGTGGCTGAAACTGTGTGGATAGCGTTATTAATACTGGGCTTTATATTCTTTAACTAACTGAATAAAAAGGGTTTAAGCCGTGAATTTTAAGATCAATATACACCATGTTAAACACGGCTTTTTAATTTAATTCTTTCTAAGGCTAAAAAATAAAATGACAATAAAGCTTGGTGTATTATCAAACATGCTGTTATCCTGCTCGGCATCGGGTTGATGAAAACCCAGTTTATTTGTAAGTACCTCGTTGATATTAGTAATAATCCTTCGCGTTATCCTCAGTTAAATGCACGTTTTCTTCCTGTTAAATTGCCTATTTAGGGCACACTTTTATTTATTTTTAGGATCTATTATGTCTAATACAACAACTGGTACAGTTAAATTTTTTAATGAAGCAAAAGGTTTTGGTTTTATCGAGCAAGAGTCTGGCCCTGATGTGTTTGCACATTTCAGCGCAATCTCTGGCGACGGTTTTAAAACCCTTGCTGAAGGCCAACGTGTACAGTTTACTGTTACTCAAGGTCAAAAAGGCCCACAGGCTGAGAACATTGTTAGCATCTAATTGCTAAACAATTAAATGGGTTAGCAATAACCCATTTTGAATACTAGTTTGAAAGAAGTTTTGTTTTATTTGTTAGTACCCCGTTGTTTTAGTAATAATCCTGCGCGATATCCTCAAGTTAACTATTTTTTCCGGCTCAATCGCCTCTTTTCAGGCACACTTATATTAATTTTTTAGGATACATATTATGTCCACTACAACTACTGGTTCAGTAAAATGGTTTAACGAAGCAAAAGGTTTTGGTTTTATCGAGCAAGAGTCTGGCCCTGATGTGTTTGCACACTTCAGCGCAATCTCTGGCGACGGTTTTAAAACCCTTGCTGAAGGCCAACGTGTACAGTTTACTGTTACTCAAGGTCAAAAAGGCCCACAAGCTGAGAACATTGTTAGCATTTAACATGTTTTAAATAAATGCGTTTTTTAACGCATTTATTACCCCCTTAATTACCTCTTATAAGTATTAGTAAAACCCCTTCAAACATTTATTTCAGTCTTGCTTGAGCATAACTCCTGTATTGCCTACAATAGCGCACAATATACTCTATACAGATCCCTATTATGACTGATACAAACAAACCTGAATTACCAGATCAACTTTCTATTAATCCACGCAGCAAATTTTATGTAGAAGAAGTATTTGAACATGAAATTGGTATTACTCTAAATGGCAAAGAACGTTTTGACGTTGAAGAATACAGCATTAGCGAAGGTTGGATTAAAGTAGCAGCGCCTAAAGCGTTAGATCGCCGCGGTCAGCCATTGCTTATGAAAGTAAAAGGCAAGGTAGAAGCGTTTTACAAATAAGCTAATCCTTATTTAAAAGTAAGCGACGCCTTTAGGCAGTCGCTTTTTTTGTGTCTATTAAAAAGTATTGAGCTATTTTCATGTTAAACCTGATGAAGTTTCACTATATTTTTAAGCAAAACATGCTTGAATGACGTCATATTGTATAGAACAGTGGAAGCTTATTATGAAAAAAGTAATTATTTTAGATGGTGGTATGGGCCGCGAACTTAAACGCATTGGCGCTCCGTTTACGCAACCTCTTTGGAGTGCGCAGGCACTTATAGAAGCGCCACACTTTGTTACTCAAGCACACTCTGGGTTTATAGATGCTGGCGCTGAAGTAATTACTGTAAATAGTTACGCCTGTGTACCGTTTCATTTAGGCGAAGCGCTTTATGATGCACAGGGTGCCGAGCTTGCTAACCAAGCTGCAATCATTGCAAAAAAAGCGGCTCAAAGTGCAAATAAAAATATACTGGTAGCAGGTTCGCTTCCTCCGGTATTTGGCTCTTACCGCCCGGAGCTATTTGAACGTAAGCGTGGTTTTACTATTTTAAATACACTTTACGAAGCACAAAACGAGTATGTAGATTTATGGATTGGCGAAACTATTTCTAGCATTGAAGAAGCACAAGTAATGGCAAGCGTACTTAAAAATTCAAACAAACCGTGCTATTACGCATTTACCTTAAATGATGAAGTTAGCGAACTAGCAACCCTGCGCTCAGGCGAATTTGTAACTGACGCCGTAACCGAACTGCTTGATCACAATATTGCAGGTATTTTATTTAATTGCTCGATCCCTGAAGTAATAGAACAAGCCTTAATAGATACTAATAAGGTATTGTCGAAGCTTAATAAAACCGTGGCTTTGGGCGCCTTTGCAAACGGCTTTACGCCTATTGCCCATGACTATCAAGCTAATCAAGGCTCGCAAGCGTATCGTGATATTTCACCTTCAGAATACCTAGGCTTTGCAAAAAAGTGGCACGCTCTGGGTGCAACTGTTATTGGGGGTTGCTGTGGTATAGGCCCAGAGTTTATTGAAGTGCTGGTAAACTGGAAACAGGAACTTGAAAGCGCTTAAGCTTTTATTGCCCTTTAGGGCTTATTGGCTGCACCAATCGTGTTAAGTTATTAGGCATTTATAGCGACAGATAAATAGCGTGATAACAAGGCATAAATATCGACATGTAGTTGTTCTAAATGAGAAATTTATAACGCTGTTAGCAATCTATTTAGCACGCTAGAATGATTAAATATTTGAGTCGATTGGTGTTATTCCCAACACCCAATCAAGCCCTTGTATTGCAGTAGTAGGAAATGCGGTTGCATGGCTCGCCCCTTCAATAATCACGCTTTTTAATTGTATGTTGTTACTGCTAAGTGCATTAATTTTTTGTACCAATAGCTTGGTACCCTCAACCATATTTTGCCCTTCACCAAAAGCAGGGGTTTCCTTTGCTCCCACCGATATATAAACCTTTGTAGGCACTTTAGGTTTATTTGCTTGTAGCGATAAGATTGCGTTGCTATTAAACCAAACAGACGGGCTACCAATAATATAATGGCTAAATAAGTCGGGCATCGTAAATAAAACAGTGGCACCAAATAAGCCGCCTAGCGAGTTACCTATGTAGGTTTTTTGTGTGTGACTTGCTCGGTAGTTTTGCTCAATATAAGGGAACACGGTGTTTTTAATAAACTTAATGTGCCCTTGCGCATTACCTGTTTGTTTTTTCCAATCCTTTGCAAAGGTAGGTGTGTAGTCTCTAATTCGACTAGCTGATCCAATAGACTCTTTTTCATAACCAATGGCAACAATAATTGCTTGCTGCATTTTGCCGCTATTCATAGGAAACCGTGTAGCCCCTGCCACTATAGGAAAGGTATACGGCGCATCGGTTAAATAAATAACTGGATATGTTTTATCTGGCTTATTTTTATATGACTTAGGGAGTTGAATAAAAACAGGGTAAACACGCTTACTAGAAAGTTCTGTTAGCTGAATAACGCTACTTCTAGGAATTTCATATGGCGTATTTGCACTTAATTTAAAACAAGTTAATACACAAAGCAGCAATAGCCATTTGGTTGGTAAATTCACTTAATTTCCCTTTATAAACTACAGCTACACTTATATTTGCCCAAACAGTAAAGAAGGCAGCGCCTCATAAAGGTAACTGCCTAATATAAAGTGACTATAAAACCTTACTTAGAACGGTTTCGCCAACCACTCCATGCATCATCTTCTGGGTTAACTTTGTTTTTCTTCTTTTTCTTACCTGTGCCTGCAGGCTTTGCCATTGGCTTATCGTTTTTAAGTGCTTGTGCTGCATCAAGGTTTGCTTGGTTAACTGCAAAACCGGTTACTTCTTCACGCTCTAAGCGCAGTTTGTTTTTCTTTTCGATTATTTTAAAGTGATGAAAGTCTTCATAATCAATTAACGATAACGCTAAACCCACTTCACCGGCACGGCCGCTTCGGCCAATACGGTGCATGTAATCGGCGGGGCTACGCGGTAAGTTAAAGTTAATAACAACAGGCAGTTTGGCAATATCTAAACCACGGGCTGCTATATCAGTGGCTATAAGTACTTCTATTTCACCGGCTTTAAATTTTTCAATTACGCGAGTACGCTCACTTTGGCCTTTATCACCATGAAATACCTGTGCGTTAATACCACGCTTTTCAAGCTTACCCACTAAGTGCTCACAGTCTTTTTTAGCGTTTACAAAAATAAGCGCTTGGCGCCATTGATGCTCTTTAATTAAATGCGCTAAAACCGTAGTTTTTTCGCCTTTATTAACCGTAAATACGCGCTGTACTAAGGTGCTTTCGTCTTTGCTTTGAACTTGTATTTCAACAGGGTTAGTTAACAGCTCTTGCGTTAATAGAGTGACTTGCTCTGGGAAGGTTGCTGAAAACAACATTGTTTGTTTTTTAGCAGGCATTAACGCTAATAACTCAGCAAGTTCTTCGGTAAAGCCAAGGCTTAGCATGCGGTCGGCTTCATCAAGCACTAAGGTCGTTACTTTATCGAGCTTAATCGCATTGCTTGAGATTAAATCGAGTAAACGGCCAGGTGTTGCCACGATAATATCGGCGCCGCCACGTAGAGCCTGCATTTGTGTATTAACCGATACACCACCAAATACAGCCACCGTTTTAATGGCGCCATTAAAGTTAGCAGAATACGATTTAACGCTATCAGCCACCTGCGTTGCAAGCTCACGGGTAGGTACCAAAATAAGCCCAGTGACAAAGTTACCTTTGCTCGCTGTTTTTTTAGCGCCTTGCTCTAAAAATAACTTTTGCAACATAGGCAAAGCAAACGTTGCTGTTTTACCTGAGCCAGTATTTGCACCTGCAATTAAATCGCTACCAGCCAGTACACTTGGAATCGCCTTAGCTTGAATTGGCGTAGGTTGGCTATATTCCAAATCGGTTAAACGAGCTTGTAGCTCTGGAATAAGGCCAAGTTCGTTAAAAGTGCTAGGGCTTGTTGCTGAGGTCATGAATATTACGGGCTCATTGCTAAAAATGTAGCCTGTAATTTTAGCGTATTTAGCGCTTATTAAGTAGGGATTAGTGATTTAAATGTTCTCATAGGTAACAGCTACGTGTTGTAAGGGTAACTGTAAGCGCAGGCTCTCCCTGCGCTTTATCCTTTTACATTATTGCGTTTTACTTAGCTGCGTTTGTAATCTAGCTTTTGTTTCTTTTAAGTAATGTATATAAGGATATGAGTCGTCTACTATCGTTAAAGCAAATTCCATCTGTTCAAGCGCTTGGCGAGTATCGCCTTGCATTTCATAGCCATAAGATAAGGCTGAAAACGCATCGACTGATTTTGGGTGGTTTTTTATATTGTACTTAAACACTTCAATAGCACGGGTAAATTGCTTGCTGCCCGTTAAGTTATAACCGAGTGATCTAACAGCGCGATCCGATGGCGCAATCTGCTCGCCCCATTGTTGAGATAAGCTTTGATAATAAGTATCAATAGAGGTTACATCGTCAATTAAAGCACTTATGGGCATTTGTTTAGGCAAAAATAAGTTGTGATAGGCATTAAATGAACCAGCAACCGAAGTCAGGTTATGCGAGATACCATCAAACGCATCACTAAAGAAGCGTAAATTTGGCAAGCTATTAGATTGCAAAGCTTGCTGAAGTTCATTGTATCGCTCACGCATTATGCCTGCTTCTTCGCCTATATTAATGTAAACATAGTTATTTAGGTCTTTTGATGTATTAATAAACGCCTTAGTTGCTTTTACCGATGCACCATAGTTCCACCAAACCGCTGGGCTATAGGCAATATGCGCTTGGAAAAGATCTGGGTTAGCTTGCATTGTATAAAGTGCAAACACGCCTGCCGCAGAGGCCCCTGCAATCACATTATAATTGTGCGTACGATAACTTTTATTAATTAAGGGCATAAGTTCTTGCTCAATAAATGCTAAAAACTTTGCTGCACCACCGCCTTCATCTACCGGGCCTTGTGGCTCTTTATTAACTGTGGGGTATAAATCTCTTAAGCGATTGGTGTTTTCAATAGCGACAATAATAACCTCGGGCGCACGATTATCATTTTGCAAGCGCTCCATCACAGCACTTATAAGCGGTATGTTACCCGCGCCATCAAGACGATAAATAACCGGATAAACTTTGTTTGGCTCAGCTAGGTAGCTCTTTGGTAGCTGGACTACAACAGTACGCTCTTCGTTTAAAACAGCCGATTTAATAGAGTGCGTGAACTGAGAGTAATCAGTACTTTGCTGTTTAGTGCCAGATTGGGCAAAGACACTTTGTGAACTAAAAGCAAAAAAGCTAACAAAACAAATGACTGCAAATAAACGCATGACTAATCCCTTAGAGAATAATAAGTTACTTAAGCTAACAGACTTTTAGGTACAAAAAAAGCGCCTTAAGCGCTTTTTTAACATAAATAAAAACCTATAACCTTTTGATTTTACTCAACAGTAACCGATTTAGCTAAGTTACGTGGCTGGTCAACGTCAGTACCTTTAATTACCGCTACGTAGTACGACAGTAACTGTAATGGCAATGTGTAAACAATTGGCGCAATAATGTCGTCAGTGTGGTTTACGTTGATTACACGCATTGTGTCGTCTGATTCAAAGTGTGAATCTTTATCTGCGAATACGTAAATAATGCCGCCACGTGCACGTACTTCTTCTACGTTTGATTTAAGCTTTTCTAATAGCTCATTGTTTGGTGCTACAACAATAATTGGCATGTCGGCATCAATAAGTGCAAGTGGCCCATGTTTAAGCTCGCCCGCTGCGTAGGCTTCTGCGTGAATGTACGAAATTTCTTTAAGTTTAAGCGCACCTTCCATTGCAATTGGGTATTGCGAGCCACGACCTAAAAACAGTGAGTGATGCTTGTCGGCAAATTCTTCTGCAAGATCTGCAATGCCATCAGCAAGCAGTAATGTTTCTTCAAGCTTAGCAGGAAGTACTTTTATAGCATTTACAATGGCACTTTGATCAAGCTGTTTTTCTTGGGCTATAGACGCAGTAAGCATTAACAAACCAACTAATTGTGTTGTAAATGCTTTAGTAGAAGCTACACCAATTTCAGCGCCGGCTTTGGTCATAAAGGCAAGGTCAGATTCGCGTACAAGCGATGAACCCGGTACGTTACAAATGGTCATTGATGCCATGTAACCTTGCTCTTTAGCTAAGCGTAATGCCGCTAGCGTATCGGCTGTTTCACCCGATTGAGAAATAGTCACAAGCAGGCTGTTTTCGTGTACATACGATTGGCGGTAACGGAACTCAGAGGCAATCTCAACATTACAGCTAACGCCTGCAAATTGCTCAAGCCAGTAACGGGCAACCATACCTGAATGGTATGACGTACCACAGGCAATAATTTGTACGTGTTTTACATCTTTAAATATTTGCTGAGCGCTGTCGCCAAAGGCGTCAATTGCTACGCGGTCGTCGTTTAAACGCCCTTCAAGGGTATTGCGTACCGCAAGTGGTTGCTCGTAAATTTCTTTTAGCATGTAGTGGCGGTAGTCGCCCTTGCCTGAAGCGTCTTGCGTGATATTTGATTCAATAACTTCGCGCTCTACAGCGTCGCCATTTTCATCAAAAATTTCAACAGTGTCACGTGTAATGCGGGCTACGTCGCCTTCTTCTAAAAAGATGAAGCTACGTGTAACGGGTAATAGTGCTAACTGATCAGAGGCAATAAAGTTTTCGCCAAGGCCTAAACCTATTACAAGTGGGCTACCTGAGCGCGCTACGATGATTTCGTTGTCGTTTGCTTTATCAAATACAACGGTACCAAACGCACCTTCAAATTGCTTAACTGCGGCTTGAACAGATGCAAGTAACGTAGTGTGTTGCTTACGAAGCTTATGAATTAAGTGCACCATTACTTCGGTATCGGTTTCAGATAGGAACTCGTAGCCTTCTTCTTTAAGCGATGCGCGTAGGCTTGCGTGATTTTCAATAATACCATTATGCACGAGTGCTAGCTGGTTATTTGATACATGCGGGTGAGCGTTTTCTTCAGTAACGCTGCCGTGTGTTGCCCAGCGTGTGTGTGCAATACCTGTATGACCGCTAACGCCTGCTTTCTCAAGTGCAGCCTCTACGTTAACTACTTTACCGACTGCTTTTACAGTATTTAGTGTAGAGCCTTCTAAAAGTGCTACACCGGCAGAGTCGTAGCCACGGTATTCAAGACGTTTAAGGCCTTCAACTAAAATTTTATTTACTGGACGTTCTGCAACTGCCCCAACTATTCCACACATAGTGTCTCCATTAATTTTTTAATTCTAGTAACTCGCTTTGTAGTTACTAATCAATAATCTCTGCACAAATTAGTTTTACACCACACGCCTCTATCGCTTTGCGTTTATCATCTGCTAAGCCAGTATCGGTTATTAATGTGGTTACTATTTTCCACGGTAATTCTAAATTTGGTATTTTTCGGCCAATCTTATCTGATTCAACCATAACGATTACTTCGCGAGCTGCTTTTGCCATTACTTGGCTTAAGCCAACTAACTCATTAAAGGTAGTCGTGCCGCGCTTTACATCTATGCCATCTGCACCAATAAATAATTGATCGAAGTCATAAGAGCATAATACGTTTTCGGCAACTTGCCCCTGAAACGACTCAGAATGTGGATCCCATGTACCACCGGTCATTAAAAGTGTTGGCTCGTTTTCAAGTGATAGTAAACGGCTCGCCACTTTAATCGCGTTGGTCATTACAACTAACCCTCGCTTATTTGCAAGCTCTGGGATCATAGCGGCCGTAGTGCGCCCGCTATCAATAATAATGCGGTTATGATCTTTTATAAGTGCTGCTGCAGCCTTAGCTATTGCTACTTTGCGTTTAGAGTCTATTTCGTCGGTAACGATTTCTTTAGGCAGTGCAATAGCTCCACCATAACGGCGCAGTAACAAGCCGCTTTTTTCAAGCGCAGTTAAATCTTTACGAATGGTTACTTCAGATGTTTGAAACTGCTCAGCGAGCTTTTCAACAGCCACTTCACCTAGCTCATTTACCTGAGTAAGTATTAAATGACGGCGTTGCTGTGTGTTTCGTTTAGTCATAAAGCTCGTAAATTAAGTTTCGTTTCGAAATATATTTAATTCTAAACGAAACTAGTTAAATGGCAAGTGAACGAGCAAAAATAAAGCAGCTTTCAACAAGGAATAATAAAGGTAAAATAGCGCTAGGATCAGTTAATCAATCAAAGAAGCCTTAATGCAGTCATTTAACAGCTTAGATAAAACGCTATTAGCGCTACGTAAACAAACCGGCGAAATATGCCGACTCTTTAATAAAAGCCCAAGTAAAGGTAATTTAAAACGCATTAAAGAGCTGTTCGCCCAATGCGGTGAAGGGGTAATTATAGAATCGGGTTTTCATTGCGATTATGGTAATCAAATTACTATTGGTGATCGTAGCTTCATAAACATTAACTGTACGGTATTAGATGCTCCAATTAGTGAGGGGGCGATAACAATTGGTGATCACTGCTTAATAGGCCCCAATGTTCAATTACTAGCTGTATCCCATGCGGTTAACCCCACACAGCGACTGAATAAAGAAAACTTTGCAGCACCGATTATAATAGGCAACAACGTATGGATTGGTGCAGGTGCAATTATTTTAGCAGGCGTGTCTATTGGCGATAATAGTGTTATTGGTGCGGGATCGGTAGTAACTAAAAATGTAGAGGCGGATACTGTTGTTGCTGGTAACCCTGCTCGTGAAATAAGAACACTATAATTATAATCGATGTTTTTTAGCGTCGGGTGTCGCTTTGCTCGCCCGACCTGAATGTTGAAGGTTCGGTTTTTTAAACCCCAGACAGCAAAAAACCATCACATTGATTTAACGAGTTTTTCTTATTTGAAGTCGGTGTGCTACTAATAACCAAAACACTGTTCACAAAGAGGCGCTTCGCTTAGGAGACGCTACGCTTTAGAGAAGGGAATGCTGAAGATTACTTTTCTGCAGACGTAAAAAAGCCCGACTATTGCTAGTCGGGCTTTCTACAATTTGAAGCCTGTTAATGTCGTGGTGCCCACAGCGGTAGAGGGTCACATAGCAAATGGGACACTACGTTGTGCCGGTCTGCCTTGTGCGGCGCTCGCCTTCGCGCTGTCTTGTTTGATGTATAGGAATACAAATACTGAGCTCGGCATAGGGTCTTGGCTTTTACTAAACTCCAGAAAGCAAAAAACCCGTCACATTGCTGTAACGGGTTTCTCTTATTTGAAGCCTGGTAATGTCCTACTTTCACATAGCAAATGCTACACTATCATCGGCGCTGTTTCGTTTCACTACTGAGTTCGGCATGGAGTCAGGTGGGTCCAAAACGCTATTGTCACCAAGCAAATTTGGGCGTTAATCCGTATTTCTACGCACTAACTTAATTTGGAAAATATCTGATAATATTTTTTAAGTCTTTCTTTCAGTAATGTCTACTTTAGTCATTAACTTCTGTCGCTTAACTGTCACACAAAACGCGTTTGGCGTTGTATGGTTAAGCCTCACGGGTAATTAGTACAAGT
>NZ_AHCB03000010.1 GCF_000238335.3 Pseudoalteromonas marina | reverse complement strand
GGGTCGCATTATAGGGAGATCCGAAAACAGATCAACCCTTTTTTGAAGAAAACTTGAAAAAACATGCTGTTCGATGAGTATTTGAGCTAAACGCTCAAAAACACAACTAATAGTAAGCTTTATTTATCTAATAACGCCATTTTACTAAGTGTATGATGATAAATATCTTTCTAGTGCTTATTTGAAAGGTAATTATGGTGACAACCTTTTTAGCTTATGATTTTTTCTTGGTGTAACGTTACCGTTTTTATAGTAATGCTACTCACTTAGCTAAATCATTAATGAAATAGAGCCGTGTTGTAGATGACTACAGATTAGTGGTAAATAGCTAATAGGTAATAGGTAATAGGTAATAGGTAATAGGTAATAGGTAATAGGTAATAGGTAATAGGTAATAGGTAATAGGTAATAGGTAATAGGTAATAGGTAATAGGTAATAGGTAATAGGTAATAGGTAATAGGTAATAGGTAATAGGTAATAGGTAATAGGTAATAGGTAATAGGTAATAGGTAATAGGTAATAGGTAATAGGTAATAGGTAATAGGTAATAGGTAATAGGTAATAGGTAATAGGTAATAGGTAATAGGTAATAGGTAATAGGTAATAGGTAATAGGTAATAGGTAATAGGTAATAGGTAATAGGTAATAGGTAATAGGTAATAGGTAATAGGTAATAGGTAATAGGTAATAGGTAATAGGTAATAGGTAATAGGTAATAGGTAATAGGTAATAGGTAATAGGTAATAGGTAATAGGTAATAGGTAATAGGTAATAGGTAATAGGTAATAGGTAATAGGTAATAGGTAATAGGTAATAGGTAATAGGTAATAGGTAATAGGTAATAGGTAATAGGTAATAGGTAATAGGTAATAGGTAATAGGTAATAGGTAAATATAGTAATGCAGAAATTTTATTGATAATTTCCAGGCATTAAAAAGCCGAGCATAAGCTCGGCTTTTAGGTTTCTTTAAGACTTACTCTGCAGACTGTGCGTCTTCTTGAACTTCTTCGCTAGTCGCTGGGCGACCAACTAGTTCAATATAAGCCATTGGTGCATTATCACCAGTACGGAAGCCACACTTAAGAATACGAGTGTAACCACCTGGACGATCCGCGTTACGTGGACCGATTTCACTGAATAATTTACCAACAACTTCATTGTCGCGTGTGCGAGCAAACGCTAAACGGCGGTTTGCTACACTGTCAGTCTTAGCCAGTGTGATTAAAGGTTCAATTACACGACGTAACTCTTTCGCTTTTGGCAAAGTAGTTTTGATGATTTCATGTTTCACCAAAGAACCTGCCATATTGCTGAACATCGCTTTACGATGGCTACTGTTACGGTTTAATTGACGACCACTCTTACGATGGCGCATGACCCTATCCTTCTAACTAAACTAATATAGTGATTTAGATTATTCAGCTAAACTTGCAGGTGGCCAGTTTTCTAGGCGCATACCTAGAGAAAGACCACGTGAAGCTAGCACGTCTTTAATTTCAGTTAGAGACTTCTTACCTAGATTAGGCGTTTTAAGAAGCTCAACCTCAGTGCGCTGAACTAAATCACCGATATATTGAATTTGCTCGGCTTTCAAACAATTTGCTGAGCGTACTGTTAGTTCAAGATCATCGACTGGACGAAGCAGAATAGGATCGAATTCTGGTTTCTCTTCTTTCTCTTCTGGCTCAGTTACATCGCGTAAATCTACGAATGCATCTAATTGCTCAGCTAAGATAGTAGACGCACGGCGGATCGCTTCTTCAGGATCTAATGTACCGTTTGTTTCCATATCAATGATTAATTTGTCTAAATCTGTACGTTGCTCAACTCGAGCTGATTCAACCGAGTACGCAATACGTTCAACTGGGCTGAATGATGCATCAAGCAACAATCTACCAATTGGACGCTCATCGTCATCAGAGGATAAACGACTAGATGCCGGCACATAACCACGACCGCGCTCAACACGAATACGCATGCTGATCTCGCTGTTACCTGTAGTTAAATTACAGATAACGTGATCTGGATTAGCAATTGTTACATCGCCATCGTGCTGAATATCAGCCGCAGTAACAGGGCCTACACCAGATTTAGTCAGGGTCAGAAAAACTTCATCTTTGCCTTCTAACGTTACTGCTAAACCTTTAAGGTTTAATAGTATTTCAATGATGTCTTCTTGAACGCCTTCTTTCGCGCTGTACTCATGTAATACACCGTCGATTTCTACTTCAGTTACTGCACATCCAGGCATAGATGAAAGTAATATACGGCGTAAAGCATTACCCAGAGTGTGACCAAAGCCACGCTCTAATGGCTCTAAAACTATTTTAGAACGCGTTGGGTTTATAGCGTCGATGTCGACTAACCTTGGTTTTAGAAATTCTGTAACAGAACCCTGCATTTTATCCTCTCTTAACTCTTAACTTTACTTAGAGTAAAGTTCGACGATTAGTTGTTCATTAATGTCCGCAGACAGGTCTGAACGCTCAGGTAGACGCTTAAAGCTGCCTTCCAATTTCTTACCGTCAACTTCAACCCAAGTCGGCTTTTCACGTTGCTCAGCCAACTCTAGAGCAGCGATGATACGTGCTTGTGTCTTAGACTTCTCACGGATTACTACAGTATCTTCTGGAGTAATTACGTATGAAGGAATGTTCACAACACGACCATTAACTAGAATCGCTTTATGGCTTACTAACTGACGAGCTTCAGCGCGTGTGCTAGCAAAACCCATGCGATATACAACATTGTCTAAACGTTGCTCTAAAAGCTGTAACAAGTTTTCACCTGTATTACCTTTAAGGCGAGCAGCTTCTTTATAGTAGTTACGGAATTGCTTTTCTAATACACCGTAGATACGACGTACTTTTTGCTTTTCACGTAATTGTAAACCGTAATCAGATAGACGACCTTTACGAGCGCCGTGCTGACCAGGTGCAGTCTCAAGTTTACACTTAGAGTCGATAGCTCTTACGCCGCTCTTAAGGAACAGGTCAGTACCTTCACGACGACTCAGCTTGAGCTTAGGGCCCAAATATCTTGCCATGTTATTTCTCCTAACCTATTGTTAAACGCGACGTTTCTTCGGTGGACGACAACCATTATGTGGTATTGGCGTCACGTCAGTAATGTTTGTAATACGGTAACCAGCAGCATTCAAAGCACGTACAGCAGATTCACGACCTGGACCTGGACCTTTGATGAAAACTTCTAGATTTTTTAAACCGTATTCTTGAGCAGCAGTACCTGCACGCTCTGCAGCAACCTGAGCAGCAAATGGTGTAGATTTACGTGAACCACGGAAACCTGAACCACCGGCAGTAGCCCATGATAGTGCATTACCTTGACGGTCGGTAATCGTTACAATAGTGTTGTTGAAAGAAGCATGAACATGAGCCATACCATCAGCAACTTGTTTTTTAACCTTTTTACGACGAATTGGTGTCTTAGCCATAATACTATCCCCTTATCGCTTAATAGGCTTACGAGGACCCTTACGGGTACGCGCGTTAGTCTTAGTTCTTTGACCACGTAGTGGTAAAGAGCGACGGTGACGTAGGCCACGGTAACAACCAAGGTCCATAAGGCGCTTGATATTTAATGTAACTTCACGACGAAGGTCACCTTCAACAGTGTACTTGCCAACTGCATCACGCAGTACGTCAAGTGTTTCGTCAGAAAGTTCACCGATTTTTGTGGTCTCGGCGATACCAGTCGCTGCTAAGATAGCCTTAGAGCGAGTCTTACCTATGCCATAAATAGCTGTTAAACCAATAACTGCATGTTTATGATCAGGGACGTTAATGCCAGCAATACGGGCCACTAACACATCTCCTATATTCGAATTTGGTAATCAAAAGTTTGAAAAGCCCGTAAGGATACTCAAACGAAGACCAAATCACTACTAAAAACACAGGCCGAGAAATCTCAGCCTGCACGACTGTTTACTTAGCCTTGCCTTTGCTTATGCTTAGGCTCACTGCAAATTACGCGTACTACACCAGCACGTTTAATAACTTTACAGTTACGGCATATTTTCTTAACGGAAGCACGTACTTTCATTGCTCAACTCCGTAAACTGACCTTATCGACCGTAGCCTTTAAGGTTCGCTTTTTTCAGCACAGAATCATACTGATGAGACATCAGGTGAGTCTGTACTTGTGCCATAAAGTCCATGATTACAACAACGATAATCAAAATTGATGTACCGCCGAAATAGAATGGCGTTTGCCATGCCATAGTCATGAATTCGGGCACCAGACAGATAAAGGTTATATACAAAGCACCTGCCAATGTCAGGCGTGTCATCACTTTATCAATGTATTTAGATGTCTGCTCACCTGGACGAATACCTGGGATAAATGCGCCAGATTTCTTAAGGTTATCTGCAGTTTCACGAGGGTTAAACACCAACGCTGTATAGAAAAAGCAGAAGAAGATAATTGCCGCAGCTAATACAAGTGAGTACAAGGGTTGACCTGGAGTCAACGTTGTAGCAACAGCTTGTAATGCATCAGCGACAGGACCTTCACCTTGGCCGAACCAGCTAGCAATTGTACCAGGGAACAGAATTATACTACTAGCAAAGATTGGTGGAATAACACCCGCCATGTTTACTTTTAGTGGTAAATGCGTGCTTTGAGCAGCAAATACTTGACGACCTTGTTGGCGTTTAGCGTAGTTAACAACAATACGACGTTGTCCACGTTCGAAAAACACTACAAGATAAGTAACAGCGAATACTATAACCGCAACCATAAGTAGTACAAAAACATTCAAATCACCTTGGCGCGCCATTTCGACTGTCGAACCAATAGCAGACGGCAAGTTAGCTACAATACCAACAAATATTAGAACTGAAATACCGTTACCGATACCACGTTCTGTTATTTGTTCACCCAACCACATAAGGAACATAGTACCAGTTACTAAGCTCACCACAGCGGTGAAATAGAAACCCATACCCGGATTAACAACTAATCCGTTCATCATGCCCGGTAAGCTAGTAGCAATACCGATAGATTGAATAGTAGCTAGCACAAGCGTGCCGTAGCGTGTGTACTGGCTAATTTTTTTACGCCCTTGCTCGCCTTCTTTCTTAAGCTCTATAAACGGAGGATACATATGCGTTAATAGTTGCGTAATAATCGAAGCCGAGATATACGGCATAATACCCAGCGCTAACACTGAAGCTCGCTCAAGTGCACCACCACTGAACATGTTGAACATTTCAACAATGGTGCCCTTTTGTTGCTCGAAGAAATCGGCAAGTACAGCGGCGTCAATCCCAGGGATCGGCACAAATGAACCTAGACGGTAAATTATGATAGCGCCCAATACGAAGAGTAATCGACGCTTCAATTCCGAAAGCCCACCTTGTGCACTTTGTGTATCTTGACCTGGTTTAGCCATTTGTACTTCCTTAGTCTTCTACCTTGCCTCCGGCAGCTTCAATAGCTTCGCGTGCACCCTTAGAGGCTTTAAGACCTTTAAGTGTAACAGCGCGTGAAACTTCACCAGATTTAACAACTTTAACGAAAAGAACGTTCTTTTTAACTAGACCAGCTGCTTGTAACGCGCTTAGGTCTACCACATCGCCTTCAACTTTAGCGATTTCAAAAAGGTTTACTTCTGCAGATACTAACGATTTGCGTGAAGTGAAACCAAATTTAGGTAGACGACGTTGCATAGGCATTTGACCGCCTTCAAAACCAACGCGTACTTTACCGCCAGAACGTGACTTTTGACCTTTGTGACCACGGCCACCAGTCTTACCAAGACCAGAACCGATACCACGACCAACACGTTTAGGGGCAGTTTTTGAACCTGCAGCAGGTGAAAGTGTATTCAAATGCATGAAATTAACCCTCTACCTTAACCATGTAAGAAACCTTGTTTATCATACCACGTACACATGCTGTGTCTTCTAACTCAACAGTGTGATTGATACGACGTAAACCAAGACCGCGTAATGTAGCTTTATGCTTCGGTAAACGACCGATAGAGCTTTTTACTTGTGTTACTTTTACAGTTTGATTAGCCATGGTTACCCCAGTATTTCTTCTACGCGAAGGCCACGTTTTGCAGCGATAGACTGTGGAGAATTCATATTCTCAAGAGCCGAAATCGTTGCACGTACTACGTTGATTGGGTTAGTAGAACCGTAACATTTAGATAGTACGTTCTGAACACCAGTCACTTCTAGTACTGCACGCATAGCACCACCTGCGATGATACCAGTACCTTCAGAGGCTGGTTTCATGAACACTAGTGAGCCAGCATGACGTCCCTTAACAGGATGCTGTAATGTATTGCCATTTAGGTCTACATTGATCATGTTGCGACGTGCTTTTTCCATTGCTTTTTGAATAGCAGCTGGAACTTCACGTGCTTTACCATAACCAAAACCTACTTTACCTGCGCCATCACCAACTACAGTTAGTGCAGTAAAGCTAAAGATACGACCACCTTTAACTACTTTAGACACACGGTTTACCGCTATTAGCTTTTCAGCTAGATCAGGCTGTTGTTGCTTTGCTTCTACGTTAGCCATTGTCTACTCCTAGAATTGCAAACCGGCTTCACGCGCAGCATCAGCTAGCGCCTTCACACGGCCGTGATATTTAAAGCCACTGCGATCAAAAGCAATCTTTTCGATGCCTTTGTCAGCCGCACGTTCAGCAACCGCTTTGCCAACTGCTTGCGCAGCTTCAACGTTACCGGTGCCTTTAACTGTTTCGCTAATAGCCTTCTCAACAGTAGAAGCAGCAGCCAGTACATTACCCTCAGCATTAATTACTTGAGCGTAAATGTGACGTGGCGTGCGGTGGATAACAAGACGCGTTGTGCCTTGTTCAATATAATTTCTACGAGTGCGTTTAGCACGACGTAGACGAGCTGTTTTTTTATCCATCGTCTTACCTTACTTCTTCTTAGCCTCTTTACGGCGTACATTCTCATCTGAATAGCGAACACCTTTACCTTTATAAGGCTCAGGTTTACGGTATGCACGAATGTTAGCAGCTGTTTGACCAACTAACTGCTTATCTACGCCCTTAACTAGAACTTCTGTTTGGCTTGGAGTTTCAATCGTAATTCCTTCAGGAACTGCGAAATTAACTGGGTGTGAGAAACCAAGTGTTAAGTCTAAAACTTTACCCTTAGCTGCAGCACGGTAACCAACGCCTACTAACTGAAGTTTCTTCTCGTAACCTTCATGCGTACCAACAACCATGTTGTTGATTAGAGCGCGAGCAGTACCTGCTTGTGCCCATGCATTTGCTACGCCTTCACGAGGTAAAGTTGTAATAACGTTGTCGTTAACTTGTACTTCAACTGCGTCGTTGATAGTACGAGTAAGTTCACCGTTTTTGCCTTTAACTGTGATTTCCTGGCCTTTCAATGTAACTTCTACACCGGCAGGAACATTAATTGGTGCCTTTGCTATGCGAGACATAGTTCCCCTCCGATTAAGCTACAAAGCCAATGATTTCACCACCAACACCAGCACTACGTGCTGCGCGGTCTGTCATTAGGCCTTTAGAAGTTGATACGATAGCGATACCAAGACCACCCATTACCTTCGGTAATTCGTCACGTTTCTTGTAGATACGTAAACCAGGGCGACTTACACGCTGGATATTTTCAATTACAGCTTTGCCTTCGAAGTACTTCAACTCGATAGAAAGCTCAGGTTTAACTTCACCGTTAACTGCGTAGTCTACGATGTAACCTTCGTCTTTTAGTACTTTAGCTAATGCTACTTTCAGCTTTGAAGTTGGCATCGTTACAGATACTTTCTTCGCTGATTGACCGTTACGGATACGTGTGAACAAATCCGCGATAGGATCTTGCAAGCTCATAGTCTTACTCCCATGATTCTATTACCAGCTAGCCTTTTTAAGGCCAGGAATTTCACCGCGCATAGCTGCTTCGCGAACTTTAATACGGCTCATGCCGAATTTGCGAAGGAAACCATGTGGGCGGCCCGTAATGTTACAACGATTACGTTGACGTGCAGGGCTAGAATCACGAGGTAAAGCTTGTAGCTTAAGTACCGCGTCCCAACGATCATCTTCAGATGTATTAACATCACTGATGATAGCTTTTAGTGCAGCACGCTTTTCAGCATACTGAGCAACTAGTTTTGTGCGCTTTGCTTCGCGCGCTTTCATAGAATTCTTTGCCATAACCCTACCCTTATTTCTTAAATGGGAAGTTAAACGCTTCTAACAACGCACGGCCTTCCTCATCAGATTTCGCAGAAGTAGTGATAGTGATATCCATACCGCGTACACGGTCTACTTTATCGTAATCGATTTCTGGGAAGATGATTTGTTCACGTACGCCCATGCTGTAGTTACCACGTCCATCAAAAGACTTAGCACTTACGCCACGGAAGTCACGAATACGTGGGATAGCGATTGATACCAAACGCTCAAAAAAGTCCCACATACGCTCGCCGCGTAGGGTTACTTTACAACCAATTGGGTAGCCTTCACGCACTTTAAAGCCAGCAACAGATTTACGTGCTTTAGTGATTAAAGGTTTCTGACCAGAGATTGCAGTTAAATCAGCTACAGCGTGATCTAAAATTTTCTTGTCAGCTAGGGCTTCGCCCACGCCCATATTTAATGTGATCTTTTCGATCTGAGGGACTTGCATGACAGAGCTGAAACCAAACTTCTCTTGAAGCTCAGCAACTACTTTGTCTTTATATACTTCATGCAGTTTCGCCATCATTCTACTCCAACTATTAGATAGTTTTACCAGTAGATTTAAAGATACGTAATTTCTTACCATCTTCAATCTTGAAACCTACACGATCTGCTTTACTCGTTTCCGAGTTGAAGATCGCAACGTTTGATGCGTCCATAGACGCTTCTTTCTCAACAATGCCGCCAGCTTGGTTCAATTGTGGAACCGGCTTTTGGTGTTTCTTGATCAAGTTTATGCCTTCGACAAAGATTCGACCAGATTCAGTAACAACTGAAAGCACCTTACCGCGCTTACCTTTGTCTTTACCTGCTAGTACGATTACTTCGTCACCACGACGGATTTTTGCTGCCATGATTGGCTCCTTACAGTACTTCTGGGGCTAGTGAAACGATTTTCATGAACTTGTCATTACGAAGTTCGCGAGTCACAGGGCCGAAAATACGTGTACCAATTGGCTGCAAGTTATCATTTAAGATAACAGCCGCGTTGCTGTCGAAACGGATCAGAGAACCATCTGGACGGCGAACACCTTTTCTGGTACGCACAACTACCGCGTTTTTAACATCACCTTTCTTCACTTTACCGCGAGGAATAGCTTCTTTTACAGAAACTTTAATGATGTCGCCAATCGCTGCGTAGCGACGGTGTGAACCACCAAGGACTTTTATACACTGCACTTTGCGAGCGCCGCTGTTATCAGCAACTTCCAGCTGAGTTTGCATTTGGATCATGTTAATGACCTCCGGTGTAGTAATTACAACGTGTCTTAAAATTGTTTAAAATCAAGACATTTCGATTAAATCCCACTCAAAAACAAACGAGTTGTCTCTTAAGGGCGGGCAATTGTACCAGCATTGAGCATGTAGCGATAGGTTATTTTTTAATTAATTTAAGGACTGAGGGGATTTTATTAACGTTGCTAAAGCTATGTGACTATTTTTTCAATGGTTATAAAATAAACAAGGCACTTAAAAAGTGCCTTGTTTATTTTACTAGTGGTTACTTAGCCAAATAGTCCCTTTAATTTGTCTTTTACTTTATCTTTGGCTTTCTCTTTCGCTTTTTCTTTTGCGTCATCGAGTTTCTTTTTTGCTTCATCTTTTAAGGCATTACTTACATCAAGTTTAATTCCCACATCGTGAAATGGTCCTTTTATGCGTAACGGTATTTTAAAGCCTGTACTGTCATCGGTAGTGCCTTGACCTTCTATTGAATCTACAATCCCTGTTACCAAACGGTAATCAACTTTAGTGAGAGGTAAATCCACATCTCCTTCACCGGAAATACGAATCAGAGGGCTAATTAGTGAAAGGTCAGTATTGCGTCCAACACCTTTAATAAAATTAAAGCTACCTGTAAGCGCAGAAAAATCTGTTTGTTCTGCCTCTTCAAAGCCAGTATCTAATCCTTCAGAAGCGGCGCCAAAATTACCAGATATAATCTCTTTACCTTTACGAACCATTTCAGCAATGTTCGCCCCTTTTACAGCACCATCTGCAAACTCAAATGCCAACTTACCATTTAGCGCATCGATAAACGATTTTTGACTTTGTCCAGCTGTAGATAAATTCCAATTTAAAGAACCTCTACCGAGTACCTTGTCAAAACCGGTTGCATCAGTTAATAACGGCTGGGCATTTATATCTGTTAAATTAAAGTTTGTAGCTATTTTATAAGGCGCATTTTGAGCATCAATCGTAATTACACCTTTACCAGCGCCTTCATAGGCTGAAAAGCTATCTAAACTTAATTTAGCTACACCTTTATTTAGCGCCACTGTAAACTGGTTCGCACCCAGCTTTATATCATTTGCTATTAATCCACTAGAACGAATTACTACATTAGCATCTTGTGCTTTAAGGGCGCTTAAATCAATTTGAGTGTCATCCCAAACAATTGGCTCTGCCGGTTTGCTATCGCCTTCAGTCGGCTGTTCTTTTTTAGCAACGGCATCTGGCAAATAGGGATTAAGATCGAGCATCCCCAAATCTACATTTGCATTAATGGCTAAACGATTACCTAAACTAATTTCGCTTTTACCTTTAATTTGAAGTTCATCAAGCGTTGCAGTTAACTCTTCAAGTTTGAATTTTTCACCCAGTAAATGCATTTTACCATTTACACTAAATGCATTAAACGCATTATATTTCGCATTTAGGTCAACCCCCTGCCATTTAGCAATATTTTTTACCGACTCGCCATTGAGTGCTAATTGACCTTTTATGTCTTGCCCTTGTTTTGCGATTGAGCCATTAAATGTCAATTCAACCAAGCGCGAATCTAAATTTTGCGATACATTAAAAGCCTGACCTTCAATCGCTTTGGCAGGAGTGTCGAGTTTTACATCTAGTTCAAATCGCTCCTGCATATAGGTAACCCCCCCTTTAACCTCAAGGGTTTTACGTAATGAAGGAAGTAAAATAGCCAGCTCTAAATCGCTAATTTGCTGCTTGGCGCCCGTTTGACCATCTAGATATGTAAATGTACCGCCATAAATAGCGACCTCACCCAGCTCAATATCAAAGTTAGCAGGCAGCTTAATTGCCTCACCAGGCTCAGCTTGCTCTATAGGTTGCTCTATAGGTTGCTCTGCTACAGCATCAAACAACTGCCAGTTAGCTTTGCCATTTTTATCTGTCTCTAATAAAATATCTGGTTCGTTAATAACAAACTTATCAAGCTTAAACTCACCGCCAAATAACGAGAACCAAGGTATATGTACTGCCAGCTGCTGCATACTTGCCATATCAGCTCGCGAACCTGTTTGCATATTAGCAAAGTGGACATCATTCAACTCTAACTTTAGTGCAGGAAACACACTAAGCGTTTTGTCACCATTAATTGTTAGCGTTCTTCCCGTCGTTTTTTGAACTTCCTCTGATACTTTATTAAAAATGGTATCGGTAGGAATTAAAAAAGGCGCTGCCACAATTAAAGCAATACAGAGTAAGAGTATTACACCAAAAATTTTGAGTAAGGTTTTCATGTTCGTCCTTTAAGCGGTCAAATTATGTTTTTATCATAGCGAGTGTTAAGCCTAAAAGCATTGCTGTAGATAAAAAAAGCTCATAAAAGCAGTTTACTTATTTCATATGAATCGTTCCTGAAACATTCTGATACCTTTAGGTTACAAAAAATAATTGACTCATTGATACCCCAGAGGTTACAAGAAATCAAATACTATTAAAGGATGAATACTATGAAACAACAAGATATTAAAACAGAAGAACAATTTATGAGACAAAATATACGGTTTTGTATAAGCGCTGGCGTAGTTTGTTTACTTCTCAGTGTTTACTCACTAACTAACCATAATATAGAAGAGATGATAGTTGTTGGAATGAGCGTTTTATTTTATATGGTTGTAACTGCAATTTTTATGATTAAAGCAAGCTTTCCGCTAAAAATGTATTTTAAATATGCTTATAAAGATGAGTTTCTAAACACCATTGACATTAATGCCTATAAACATACAAGTTGTGCATTTGGAGTTTGTCTTATTGGTGTTTTGTATAATAACGATTCAATACCTAGCGAGGTTTCGCATGCAAATATGGCAATATTTTACTTAGGTATTATGCTCTTAGTATATGGAGTATCAACCCTTTGGCAGAGCCGTGATTAGGAGTCAAAGTGCAAAATAACATAGCAAAATTTCGTAAAGAGGCGGGGCTTTCACAGCAAGAACTTGCCGATGCTATTAGCGTTTCACGTAAAACAATAAGTACAGTAGAAACAAATCGATTTACGCCGTCGGTCATTATAGCCCTTAAAATCGCAGCTCATTTTCACGCATCAGTTGAAAGCCTCTTCATATTAGAAGAGGCTGATTAATAACCGAGCTGGTTAGATTAACCCCGATTTTAAACACCATAATAATGCAGCGCGCAGGACAGCGCTGTTGTTATTAGTGTATTTGAGCTAAAATAAGCAATGCTAATACATATATATAAATCCGGAGTATCTACAAGGCATGAAAAAACTGCTAATTTCACCGTCAAAAATGACACTAGGCGAGCAAGAAAATCAAATCTATCAGAACATTCTGAAACAATCTTCAGAATTAAGCCTTAACCTTATGGCCGTGAAAGTAGAAAACCATCCTGATGATTTTTTACCTTGGTGTTACGAGCTATTAAACGCAAGCAGAGATCGTATTAACTACGACTTACTTGAGCCGCAACAGCTACCTGTTCTTAAAAAACTGCATGATCAGCTTATTTCGGCTATCAGCTTTTTACAAGTTAAAACGCTTCGTGTAGCCCCTTGGCCTGTGGTAAGTGTATTTATAGAGCAACATAAAGACGTTATTGCACTTGATGAACAACTTCGTTTAGCAAGTTACGTAAAAAGTATTCGTGAGCAATCATTAAAAGACATGATCCCTGAAGACCTTCTTGCTTTTACTGGCAAGCATATGGCTTCACTTGATCCAAGCACTTACGATTTTGATGTTGAGTGGTTTGCATCAACTAAGAGTGCTAAAGTTTTCCACCAACTCATTGGTGATTTACCGGGTGCGTTTGATGAAGCACTGGCTAATATTCCTCTTGAAGGTGACATTACCCATTACGAGTACCAACAGTTTGTAGCTGCTTATAGCAAAATATTTACTGATAGCAGTGAAAAGCCAACTCTTGCTCCGGCAACACGACTACTTGCAATGCGTCGCCCTGATATTTTTACGCCAATTACAAATAGCCGTTTAGACGCATTATGCTCAGCACTTGCGGTTACTAAACTTAAAAATAGTGATTTTGAGCGTTACTGGCAAGATATTGTAAAAGGCATTCAAGCTATGTCATGGTACAAAATGGCAAATGCTTCAAATGAACTAGAAGAGCAACTAGTGTCAATTAAAGCGCTTATTCCGTGCTTTTTTTACTACGCGGATAACAAAACACCAGATAGCTCTAACTATATTAAATTACTTAATAAACCAAAGCGTAGCACCACTAAAACGGGTAAAACACAACGCAGAGGTAAAGAGTCTGCTGAAATTTTAGTTGACCGCGCTTTGGCTGCCGATGATATTCCTGAGCATATTCGTAGCAAACGCGACTCAATAATCAGCGAAGTTCAAAAAGGCCGCAGTGTAAACGAAACAATTAGTCTAATGCGCACCATATTTGGCTAAATAATTCTAAACAAGCTGTACTTTCATGGTGCAGCTTGATTATTTTATGCACCAGCGATGTGCGATAAAATATTTCTTCCGCATAATCTAAAGCACCCACCCCAAACGCAAGTCATTGTTAATAAAATATAAAATTTAATTTTAAAACAAAATAAACCAAGCTGGCACACACAGTGCAATTCTATTCTCAGTTAAACAATAAAAACGCATAAATCAAAAGGCTACGGTACTTCATAATAAAAGCCTTCCTATGCAAATAATCATATAACGGGAAATGGAACATGTTAAAACTAAAAAAAACAATCGCTTTTAGCGCCGTGGCATTAATGGCTGCAACGTCACTTACATCAACAGCAGTAAATGCTGAAGTATCTGCGAATGTAGCAGCTACCTCAAATTACTTATGGCGTGGACAAGAACAAACTGGCGGCGACGCTGCTATTTCTGGTGGTATTGATTACGCTGACGAATCTGGGTTTTATGCTGGTACATGGGTATCTAATGCATCTTGGGCTGACGAAATGACCTACGAGCTAGATTTTTACGCAGGCTTTGGTGGCGATATTAGCGAAGGTGTTAGCTACGATGTAGGTTACATTTATTATGCTTACCCAGACGCGGCATCAAGCGCAGATGCTGATTTTTCAGAAGTTTACGGTAGCATCAGTGTTGAAGGCTTTACCTTTGGTGCATCAGTGCTTGCTACATCTGCTGCAAGTGGTGACGGTACAGACTTTGGTGACTCACTTTATTTGACAGCTGATTACGGCTTTGCCGTAGGCAGCAATGGTACAGAAATGGCTTTACACATAGGTCATTATTCTGGCGATTTTATTGGTGACGAAGACATCATTGATTACGGTGTGTCTGTGTCAAAAGATGGATTCACATTTGGCGTATCAGACACTGATATGGACGAGTCAGATGTAAAAGTTTACGTTGCTTACGCTGTAGACTTCAGCCTATAAACAAACATGTGTTACTTGCTGCAACTGAAGGGCCATTTGGCCCTTTTTTTATACTAAGGCAAATTTGTTTAAGTATTCATGACTGTATACCTAGAAGGTAGGTTCTTACTATGTTAAGTTGAATTGGACTTTTCAAAGCTTAGGCTTTTGATTACTAAGGACAGTAAAAATGAAACATAAAGTGTTAATTACTATTTCTGTTATTGCAGTTAGTTTTGCGATTATCTTCACATTACATTACTCACCAGAGCCTAATCTATCGGTTCAACAATCAGCTATCGAATCCAACAAAAACATCCCAGTAATTGATATGAAGCCCATACAAACTTTATCTACAGGTAAAAACGTGTTGCGCATCACCGATAAAAGCAATTCAACAACACAAGAACAGTTAGATAAACCAGAGCAACAAGTCTTAACTGCTGAAGTATTTTCTGATGAGTTTGTCTCTTCCGAAAATGGCAAAGAGTTTGTGTCAAAAAAAGCATTAGATGACGTATTTAAAAATGACACTTCACTATTACTGCAACGCATGTCTGATATTGAATACTCTGAAGTTGCCCAGATACGTAAAGATAAGTTAAACGAATTTATTATAAATGAATTAAAAGACGTTACCATTTTACAGCAAGACTTAGAGTGTGCAGGAAAGGTTTGCGCGATAGAACTTACTTATACGCAAAGTAGTAACCAAGCATCTATTGACACCCTTTCAAGCTTTTCTAAAAACTATTCTTTTCAGCAATTCACTGAAACCGAAAGTGGTGATAAAAAACTAAAAGCATTGTATATCGCAACAGATAACCCTAGCGGTCTGAGTTTATCTGATAGCTAATTAAATAAATGGCTGTATTTGCATTAGATACAGCCATAACAACGTGATTATTAAGCCCCACTCCTTATGGCTCAATCATATTAAAACCATCTGGCAACTATAGAGCTTAACAATACGTCTTTTATTAATTACTTTTATAATGCCCACCCTTGTTAACAATCGGTTACAATTGAATAAAATTAGTACATACTTTTTCCTATATTATTAATCTATCCATTGGTATCAAGTGTTTACCAAATCACATATAGGTTATTAAGGAATAATAATGAAATCACCTAACGCATTTAGCGCCCTACTCGATATTTACATTAGTCCAAGCAAAGCTTTCAATGGTGTTGAGCACGCCAAAGGTTGGTCATGGCTTGCTTTTATAACAATATCTTTAGTTTCAATGGCGAGTATTTATATTTTTTATTCTACCGTTGATATGCAGTTTTTGATTAACGAGCAATTTGCAGCTGCAAGTGTTGATGCAACAATTGGCGAGCAAAAAATGATTCGCCAAAGCATTGAACAAAATGCCGAAATACAAGTATGGATTAGCATGATATCAATCGTATTAGGTACTGCAATCATAGCCGCGATCATGGCTGTGTATTATATGCTCATTGCTAAATTAGACCCAGAGTCAGAGCACAGCTATGGTGCTTGGTATGGTTTTACTATTTGGACAATAATGCCAAATATTGTTCTAAATTTAGGTACGATAGCACTTGTACTTAGTGCAAGTACCGATCAAATATCTCAAACAGCAGTATTTAACTTTGATTCAATTAATCAGCTTGTTGTTGGGTTAGAGCCTGGTAGCGCATTTTATACATTACTAGAATCATTAAAGCTAAGTAGTCTTTGGGGGATTGGACTAGGAATGGTTGGCTTAAAATGTTGGACAAATTTTTCAACAAATAAAGCGTTACTTTTCTCGGCGCTTCCAACACTCGTTATTTTTGGTATTTGGGCAATTATTGCCGCAATGTAATTAATAAGCAGAGGTATTTTACCTTTGCGCTACTTATTCACGGACAGATGTATATATGAAAAAAGCAATAATAATAACGATAGCTATAGTCGCTTTTGTAAGCCTAATCGTCTCTAAGCAGGTGACCGGTGATAAAAAGCAAGCCCAAGTGAATATTGCGCAGGTTGAGCAAGGGAATATTGCTGATTCAATCATGGCGTCGGGCAATCTAGTTTTTAATACCCAAGTGCAATTGCGCTCTGAGGTAACTGGTCGTGTCGATAAGGTATTTGTAGAAGAAGGGCAAAGCGTTAAGCAAGGGGATATTTTAATGCGCCTTGATACAACGGCCTTCGAATCAGAAGTAAACCGAAACCAAGCCGTTCTACGCGCTACCGAAATTGAAATAAAACATAGCCAAACTCGCCTTGCTAATTTAGAGCGCCAATTAAAAAGGCAAAAAGAGCTATACGATGTTGGATTAGGAAATCAAGAAAGCTTTGAAAATATCGAAAGTGCTCGCGATCTAGCAAAAATAGATATCGAATCACGCAAAGAGTCATATAACCAAGCGCAAGCGTCGCTTCAAATTGCACAAGATCGCCTAAGTAAAAGTGTATTTAGAGCGCCAATGAGTGGCTTACTGGCATCGGTTAATATTAAAGAAGGTGAAACAGTTATTGCAGGCACAACTAATATTATTGGTTCAGACCTTATGCTTGTTGCCGACCCTAGCGCTATTTTAGCAGAGCTTAGAGTTGATGAAACAGATATAGCCAGCATAAAACTAAATCAACAAGCTGATATTTATGCCGCAGCCTACCCTAACGAACCATTTAGCGGCAAAGTGATTAATATTGGTACATCAGCTAAAAACCAACCAGGTTCGCAAGGGCTTTCTTTTAGAGTTAAAGTATTATTAGACCCAACAGATCGCCAACTTTATGCGGGTATGAGTTGCCGAGCAGAAATTGCCACCAGTATTGCCGAAAATGGTTTAAAGCTCCCTATTGAAGCAATACAAAAAGAAGAGGGTAAAACCTTTGTATGGCGCTTAAATAGCGATAATACCGTCAGTAAAGTAATAGTAAGTGTTGGTATTTCGTCTGACATTGAGCAAGCTATAACAGAGGGGCTAAGCAAAGGCGATAATGTGGTTATTGGCCCCGCTCGACCAATTAGCAAGCTGCAAGAAGGCGATGTTGTTTCACTTAAAAATGACGCAGACGAGGAAACACTATAATGTCTGCGGTAATTAAGTTAGAACACATTAACAAACAATATGTAATGGGCGAGCAAGTATTTAAAGCGTTAGATGATGTAAATATCGTCATGAATGAAAATGAATACGTAGCCATTATTGGCCCTTCAGGCTCAGGTAAATCAACTTTAATGAACTTACTTGGCTGCTTAGATACACCCACTAGTGGCGATTACTTTTTAAAAGATAAGCTTGTAAAAAGTATGACCGAAACCGAGCTTGCCCATCAACGCAATGAAAGCGTCGGATTTATTTTTCAAAGCTTTAACTTATTGCCTCGCGCATCTGCACTTGAAAATGTAATGCAGCCCTTGGTTTATCGTTTTATACCCGCAAAACAACGCAAACAAAAAGCACTTGAAGCATTGCAACGCGTTGGTCTTGGCGACAAGGTTGATCACCTATCAAGTCAGCTTTCGGGTGGGCAACGTCAACGTGTAGCCATTGCTCGCGCATTAGTAACTAAACCACATATTTTACTGGGGGATGAACCCACTGGTAATCTTGATAGTAAGACCACAGCAGAAATAATGACCTTGTTTGATGAACTGCATAATGAGGGACACACTATTATTTTAGTCACCCACGAGCAAGAAATTGCAGACCATTGCCAACGGGTTATTCGCTTAGTCGATGGTAAGGTAGTCAGTGACGTAAAAAAAGGCGAAGGAGAAAAACAACATGTTTAAATCTGCCATTGCCATTATGGAAGGAACAAAAGCAGCATTAATGGCTATTAAGGCCAACGCAATGCGCAGCGCATTAACCTGTTTAGGTATTATTATTGGTGTTGCAGCCGTTATAACTGTGGTTGCAGTTATGCAGGGCTTTACTAAACAAATTAACGATCAACTTGCTGACATGGCACCCGATGTAACCTCAATCAAACCATTTACAAGCATCGAGCAAGAAATGGTTGGTAAAAACGCAAAACTGACTTACTCCGATTTTCTAACACTAAAAGCACGTATAAAAGAAGCCGAAACACTGACCGCACTTATGTTTACGTGGCGTTTTTCTGGTGGAGCTGAATACGGAAATAAAAGCCATTCATCACGCGTGATGGGAACCGAACAAGATTACCAAAAAGCATACCGCACGTTTCCAGAATTAGGCCGCTTTATTCGCGCGGAAGATGACGAAAAACGCCGTCGGGTTGCGTTCATTGGTCCTTCTATTATTGAAAAGTTAAATTTACCCGATAACCCCGTAGGCGAATATATCAAACTTGGTGGCGAATGGTTTAGGATCATTGGAGTAGCCGAAAAACAAGGTAGCTTATTTGGCTTTGATCAAGATGATTATATAAATATTCCGATCAGTACCATGAGCGCGTTAGAGGGTGCTAGTAGCACGAGTAACGTGCAAATAATGTTTAGACTTAAAGAAGGGGTCGATGAAGAGCTTACTTTAGCTAAAATAACGCGTATTTTACGCCAATTACATAAATTAAAAGACGGTGAAGAAAACGACTTTGAATTTGAAACCGCTGAAAAAGCCCGTGCTAATGTTGATAAGTTTACAGGTAGCGCCACGGCAATCACTGCTGGTATTGTTGGTATAAGCCTTGTTGTAGGGGGGATTGGCGTAATGAATATTATGCTGGTATCGGTGACTGAACGTACCCGTGTAATAGGCACTCTTAAAGCATTGGGCGCAACACCCGGCTTTATTATGCTACAGTTTTTGGTGGAAGCCGTAGTGCTATCGTTATTTGGCGGACTCATTGGCTTAGCTATAGGTTATGGTGCTGCCGCATTGATTTCGTTTATGGTTCCCAGTATGCCGGATGCTTACATACCTGGTTGGGCTGTGATGCTATCGTTCGGTTTTACGTCACTTATCGGTATTATATTTGGCTTAGCCCCTGCTATTAAAGCGGCAAGGCTAAACCCTATTGAAGCATTACGATACGAATAATCAGCATTAATCTCTACTCAGCTTTAAAAGGTACCTTAGTGCAGCTCACTTCAACTGTTTTAGGGTACCAAGCCGGGCCTATCTGATTAACTACAACCTCCGCTACTCCATTACTAAATGACTTATACGTGTGCACCGTTTGCCATTGTCCTTGCGGGCAATGCTCACTTAAGTCAACCGCATCAGATCCCTCATACAAAGCTAAAGCAAAATTATGATGCCACTGAGAACTATTGTGCGACTGGTTATTAACTTTTTCAGGTACACCATTATCAAAGTAAATATTTGTGCAACCAGTTAACATAGCAAAAGTAATACTGCCTAAAATTAATTTAAGATTCATAACGCCTCCTGCGTATTTTGCTCTTCACACCATACCTTTATGGTATGTGGTGAATAAATGCCTAGCGTAATTAAACCCAACGCACCATCGCTAAATGTTTGTTGCGACTGCATTTGAGCCGCTTGTGTATCTGTACAAATCTGTTTTACATCTACACGTTCCTCTCCTACTAATCCCCATAAATAAAATGGACGGCTATCTTCGTAGGTCGCTTTACTTGTAATTTTTGCGATAGCGTGTGGCTGTATGGTAACCGCAGAACAGGCGCTTAAGCCTAATACTACAAACCCCATTATTAATGATTTCATGTTTGTCCTTACTTGGTACTTACTTTCAGTAAATAAACTTTACAGTAAACCAGTAAAATAATGAGTAAAAAGCTGTGCGAAAAATGTAGCCAACCTTACAGATTTCAAACAGTTTTTTACACAAAAAAGGCCGCAAAATTGCGGCCTTTGAGTAAGTTTAGTTTCAGCTATTAAAACTTAGCCAAATTATTTACATTGTCTTTATCAACCAGTTTTACGTACGGATCTACCCCTGCAAATAAAGGTTTTTCTTTTACCTTTAACTCAATAATATTAGTACCCGTTACTATTTGATGTTTTTGTGAGTAAATCACAAAATCTTCAGCGAGTAGATTTTCAGGATCGTCACTAAACAACACAATATCAATTAACTCATCGAGTGGCTGTTCTGTTTCTTCACCTTGACCATCAGCACGTTGCTTAACAGCTTCAACGTTTAACGTAACACTGTAAAAGCCCTCACTGTCGGCTTCGTCTGAAATCGAAACCTCTTTCATTTCCAGCTCATACAAAGTGATATATTTAAACTGATCGTCAATAAAGTTTTGCTCAGCTTGGGTTGCGTCTTGTTTTAAATAACTTAGTAAATCAAGTGTTGTTGGGTATGGCGTTGACTGATATCTAAACTCATTTAAAAATGCCTTAAGTGCAGCGTTTAGGCGTTTTTCACCTAGGCGATCATAAATCGCCATCATAACAACAGATCCTTTATTGTAATGAAGGTATTGCTGAGCCTGGGTTTTATATAGTGGCATCTCTTCAAACGCTTCTCCAGTGCGGCCCATTAAGTACCTATCTAGCTCGTATTTTAAAAACTTACGTAGCTTTTCTGGGCCAAAGCGTTTTTCAAGCACCATAAGCGCACTGTATTGTGAAAGCGTTTCGGACATAACTTCACTCCCCTCTACATTGGCGCCTGATACTTGATGACCCCACCATTGATGCGCTACTTCGTGTGCAGTTACGTAATAAGGCAGGTCAATTTTACTTTCATCCCTTGAGTCTGTAACAAAACCAATGCTTTCTGAATAAGGAACAGTATTAGCAAAACTTTGCGCAAATGAGCGATAGCGAGGAAATTCAATAATACGTAATTGCTTATGCTGATAGGGGCCAAATGCTTGTGTAAAATAATCTATCGAGTCTTGAACCGATTCAATCATGCGGTCAACATTCCACGCATGACTTTTATGGAAATAAACCTCAATATTTACACCATTATGCTCAACCTTTTTACTTTCCAATTCAGCCGACTGCACCGCATAAAAATTTATAATAGGTGCATCCATTTCATAAACAAAGGTTCGGCGCCCATCTTTTACGCTTTCACTTTGTAAATAACCAGGTGTAATCGCAAATTGCGATTCATCGGTCGTTACCCTGGCCCTAAAGTTAATAAACCCAGTAGCTTGACCAAAATCACTTTGTGTATAGTACTGGCTATCTTCAAGTTTATTTGCTCGTTCTAGCTCTGGTAAGCCATGTTTACGGCGCTTAAATTTATCAGCCACCTGTAAACCACGGTTGTACCCGAAGTTAGGAAAAAGCTCCCAATTATTAATAAACGTACCATTAGCCACTAACTGTGTATCGGAGCCACTATCGGTAAAGCCTGTATGCTCGCGAGTGACAGACAGCTGCCCTTCTCTTACCTCGTCTGGCATAAGGGGCTGATCAAATTCAAACCATGCAGAATAAAGCGCTGGTAATTTTTCAACAATTTTACCGCCAGCCATCGTTACATCCCAGCTTTTGGCGTGTTGCGGTGAGGTGATCAATACTCGCGAAATTGGCTCATTAGATGTATTAGTAAACTTAATTTTTGCAACTGCACTTAAAGCACGCTTTTTAGGGTAAATATCAACAGTTAAGTCAACATCGGTCACCATAGGCACTGCTAAATCTTTATATTGTGCAAACTGTTTTTCATAGCTTACTTGCTTGTCTTGAAACGCATCGCTTGTGATAAATTCGTTTAAAACACGCGTATTGTGATAAATGTTATAACCTGCACCAACAAACACCAGTGCACTAACACAAACAATTACTTGCCCCTTTAACGACATATTATAACGAAGCAGAGACAGTCGTGTACGTAGTGTTTGTGAAGGTCCTCTATGCCATAACGCAAATCCTACAATAGCCAAAACAAGACTTAACGCGCCCCAATACAATGTGTACCAATGCGCTGCTTCCAAAAAGTGTCCATAACCGTTTATATCAGAGTACGGTACGCTGCTGCTTTTCGAAAAATGATACATATGGTGTTCAAATCCATAAGAATCCATTACGATTTGGGCAATGTAATAAAGAATAAACAAACCCATCCCTACGTATTTATTTGGGCTAATAATTTGTAAAAAGAAGGCAAGCACCGTCAGCATAATCAATGGTAAAAGCGATAAATAAACAATCCTGAATAAATACTGCCCCAACTCTAAATTAAATTGCCCTTTAAATAACTGCACTGTGATTGTTAGTATCATTCCAACAATAAACAAGCCTGAAATAGCCGTGATTAACGCCAGTATTTTTGATACCCAAAAAACACTGTTATGCACAGGAAAGCTATCAACAATATCGCCCATACCACTTTGACGTTCGCGCCATACAAGTTCTGCACTATAAAAAGCGATAATAACAAACAAAAATAAACCAGAAATACCGCTAATAATATTTACCATATTCGCGGTGATCGGCCAGTTAGTTGTGCCGTAAGCGCCTATGGGCGCAAACAGCGGGATCATAAGCGTTACAATACTTACACCCGCTAAAATCATAAAAGGAGCACTAAATATAACTTGTTTAAGTTCGAATATACTGCGCATTATTAGCTGAGATGGAGTACTAACCCCCGCTGATTTATAATTTTTAGCACTGTTGATAAGTGCAGCTTGTTTATTTTGAACAAAAGCAGAGACTTTAAATTGTTTTTGCTGTTTTTTAATTACTATGCGGTTGCTTAGCTTTCCAAGACCAAAAAACATTGTAATACTGATTGCCACCCACAATATACGGTTAACTAAAAGGTCACCTGTGAGGGTTAGCACTTCTGTGTTTTTATCACTCACAGTCCAGTAACGCGTCAAATCAATTAAAGACCCCAAGCCAAATGGGTCGGCGTAAACAACTATATTTCTAAATGCTAAATCATCAAAATAAGCACTGGCTATTTGATAGGCGATAAAAATAACAACGGCTGCGACATACACCGACATCATCGTTTTAAAATAGACAGCCACACTGTTAAAAATAGCCGAAAGCACCAGCAAACTGGGTACTGCAATATAAAAATAAGGTGCAGCGTAATACACAAACTTATTTGGACCCACTAGCTCACTATCGAGCCATCCAACTGATAAGCCAAACTGCGACCCTAAAAGTACTCCTAAAGGCACGGTTAAAAATACAACCAGCACCACTAAGTAAGCACCAAAAAAGCGCCCAGTTTGATAAGGGACAGGATTAACAGGCTTACTAAAAACCAGTTCATCCATTTTAGTTTCACTATTTCTAATAGCGGAGCTGGCAACAAAGTTAACTACCAAAAACATCGCAAATACACAAAATGTAATGGTCAACATCATAATTGAAAAAGGCGAATTCATATGTACATTAGCGCCGCCTAGCGGAAATTTGCTAGAAGAGCTGATAAAAAACGCCATAAAAAAGAACATTAATGAAATGATATAAAACGAGGGCTGGCGCACAAAATAGCGCAGCTCAAACGCGAGCATATTAAAAAACATAACGCCTCCTTATGCTACTTGGCTATTACGATGATTGAGCAAAGTAGAAAAGTACACGTCTTCTAGGTTTGCATGGCTTGATTGAAAACCTTCAGGGGCTTGTTCCGCTAATACATGCAATATGGTTTGCCCAGCAAATAAGCGTTTAGAAATAACAGGTAGCTGTGGCTCAAGCTCTTGCGCTTCTTCTTGGCTCATGGCTTTGCGCCAAATTTGGCCTTGCAGCTTGTCGGTGAGGGCAATCGGGTTACCCTCTAATAAAATTTTACCACCAGCCAGTACCGCCATATTAGGGCATAGTTCAGCCACATCTTCTACTATGTGGGTTGATAATATAACGACTTTTTGCTCGCCTAAGCTTACTAACAAGTTATGAAAGCGATTTCGCTCTTCAGGGTCTAGCCCTGCGGTTGGCTCATCAACGATTAGTAAATCAGGGTCGCCCAATAACGCTTGAGCAATACCAAAACGCTGGCGCATCCCGCCCGAAAAGCCACTTACCGCTTTTGAGCGATGTTGATATAAATTAGTGTGTGCTAGTAGGCCTTCAACCGACTCTTTACGCTCCCTTTTATTATGAATCCCCTTTAAAACAGCCATATGGTCTAGCAAGTCGTAAGCACTAACACGCGAATAAACACCAAAATCTTGCGGAAGGTAACCTAAACGTTGGCGCAGTGCTTGTGGGTCTTTAAATACATCAATACCATCAAAGGTAATTGCCCCCGCGTTGGCAGATTGTAACGTTGCAATAGTGCGCATTAGCGATGACTTCCCGGCACCATTTGGCCCAAGTAGCCCAAACATGCCTTTACCTATTGATAAATCAACACCTTGCAGAGCGTGCACGCCGTTGTCGTAGGTTTTTGATAACCCTGTTATTGATAGCATTTTTTACTTCCTTGAATTGTAAGTATTATTTTTATACTGTTTTATACCACATTAAAAACGGGAACATAAGTTACGCTGTGGCCAACTTTGTAACAATAAATAAACAGCAACACACTCTAATAACACTTGCTAAGAAGTGAGCCTCTGGGTATAAAAACCACACACTATTGATAAGAAGCGAAAAGCCATGCAAGAACATAAAAACCAGCCATTGACCGATTTTATAGAATACTCACACGATGAAATGTTAGCCCGTGCAAATGAATTTTTACAAACAAGCCAGCGCCGCCATAGCATTCGCAGTTTTAGTGACCGCCCAGTGCCAAAAGAGATTATCGAAACCTGTATAAAAGCAGCGGGTACAGCACCTAGTGGTGCAAACCACCAGCCTTGGCATTTTGTGGCTATTAACAGTAGCGATGTAAAAAAACAAATACGCGACGCGGCTGAAAAGCTAGAGCGCTCTTTTTACGAAGGGCGAGCAGGCGAGGAGTGGCTGGATGCATTAAAACCATTAGGGACTGACGCGAACAAACCCTACTTAGAGCATGCACCTTGGCTTATTGCTGTGTTTAGTCAAAAAAAGGGCGGCGTGAGTACTGACGATAAAAATACAAATTACTATGTGCATGAGTCTGTTGGGTTAGCAACGGGGTTTTTAATACAAGCTCTGCACCGAGCAGGCCTTGCAACGCTTACTCACACCCCAAAACCTATGAGCTTTTTAACAGACATTTGTGGCCGCGATAAAGATAACGAGCGCCCTTATATGCTATTAATTGCAGGCTATCCGGATGAGCATGCAACAGTACCAATGCATGCACTAGATAAAAAATCGATTGATGAAATAGCCAGTTTTATTTAATCCCGTGCAAGGGGGAATAATCAATAGCAAGAATATCTCCCTCTTTAAGGCCAGCAATTACATGTTGTTTGTTATTAACCATTGTACCTAACCTTACGAAACGTTTAACTGGCGTTTCGTTTTCTAGTACATACACCATGTTTAATTGCCCAAACTCATGTACCCAACTTGGCTCAATTAAAATACCTTGAGCGCTTTTTGTAGGTAACTGCAACTGTGCGTAAAGCCCAGGAATTAACCCTAACTGTGCATTCGTATCTAGGCGAATAAGCAAGCTACGCGCGCTATTGTCGGCAACAGGGACAATCTCACTTACTACGGCAGGTGTTGTTATTGCCAAAGATGGAAGGGCCACATTTAAGCTATCTCCGAGTTTTAATTTTACAGCTTGTTGTTCACGCACATTAAATTCGAGCTGTAATTGCAATGGGTTATACACTGTAATAAGTGGCTTGCCCGGAGTGGCGGTGTCGCCGGGCTCGGTTAAACGCTCAACCACAACCCCTGAAATAGGCGCTATAATTTGAGTATAATTTAGCGCCACTTTTGCTTGTGCTTGTTGCTGCTGAGCGGCGGCTAAATTAGCAGTGAGATTATCAAATTTAGCCTTAGCCTCATCCAATTCACTAACAGGCACCAACCCCTTCGCATTTAAATCACTCATTCTAACTAATTGCTTTTGAGCTTGCGTCAACGATGCTTTCACCGCGTTAATATTCGCGTCGCTTTGTGCTAACGCCGCTTTAAAATCATCTTGCTTGAGGGTAATAAGTAAATCGCCTTTAGTGACCATATCGCCCGCTCGTACTTTTAGCTGCTCCACCTGCGCCATAACATTTGATGAAATTTGCGTATTTTGTTTTGCAATTACACTACCCGGTACCTGCTCAATACCGGTGATGCTTTGCAGCGCAATGGTGACTCGCTCACCTTGATAATTACTTTGTTGTGATTCTTTTAAACCAGCAGCTTGTTGGTCAGAAAAGCTGCCTGCCATGTAAAGCACAGCCATAATAATTACCAATAAAGCGATTAAAGCGCCGATTAGTTTTGATTTACCCTGCATGCGCTTCACCCTCTGAACTTGCAAACACTAAATAATAAACAAGTGGCACTACAAATAACGAAAATACAGTAGACGCCACAATACCAAAAATTATCGCAATCGCGAGCCCGCTGAATACCGGGTCAAGTGTGATTACTAAGTTACCCAATAAAGTCGTGCCTGCGGTTAGTAATACAGGGCGCATGCGCACTGTTCCAGCAGCAACCAGCGCATCTTTTATAGCCATACCTTGGCCTCGGGCTTGATTAATAAATTCGACTAAAATAAGCGAATTACGTACCACAATACCAGCAAGGGCAATCATCCCAATCATTGCTGTGGCGGTAAATAATACCGGCTCAGGAGCGCCAGCTATAGCACGTTCACCAAACTGATTTAATAACCAAAAACCTGGCATAATACCTATCACCGTGAGCGGAATAGCCGACATAATAATTAGCGACAAGCTCGCAGATTGTGTTTGAACACGTAAAATAATAAATATGGCACTAAGCGCAAAGGCAAATGCAATTCCCATATCCCTAAACACATCTATGGTAATACGCCACTCACCCTCACCACTAAAGTTGGCATGAGTGCCTTTAGGGAATTGCCATGGTGCAGTACCGCCATTATTAAAAAAGTGGCGGTTTATCCACGGTGTTTTTTCAAAATAGTTAGGCTCGGCGTTAAAATCAGCATTTACGTCTGCAATAACCTCTGCTGGCGTTCGCCCGTTTAGCTCAGCCATAACATAAATTACATCGCGTTGATCTTTACGAACCCGGATGTCAGCAACCTGATGTTGCGTAAATTCACCTAATTCTGAAAGCGACACTAATGGCCTAGGTGCACTTTGTAAGCCAAATTCATTACTGGTTTTAGCTAAGTCTCTATCACCCCTTACTTGCAGTGCGAGTAATTGCGAAATTTGATTACGCTCGCTGTATGGTAACTGTAATTTAATATCAACAGGCTCAGTTTCAGAGCTTACGTAAAGTACACCCATGGTTTCACCTTGTGTTGCAACACTTAACGATTGAGCAATATTTTGAGTAGAAACTGCACTGATTGCCGCTTTGCTCTTATCGGTTACAAAACGCTGTAAAGGTGAAGGTGCAACCATAGAGGTATCCACTTCGACTACGTGTGGCTCTTGCTTTAAACGTTCAGCTAATTGTTTAGCTGCTTGGTAATGAGTTTGCTCATCAACAAAATCATCTCGGTAAACCTCAGCAACTAAAGTACTTAATACCGGCGGACCAGGAGGCACTTCAACAACTTTTATTACTATGCCTTGTTTTGCTAAAGGTGCGAGCTGTTTCCGTAAGCGCATAACCACAGCATGTGATTGATGCTCGCGCTCAGACTTATCAATCAATAACACTCTTAGCTCTGCTAAATGTGTCGCCTCACGGCGATAATAGCCACGTACCATGGCATTAAAATCCATGCTTGAAGGCTTACCAACGTAGGCTGCTATTTCACTTACTTCGTTTAATTGCCAAGTGAGTGTTTGCACTTGTTTGGTAAAGGCTGCGGTTCGTTCTAAATTTGTGCCCTCTGGCATGTCTATTAATACTTGTAGCTCGTTTTTATTATCAAACGGTAATAACTTTAAAGGCACTAAACGCATCACTGGCAGCATGGCGCTAATAATAAATAAAATTAATGTACCCCATAATACCCATTTTGCGCGCTGCTTTGAGACAAGCAGTGGGCTTAATAGCGTTTGATAAATACTGATTTTGGGCTTAATTTCAGTGTGGGTATCCGTATTGGGCTTGAGTAACTTCATCGCAAGCCATGGCGTTACAAAAAACGCCACAATGGTGGATACCATCACGCTGATTGGAACGTTAAATGCCATAGGTGCCATGTATGGCCCCATCATGCCGGTAATAAATGCCAGCGGAATAAATGCCACCATAATCGTTAACGTAGACATAAGTAATGCACCGCGAATTTCGCTCATTGCACCAACTATTTGCTGCTTTTTGTTGCCTTTTTTATTTAAAAAGCGGCTTATATTATCAATGCCTGTAATTGGGTCATCTACCAATAAACCTAACGATAAAATAAGTGCAAATAACGTTACTCGGTTAATGGTATACCCAAACGCAAAATCCAGTGCTAGTGTAATGCCATAGCAAATAGGCACCGCTAATCCAACAACAATGGCGGGTCGCCAGCCCAAAAACACCCCAACAAATATCACTACCGTAAATACTGCAAACACCAAGCTTGATGTTAGATTATTTACTTTTTCATTGGCGGTTTGCCCGTAATCTCTTAATACCGAGTAGCTCACTTCTGGCGGTAAAAGCGTGCGTGATAACTCGGCCATCATTTGATGAACATGGTTTGCCATCGCCACGGCATTCGTGCCTGTTTGCTTAGCCACACTTAATGTGACCATGGGTAACTGTTGAGCATTAGAAGATTGTGCAAGCCATTGGTAATGTTCGCTCTCGCCAGGTCCGTCAATCACGCTTGCAATATCAAGTAAGTAAACACTCTTACCGTTTACTACATTTACTACAAGCTGCTCCACTGCAGACTTATTACGTAAAACGTCACCCGCTTGCAAAGCTATTTTTTGCTGACCATTTACAACACTGCCTAGTTGCGTAAGTTGATTAGATACACTTAATGCATAAAGTACATCGCTTATAGTTGTTTGGTGAGCAGCCAACGCGCTGGCATTTAAATTAATAGTGAGCGTGCGTTTACGCCCAGCAATCACTTTTACCTCGCTGGTGTTTTCAATACGCTGTAAAGCACTCGCAATTTCGTTTGCAAATCGTGTTAATTCGTAATCGCTATAGAGTTGTGGATCTTTGCTGTACAGCCCAAGCATAACAATGGGAACATCATCGACCTCAATGGGCCGAATTTGCCAATTTTTAATAACAGAAGGCATTGTATGCTGGTAACTATTAAGCTTGGCGTAGGTATCTAAAATAGCTTGTTCGCGATCATGCCCCACCTCAAACCTAAGTGTCACCACGCTAGCGCCAGTTTGTGTGGTTGAATAAATATGTTCAACACCGCCGAGCTGGGAAAGTAACTTTTCAAGAGGCTGAGTCACCAACCGTGTCACTTCGGGCGCTTCTACATTAGGAGCCGATACATATATATCAAGCATAGGCACCACTATTTGCGGCTCTTCCTCGCGAGGCGTTTGTTTTAAAGCAAACAGACCAAACAAAATTGATAACACAAAAATAATAACCGGAATACGGCCCGTTAAACTGCTTTTTACTGCGTTATCAATCATGTTCATTACCACTACCCCTTACAAAACAAACCATACAATGTGCCTAAAAGATGAATAGCATTCTGATCAATCACACGGTAATAAATAGTTTGCCCCTCACGGCGAGTAGCAACAATATTCGTTTTTCTAAGGGCAGCCAAATGCTGAGAAAGTGCCGACTGCGCTAACGGCACCGCTTCATTAAGCTGTGTCACACTCATTTCGGTATCTTGCAACGAACATAAAATCATTAAACGATTTTTATTAGCTAAAATTTTTAATAGCTGCTCTGCTTGCTCAACGTTCCCCGCCATAGCAGTAAAATCAATATTCATATAAAGCTCTAATAACCTAATGTGAACGCAGTATAAATTGTTACATTAGAAAAGTCTAATATTAGGATTTACTAATATATAAAATACGATTATAGTAATTAGGTATTTAACTGGATAAGTGACCGACTATAATGAAACTCAATAATGCGCTTCGTCTGATCGCTGGCATAATGATTGTGATCTCAATTTTATTACAAACCTATCACGATCCTAGGTGGGTATATTTTACAGTATTTATTGCCCTAAACTTGATTCAATCGGCTTTCACTAGCTGGTGCCCTATGATTACACTACTACGCAAATTTGGCGTTAAGGAATAAATATAATGCTTACTTCTATCCCCGATTTACTAAAAGTTATTACACCTAACCAACGACGTATCGACGCTGAGCAAGCAAAACAAGAGATTATCGAAAACAAGGGCTTACTTATTGATGTGCGCGAACCCGCAGAACATGCTACCAATCCTGCTGTAGGCGCTATTAATATTCCGCGTGGCTTACTTGAAATAAAGTTGATGGAAATAGAAAAAGACGCTTCCCGCCCAATTTATCTGCACTGCGCTAGTGGCGCACGCGCCACATTAAGTGCTGAAGCAATTACACGTATAGGATATGAAAACGTCACCGTTATTACTTGTAACGCAACGCAAGTGTGTGAAGCTTTTTAATTATGGTAAACCCAAATAATTAGGGCCTTAGTTAGTAGACTCGACGATAAAAATTGTCGAGTCTACTGATTCAAGTTGGCTTAATTTGTTTGAAAATAAAAGCGCGTTTCTGTTATTTTTTCAATAATGTCATACTCTAAGCCCATGTGGTTATACTCACCCTGAGTTGGTATGCTTGAACTGTAATTAACAACAACACCCCAATGGTTATCACTCACTCCTCCAAAAATTATGCTCATACTTTTGTCATCATTTTTAGTGATAGCAGCAACATTATAAGCATCCATTAACTCCCTAACTTGCTGAGTTTCTGCTGATAACTTCATTAGCTCTTCATTTTCACCTAACTTAAAAACTTTATAATTAGCTGAAGGAACAAATCCCGCATACTTAGAAGGATAATAAGTAACAAGTTGAGCTGGCGTGAAAAATGTATTATTTATTCGATAAACAAACATGTCGGTTTGCTGAATCAGATTTAGATCTTTTGACTGATTTAATTTAACAAGCTCATTCATCGTTACTCTTAAAAAGTCGTCAATTAAGCCTAACCGTTCTTCTTTGCATGCTTGTTTTTTACATATCGTAACATTAGGTAATTTGGAGAGTTGTGTCTTATTAATATTTAAGAAATTGCGCCCCAAAACACCTAAATTAAAGTTTGCAAACGCTTGTTTATCTTTCTCACTTTTAAACTTAGTTGGGTGAATATCAAGAAAACTAAAAGGATAAAATAACGGCAGATACGCTAGTGGTAAATCACTTTTAGGTAATATATCTCCAGCATGCTTTAGCAATGTTCTATATTCTGTGTCTATATCCTCATTAAAATAAGGAGGCATACCAGCGGCCTTAATAGTAGCCGCATTAATCAACAAATATAAAAACAGTCCATATCTCAGCATATTTTTTTAAGGCCCATATTAAGTGCTTTTTTGTATAGCAAAAGCTATTTTTTTTCATCAATTAGCGTAACAAGCATGTTTTCTATGTTTTTTACGCTATAGGTAAGTGCACGTATTAACTCTAGTTGGCTTTGCGGGCTTTCTTCATTTGATGATTTTGCTGGTGTGCTCGCGGTTAAGTTATCTTTTTGCTCAAGTATGGCTTCTCTGAATTCACTGGCATTTTCAACACCAAGTAATGACACCAGTGCACCGTGGCCAGACTGCCCTGCTGTTTCAAAACTTAAACGATACAGCCCAAACATGCGCATTATTGGGCCTTGACTTAGGCCTACATCGGTTATTTTTTCAAGTGGTATTGATTTTTCTTCTTTAAAAAATATCCCGCGTTTTACAACGAGTTTTTGCGTGAGCAATTGTGCTGACATAGCCGCCAATATTCGTCCTCCCACCAGCCACACAATCGCCAAAACAATAGGTAATAGCGGAATGGTCACGAGTGCTAACACACTAAAAAAAGCGGCCATTAGCATCCAATATTGCTGCACTTTGGGGTCGAAAGTTGCGCTTTTTAAAACGAGGTTATTCATAAATTTATCCTTAATTTAATTAGAGCGTATACCCTGTACTAGGTCGTTTTTACGCCTTTAGATACTCAAGTTACGTGAACAGTAACTTTAATGCAATTTAACTTCTTACATTGAAATAAATTGTCACACTTCCTTTTATAATCTCCCTTTAAACAAAAAATATCTTCAACCTCAGTTCTGAACTGGCTTCACTTTACATAAGGTTTATTTTCACATTGGAACGCGAATACCATGGGTTAACACCCGTTTTTAATATATTTTTAATTAGGCATTAAAAAAGCCGAGCAGGATTATGCTCGGCTTAGGTCTGGGAAAATATAACTGCTACTGTTTGTTTATAAGTATGCTCACATTTTCTCTATCTGGACCTATTACCTTAAAGGTGTAAGTACCTTGTTCGGTAATATTCAGTGCTATATTGGCACCAATGGCTTCGAGTGAAGTAAGCTCACCAATGGTGGCTACAGGTGCATCCCCTGTACCGCCATAATCAACGGTACTCCAATCTTCAGACGCTACTTTAAATTCATAGTCGCCCGCTTCTAGCTCTATGGATGTAGAGTAAACCGCATTACCCTCGTACATCAGTGGGTTGTCTGTTCCCCATCCATTTAAACTGCCGCGAATAAACACCGGTGTTTGTGCAAACATTTCAGCGTTAAGTACTTTGAGCGTTACGTTATTTAAATCACTGGCATCAAATACAAACTGGTATTCACCTTGCTCGGCAATATCTAAGGTCATATTTGCGCCCGCAACCGATAACTGCTCTGCTGTGCCTATCATCACACTTGCATCCCCCTCGCCAGAGCCATAATCAACCGTGCTCCAATCTTCTGATGCTATTTTAAATTCATAGCTTGCAGCGCTCAGTGTTTTAGTAAAGGTGTAAATGCCTTTGCCTTGATAGCTCAGCTCATCGGTTACTCCCCAATCATTAAGCGTACCGCGCACATAAATAGCGGTGCCTACAAATGGCTCTTCGTTGAATAAAGTAAGCGTTGGATTTTCAGGGTTTGAAGCATCAAGCGAAAATACATAAGTTGCATCAATGGCTGCATTAAAGGTCATGTTGGCACCTGAGCGCGTTAGTGGCTCACTTTGGTTTTCTACAACGTCTTTATCGGCATCAGAAAGCGCACCAAAATCAACCGTAGACCAATCTTCTGAGGCAATTTTAAATTCGTAATCGCCAGCACTGAGTGCAATTGCTATACGGTATTCACCTTCGCCAATATATTCAAATGCATCACGTGTGCCCCAGTCGTTTAACGTACCACGAACAAACACAGCGTTGCTGCCATAAGGTACTACATCAGGTGCGCCTACGGTTGCATTTGCACTTAAACCAGTACCTTGGCTCTCACCTTGGTTTTTAGTAAAAACAGCTAACGTATAAGGCGGTACAGTGAATGTGCCTTCGTTATCGCCTTCGGCAAAATTGGCGCTGGCCATGCTTGCATCAACACTGTTTTTTAATACGTCATGTAATTCAAAACCCGCTGCAGTGGCAATAGTATGGCTAAGAGTTTGCTCGGTTGCGTTAATCACCACGACAAGCGCATCAAGTGCTGGGTCTAAGTCTGTGAGTTCTTCACCATCATCAATGCTCATTACAATTAAGCCGTGCTGCTGGTTTTTACCCACATTGTGAAATCCGACACGGTCGATAACATCTTGTTCCGTTGTTAATCTAAATAACGGGCTTGCGCTGCGGATAGCCAAGAATTCTTGAAATACATCACCTGCATAAGCTATGTCTTGCGGCATTGCCTGTGCATCTGCATTAGCAGAGATAGGCATAATTTCAGACCATTTTTCTTGGTTCTTCTCTGCGTTAGGTAAACCAATGTTCCAGTTATTATTCTCTTTGGTTAAATCAACAGCATTAAACCAATCACCGGCATTATAGCTATCACGGTCCATTGACTTAGAACGCAGTAAATCAGCGCCCAATTGCATAAATGGGATGCCTTGGCTCATAAGTGGAATCGACAATGCCACATTGTGCGCGCGCACACGTTGCTCAATACTCATGCTTGATGCATGTTTGTATTGCAACTGATCCCACAGCGTTTCGTTATCGTGTTTTGATACGTAATGAATGCTGTCGGCAGGGTCAAGTGCATACGCCGTTGGTTGAGTGTTCCAAGTAAAGCTATTACCTTTAGATGAATTACCTTTAAAGTCTTTTAAAATGTAATTTTGTAAGTTGCCCGCCAGCGATAACCGTAACGTGTCTTGTTCGGCTAGGTTGCCATCTGTCGGGTTATTGCTAAACATTGCACCACCACGCACGGCTTCACGAATACGGTCGTTAAATGTGCCTACCTCTGAGCCTGCCATATCAGCTTGTTTAGCTTGTGTGAATAAACGATTGTTGGCTACTTCACCAAAATCCCAGCCCTCACCGTAAAAATAGTTGTCAGGGTCAACGGCTTGCACGGCTTCACGCGCAGCTAATATTGATGATTTAGGCATATGCCCCATAACATCAAATCTAAAACTGTCGTAGCCAAATTCACGCGCTAAAATAACCATTGAATCAGTAACAAACTTATCCATCATTACATGCTCTGTCGCTGTGTTTTCACAACAGGTTGAGCGCTCTATTTCACCACTTACTTCGCTATAACGGTGGTAGTAACCCGGCACTAGTTTATCAAATACCGACTTATCCCAAATACCCGATGATGTTGTATGGTTATAAACCACATCCAGTACAACACGAAGTCCTACTTCTTGCAGTGATTGCACCATAGCGCGTGTCTCAACTACACGAGCAATGCCATCGCTGCTTGATGCATACGAGCCTTCAGGCGCAATAAAATGATGAGGATCATAACCCCAGTTAAAGCCATCTAAATCACGCATCGCACTGGCTAATGCTTGTGCATCGTCTGAGCCAGGTAGGTAACTTTGCATAATATCGACAATAGTGCTGTTTTTATCTTCGATTTTACATGCATCAGCTTCATCGTTAATACGCTCACATAATTTACCTAAGGTGTCTGTAATTTCCACACGCTGTGAAGCATCTTCTTCAATGGTGCCAATATCAGTCACTGGCAGTAAATGAAAGTGTGTTAAGCCCTTATCTGCTAATTGCTTAAGGTGCTGCATTGGCACGCTTTCAAGTTCAGTGAATGCGAGGTATTTACCACGGTTTGCTTCGCTTACTGACTGATCACGCACACTAAAATCACGTACATGGCCTTCATAAATAACCGCATCCTCTGGGTTAGTAATAGTAGGCACGATACGCTCATCCCAGCCTTCTGGTTTAGTGTCTTCATCGGCTAAATTAATCAGCTGGCTGTATAAGCCATTGGCAGATACATTGAGTGAGTAAGGGTCTGTACTCCATAGCGACTCTATTTGCTGAGTCAGTGGGTGGTAAACATCAAAATTAAAGCGATAGTAATGGCGGTCATATTGCGTATCTAAACTTACTTGCCAAATACCTGTCTGCGTATTTAATGTCATTGGCGTGGAGTGCACTTGTGTTTTTGCATCATCAAACACGTTTAGCACCATGTTATTAGCGGTGGGTGCCCACACAGTTACATCAATCGTGTTATTACCATAATTTACGCCAAGTAATGCCTCGTTAGCATCATCTTCGCCTTGTGTGTAAAGGGCATCGAGTGCTTTAGCGGTTTGTAAAAAGGTTGCTTCTAGTAGCTTGCCATCGGCATCGTAGCCTGCAACAACAAGCTGTTGCTTTATAAGCTGCTTTGCAGCGTCTGCATCCCAACTACTTTCATAAGCAGTCCAATCCGTTAAGTGTGGTACTTTTGCAGCTTGCTCATCAGTTAACTCACTTGCAGTCAGCTCAACGGTTTCACCATTTAGCCCAGTGTCTAAATCAACCACCAAGTCAGCGGCTGCTGAAGAATGTAACTTAATGATTTGTGTAAGCTCATTACTTGGCTTATACAATACTGTATTTAAATCAATCCAATGTGCTGATGCACCATCTATCGCCACCGGACGTTCGCCCAAGCTTAAAATAGGGTATTCGAACACAGAAGGCTCACCATGAATGGTAAAGTTCATACGCTGAAACTTTTCATCGTCTTGCATAAGCGGCATGGTTAAATCAACATCACCAAACGCTTTACCCGATCCTTCTGTGCCAATGTGCACAATAAAGTTAGCACACTCGTTATAACCGTCTTTGAGGTCAATTATCCAGTAGGCACCGTAGTTTGGGTCAATCCCATCGTATTCATGGCCGTTAGCCCAATCGCTCGTGTCAAACGGAGGTGCGTAAGCATCACACACATCGTTATTCCACGAATGTAATCGGTAACCTTCGTAGTTATCGTCGGCTAAACGGTTATAAAATAAAACCGCCTCACCTTCAGCAGCAAATACAATAGGATCAGGCAATGTTGGGTCGGCGCCCACTACACAGCTTTCGTTTTTATCATCCGGTACAGTAGGCGCTGCACACGTTATAGGCTCAGGGTCCACACATTGCGAGCCTGCTTCGTTTGGTACTTGTGGCACATTACAGGTTAAAAGCTGCTGCCCCGACTCAACCTTATCTGTCCCACCACATCCTGCTAATATCATTAACCCTAAGGCTATTAGCAAATATTTAGACATTGTTATAATTTTCATTTTTAAACGCTCCGTTTGCTAATTAATGACTGTATGTAAAACCAAGATAAAACTGACGACCAAAGTACTGAGTAGTCCCTGTTCGCTGCTCTGAGCCAAAGTAACTTTGGGTTGGTTCATCGGTTAAGTTATTAACTTGCAAAAGCATGGTGAGTGAATCGCTAAAGCGATAAGACGTTTGAAAATCGATGACTGTTTCAGCATCAAAATTAACCACTTGTTCGTTAATGGCAACCTGCTCTGATACAAACTCATCGCGGTAACGTACATTAAGGCGGGTTTCAAAATCGTCTAAAGCATAAAATAACGTAGCATTAAGCACATTATTAGATAACCCAGGTAAAGATTGAACGAGAGTATCGCCCCCTAAACTGGTTATCGATTCAATTTCACTTTCGGTGTATGAGTAACTTGCATTAGCGCCTAAGCCATTAAATGGCTCTGGTAAAAAGGTAAACACTTGCGTATAGGCAAGCTCTAGCCCTCTAATGTAGCCACCTTCGCCATTATTAACTGCTGTGGTGTAAATACCGTTTGTTGTAGCAACTTGCTCACCACTGACTGGATCTTCTATAGAGTCAGGGACATTAAAACCATTACCTTTAAAGTCGAAGTTCTCAATCGATAGCGTTTCAACAAACGAGTCTATATTTTTATAAAATAACGCCGCAGCGACAGTACCGTTACCTTCTTCAAAATAATATTCGTAAGATAAGTCGTACTGGTCGGCATAAAAGGGTTTTAAAAATGGGTTGTTGTTACTTGAACCGTTAATAACACCATCGTCACTTACGTTTGCGCTGGCATCGCCCGCTAAGCGGTTAATTGGCGCACGCGACATAACTTTAGCCGCAGCAAAACGAACTAGCGAGTTGTCGTTAAGTTGCAGGTTTAAATTTAGCGAAGGCAGGTAATCTGTATATTTAGTGCCTAATACATTAGGCGCGTATAAGTCATTTACAATGCCATTCTCATCAACAATATTTTGCGCACCTAAGCGCGCATCGCCTGCTACGTTTTCAAGTACGGTTGCTGATTGGTCGGTTTCAATACGGCGCACCCCCACATTACCTGATAGGTCAAGGCCGGCAATTTGCGTGTTAATGTTTACCATAACGTACGCGGCTAGCACATCTTCAAACACCGAGCCGCTTTGTAACACTGACCACGAATAGTTCGTTGTGTAACCTTGCGCATCGTCTACACCATCGGCATTGCCCCATGTTTGAACGGGTTCTGGCGTGCCATCTGGAAACCATGCATTAAGTGCTTTATCTAAATCAATGGCTAAATACGATGGGAAATAACTAAAGTCGCCTTGCCAATCAACCACTGATGCCATATCGTCGGTTAAACGCAAAGGGGGCTGCGTTGTTGAAAATGCCCCGTCGTTACCGTACTCAAATACCGAGCGCTTTCGGCTGTATTCTCTATCTGAATAGCGTGCACCAAATTCTACTGAGCTAAAAATATCGCTTTCTAGCTCGTATTTAAAATCGAGTCTAAATGCCGTTACTTCATCTTCTGTTTGATCAGGGTAAATACCATATTTACTGACCATTACTCGGTCTATATCGCTAAAGGCGGCCGCCTGATTAAACCCAACGTCAGGTAAATTTAACCCATTTAACTGATAGTTAATTGCAACGTTGTTATCAAATACTGGCGTTTCTGCATTGGCATCTTCAGCTACTAAGCTCCACAACAAACCGTTTCTAAAATTACTTTTTGCGCGAGAAAGCGCTACATCAGCATTAACATTTAGTCTATCGGTTACTTGCCAATCGGCATTAACGCCAAAGCTGTCTACTTCGTCAAAATCTTGGTTGTCGTCATTCACTATTTCAACACGGGTATAACTTTGTGAAGTACGATTAACCGCAGCACCAATTACAGCATTGCCATCAAGTTGCGCATTTGCGTATGCTGCAGATGGGCCGCCTAACTTAACCCTAAAACCGCGGGCAAATGACTCTTTATCAAAGCGCGATAAAAACGCATCACCTTTTAATTTAAAATTATCTACCGGTGCCCACTCTATGGCAGCCAAATAGCCATTACGGGTTTCTTCACCGCCTAAATGCTGTAGCTCAAAGCCCTCGCTAATGTATTCACTTTCTGGGCTATCTATGGGGCCATTTGTGTCGTTTGGTACGCCATCAACATCTTTTCTATCGTTGTATGCAAGGCCAATAAACTGTGTTGCTACACTTGGCTGAAATAAACGCGCAAACCCCAGTGCTACACCTAATGTATCGTCTAGGTATTTGCCTTGATACGAAAAGCTAATTCGGTCACCAAACTCAGTGGCATCCGATACCTCAGATGCACGGTCGTTATACATACCGCGCACATTAGCTACAAATTTATGCGTTTGATCATTATTAAGTGGGCTGGCTGTTTCAAGCTCTACCGTACCTGCCACACCACCTTCTATAAGCGATGCCTTTGGCGATTTATATACCGCCGCAGAGCTAATTAATTCTGATGGGTATTGGTCAAACTCAATACTGCGGCTACCACTTGTAGATACCTGCTCACGACCGTTAAGTGTTGAAAATACAAAGCCGCCCGACAGCCCGCGTATATTAATTTGTGCAGCCTGCCCGCCAGTGCGCACAGCTGAAATACCTGGTAAACGAGTCAGTGCATCGGCCATTGAAATATCAGGCAATGCGCCTAGGTCATCAGCAGAAATTTGTTCTGACACCGTATCGCTAAATCGCTTTTGGTTAAGCGATTGAATTAAGCTGCGACTAAAGCCGCGCACTTCAATCACTTCTACATCGGTTTGAACTTGAGCGGTTTTGCTCGTCTCTTCAGGTAGTTCTTCAGTAGCTGCAATAGCACTATTGGCGGCAAATAATGCCAGCATGAGCGCATTTAATTTAAACTTTTGCATGTGTGTGCCTTTTGGTTATTTTTTTGTGTGGTGTGTCAGTGCAGTAAAAACACAACCAACAAATTGTAACCAAAAGGTGAATATTTTGTGATGAATACGTATGCAGTATAGCCTGCTTAGGCTGTAGCTATTTTGAGCAATTTAGCTAGCAATAGCTTAAATACTCACTACCACCCTAATGGCTAAGGCAACAAATATAAAACCCAGTACTTTGTCTAACAATGGATTGTGTTTAGTAAACCCAAAACGGTTTTTAGAAAACTCTGTTAGGGCGGCAACAAGTAAGTACCAACCGGTATCAATTACAAATACAGTTAAACACATCACCATTGCAATGCTTAGGGTAAGATTTTCTGGATCAATAAACTGTGAAAACAAGGCTAAAAAGAAAATAGCAAGTTTGGGGTTTAAAAAGGCAATGGCAAACCCATCTTGCAACGCTTTAATGCTACTCACTTCGCTATTTTGTATTTTAAGTTCATCATTATTGGGTTTAGACAATAAAATTTTAATTCCTAGGTAAGCTAAATACGCAGCGCCTAAATACACTAACACCTGATACACAGTAGGAAACTGCAGCATTAACGCGCCCAAGCCAAGTAATGAGGCTCCCGCATATAGTCCCACTCCAATACCATGACTTAGCGCCGCTAGCATGCCGTTTTTCATGCTGCCGTTGAGCGAATGCTTTAATACAACCGCAAGGCTTGGACCCGGCGACATTGCGCCCATCATACAAATAGCCACTAGGCCTAACCACATAGAAAGAGTCATTTACAGCTCGTCAATTTCAATAAATAATGTATAACCATGCACTTGCCCATAAAAACCGGTTATTGGCACTGCGCTAATTACTTTCCAGCCATCTTGGTTTAATTCCTGTATGCGATCATTCAGCGCCGCTATATTTACCCCACCCATAAAGCGGGTCTTTCTAAATTCGATTACTTTTTGCATTTAAATCCCTGTGTATCTTATAACGTGTATTGAAAATCGTAGTGATGTACACCGTTTTCAATACGTATTTTCATACTGCCCGTTAACCCTTCTAGCTCATCAGTGCCTGAGTCGGGAATTACATTTAAAATTAGGCTGTCTTGGCCTTTATCCATAGTGCCAAAATGCTGTAATACAAAACTGCCTTTTTTGCCTTCAAGTTCGCCTATTACTTGCTCTATTGCTACATAACCAGCACTGCCTTGCACAGGTGTCATAGCGCTTAACATTTCGCCTTGGCTAGAAGCATTGAGCTTGCCTTTAAATGTTTTATCAATGGACATACGCCCTAAATTAATACCGTTTTGCCCTTTGGCATAGCCATCTAGTGGGGCTAATGCCACCGTAAATTGGCCTGTTACTATGTTGCTTGTCATAACGATTCCTTATTGATGATTTTTAAAGCTATTGATTTTTAATCCAATGATGCCATATCTATACCTCAACTTATAAAAAGAATCCACTATGCCAAACAGTATCCCCGCAACCGAAAAAGCTGCCTTTAGCAGTTTATTGCCTATTTTTGCATTTATAAAACCCTATAAATGGATGGTTATAGCAGCCCTTGGCGCTTTATTAGTAACGGCTGGCGTTAATTTATCGTTAGGCCAAGGGGTTAAGTTTGTTATAGATCATGGCTTCATTGCGGGCTCTCAAGCGCAACTTCAACAAGCTGTATTGGTACTTATTGGTTTAATTAGCTTATTGGCTGTAGGCACCTTTAGCCGCTTTTATCTAATGTCGTGGATTGGCGAGCGAGTCAGTAACGATATTCGTAAAGCCGTGTTTAATCGCATTGTTACTTTGCACCCAAGCTACTTTGAAGAAAACCGCAGTGGCGAGCTTATGTCGCGTTTAACAACCGACACCACTTTGCTGCAATCAATTATTGGCTCATCGTTTTCTATGGCGCTGCGTAGCGCATTAATGCTGGTTGGCGGTTTGGTAATGTTATTAATTACCAACTTAAAGCTTACGCTCGTAGTGGTTGCGTGTGTGCCGCTGGTATTAGTGCCGATGATGGTATTTGGCAAAAAGGTGCGTAAACTTGCAAGCTCGAGTCAAGACGCCATTGCCGATATAAGCACCTATGCCGGCGAGATCATTCAAAATATTAAAGTGGTACAAAGCTATAGCCACGAAACACAAGAGCAACATGCTTTTGCACTTGAAACCGAAAAAGCCTTTAACGTTGCCAAAAGCCGCATTAAACAGCGCTCGTTTTTAATTGCCGCTGTAATATTTTTAACCTTTAGTGCCATCAGCGCAATGCTGTGGGTTGGCGGCAGTGATGTACTGGCAGGCACTATGACCGGGGGTGAACTGGGTGCGTTTGTGTTTTACGCTATTATGGTGGCAATGTCGGTGGCAACGGTTGCAGAAGTGTACGGCGAATTGCAAAGAGCGGCAGGCGCAGCCGCCCGCTTACTTGAATTACTTGCGGTAAAAAGTGAAATTGAAAATCCTGAAAACCCGCAAGACGCTCAGCTACAAAATAACGCAAGTTTACCTGCAATCTCGCTTGAAAATATCAGCTTTAATTATCCCTCTCGCCCGGATGTCAGTGCACTTAACAAAATAAGCTTAAGCATTTCGCAAGGTCAAACAGTCGCTATTGTTGGCCCATCTGGCGCAGGTAAAACAACCTTATTTGAGCTACTACAGCGCTTTTACGACCCAGCTAGTGGCGCAATAAAATTTCACGATATTGATATTAAGTCGCTCTCTTTAAACACTCTGCGCGATAAAATGGGCATGGTGGCACAAAACCCTATTTTATTTAGCTCAGATGTAATGCATAACATTCGTTACGGCAATCCAAACGCCACTGATGAACAAGTATACGCTGCTGCAAAACATGCTCATGCCGATGAATTTATTAAACAATTACCACAAGGTTACAACAGCTTTTTAGGCGAGCAAGGCGTTAGGTTATCCGGTGGGCAAAAGCAGCGTATTGTACTTGCTAGGGCTATTTTAAAAGACCCAGAAATACTCCTTCTTGATGAAGCTACCAGCGCACTTGATGCGCAAAGCGAGCACCACGTTCAAGCCGCGCTTGAGCACTTAATGCAAAATAGAACCACGCTTATAATTGCGCATAGGCTAGCAACAGTTATCCATGCAGATATGATTGTAGTTATGGAGAATGGAGAAATTATTGCAACGGGCACTCACCAAGAATTAGTCGCAAGTAACCCGTTGTATCAAAAGCTGTGTGAATTACAGTTTAATAAGGATTAACCCTCTGTGTTTGGCACTATTTGAATTTCTACACGGCGGTTTTGAGCACGGCCATTTGCAGTATCGTTAGTGGCAATTGGGCGTGTTTCACCAAAGCCGCTAGTGCTAATACGCGCTGCCATAATATCTTGGTTAGCTAAGTAAGCCTTTACACTTTGAGCACGTTCGCGCGATAAGTTCATGTTGTAGCTATCTTGGCCTGTGCTATCTGTATGCCCTTCTACGCTTAGGTAGGTTTTCTCATACTTGTTCATAACTTTAGCAATGGCGTTTAGGGTATCGTTAAACCCTGTTGAAATGTATGATTGGTCGGTTGCAAACGTAATATTAGAGGGCATAACCAAGCGTAAGTTATCACCTTCGCGTACCACCTCAACACCCGAACCTGCTAGTTCATCACGAAACGCTTCTTCTTGCTTATCCATGTAGTCACCTACAGCTGCACCTGCTAATGCACCAATAGCAGCACCAATAAATATACGCTTGTCTTTGTGGTTACCCGTTGCTTTACCTAACACGCCACCAGCAGCTGCACCAATTGCTGCGCCTTTGCCGGTGTTATTCATTTCGCAACCTGAAAGTAATACGGCTACCACTGTAACGCTTAAAAGTGATTTTGATAATGTCATGATGATGTCCTATTCATTTAGAATTTAGCAACAGTATGTAATTACCTGTATGAACAAACTATGAAGTGCGTAACAATCGCCTTATAATTTTGTTATTAACCCTACAAAATTGAGTTTTAATAAATATGTCACATTCCTTTGTGACAATTTAATGAATTCAAAAAAGGATAAAAGCGCAATGCTAATTGCTATTTTTAGACAGTTTTTTTTACTTGGCTGCATGAGCTTTGGTGGTCCAGCGGCACACTTAGGCTATTTTAAGCGCCACTTTGTAGATACACTAAATTGGATCACCAACACACGCTACGCGCAATTAATTAGTTTAAGCCAAGCATTGCCGGGGCCTGGTTCGAGCCAAGTAAGCTTTGCTATTGGCGTTGAACGCGCAGGGATATTAGGTGGTATTACCGCGTTTGTTGGTTTTACGCTGCCATCTTTTTTAATTATGGTGATATTGGCTGTTAGTGCACACCAATTTGATGCCATTTACTATGCCATTATTGCGGGTTTGAAACTATTTGCCGTGGTTATTGTAGCCGACGCCACACTGTCTATGGCTAAAAGCTTTTGTACAAGTGCGGTGCTTAAGTTACTTGCCGTATTAAGCACCTTAGCGCTTGTACTACTCCCGGTGTTAAGCACGCAAATTGCAGTTTTAGTTATTGCTGCAACTGTTGGTGCTATATGGCCTTTACTAAAATTAGGAGAGGAAAATCAAAATACTAACACCAATACAAAAAGTAATATTAACTGGGTTGCGCTGAGCTTATTTGCATTGTTACTGGCAATTAGCTTTGCCCCGCTTGGAAAAGAATTTGCATTATTTGCTCCTTTTTACCAAGCAGGCGCTATGGTGTTTGGTGGTGGGCACGTTGTATTACCCGTATTGCAAGCAGGTGTACCTGCGTTAAGTGACGATCAATTTTTAAGTGCCTATGCCAGCGCTCAAGCAATACCTGGCCCTATGTTTACTATTGCTACTTATTTAGGTGCACAACTTAATACTGCGCAGCCTTTATTTGGCGCACTGGTTGCCACGTTATTAATTTTTGCGCCCGGCTTTTTATTGATGTTAGCATTACAAAAAAGCTGGCTTAACTTGGCTAATAAACCGCGTTTTGCTAGTTCAATTGCCGCACTTAATGCCGCCGTTGTGGGCTTTTTGGCCGCAGCTTTATACTCACCTATTTGGACATCGGCAGTGCACAGCTGGTTACATATTGGGTTAGTTGTTGTAGCTTTTGCATGGCTACGACTTAAAAAGCCACCTATTTGGTGGCTATTAATATTATTTATTAGTGTGGGTCTTGCACAACATTATTGGGCACTTTAATACTGGGTTTTTCAGTTTGCCCTGCATTGGTTGGTGGGCTTAACTGCCCACTCACACTTTGATAAGCACGTAATCCAAAAATAGGCAGCACGGCAAGTAAGTGATCCATTATTTCGGCTTGCAAATGTTCGTAAGAAATCCAGCGCTTATCTTCACTAAAGCAGTAAAACTCAATAGGTAAACCGTGGTTTAAAGGTTGAAGCTCCCGCACCATTAAAGTAAGCGAAGAGTTTATTTTACTATGCTGCTTTAAATACCCTTCGGCATAACGACGAAACAGTCCTAAGTTAGACACAGGCTCTGGCAATGCCGATACACGAATATACTCGTGCAGCGGAATAGCGGCGTCTATTTGCGCTCTAAACTCGTCGTTTACTAGGCAAATGCTGTTCATATCAATATTTAGCGAGCGCTTAATACGCCTTCCACCCGACTCCTGCATACCACGCCAGTTTTTAAACGAGCCTGCCACCAGCATGTACGTAGGAATAGTCGTAATAGTGTTATCCCAGTTACGTACTTTTACCGTATTTAAGCCTAAGTCTATTACCTCACCATCGGCGCCATAATTATCAACTTGGATCCAATCGCCATAAGTTACTAATCGGTTAGCCGCAATTTGAATACTGGCAACAAACCCTAAAATCGTATCTTTAAATACTAATAAAGTGACGGCGGCAATCGCACCAAAACCCGAAAGAATATACGTCGGTGATTTTTCAAGCACAATACTAACAATTAAAATGCCACAAACAATAAAGGTAATTAGTTTTACAACTTGCACAAGGCCCTGAATGGGGACTTCTCGAGCAAAGTCTAATTGGTTATAAATAGCAGCCGCAAGACTTACAATACTGCTGATAATAAAACCGGTATAAATAATTAATAAAGCTTGGCCTATGGTTTTAAGTATTTCAGCCGCTAACTCACCAACCGGATAAAAACTGTCGAAGGTGGCTAAAAACAGTACACAACACAGTAGCCCAGCAATACGCTTATTAAGCTTAGTTAACATTGGAGAAAGCGCGCCAATACGCTCAGGCGATAACTTAGTAACCACCTTTTGAATACCTGGCAGCATAAGCCTGCGAGTAAATAAATACACAACAAATAACGAACAAATGCCAATGGCGGTAGCCGTTAGTGCACTAAAAAAAGCAGCGTCGGGGACGTTTTCAAACCAAGGGGCAATTAGCTCTTGTATATGGGTGTTGGTCATAGTGTTTTGGCTTCCTTACTAATTTGTGCATCTGGCATAGCTTGCTGAGCATAAATACCTGCCAATTGCTTATCTTTTGCAACCCATAAGTCGTTCACATACTGTTGAAAGTTAGCTTTGAACGCTTCATCTGTTTGGTAACTACCTAACATAGTGTCGGTAATAGCCATTACATCAATTGATACGTGAATAGAGTCTAGCTCACCTTTTAATAAGTTGCGGCACACATGATCTGACTTACCGCTATAGACCAAACTGGTATTTAACATAGCATCAAACTGGGTTCCAAGTACCTCAAGTGCAAATGCAATTCCACCTGCTTTTGGTTTTAGTAAATGCTTAAACGGGCTTTGCTGTTGTGCGTGTTTAGCGGGTGTATAACGCGTTCCTTCAACAAAGTTGATAATAGTTGTTGGATGGTTACGAAAGTTACGACAGCTGTTTTTGGTACGCTCTATGTCTAACCCTTTAAGCTTTGGGTTTTGAGCTATTTGCGCTTTGCTTACACGTTTCATAAATGGCATTCCCATCGCCCACGCACCTGTGCCAATAAATGGCACATACTTTAAGTCATCTTTCAAAAAAAACTTAGGAGCGGGTAACGCATGCATCGAACTAAGCACCGTAATATCTAACCAACTCATATGGTTGCAAATTAGTAAGTACCAACTTTTTGAATTTAAATCACCTTTCACATCAATTTTAATGTCTGGGCAGCCTAGCCATAAACCCAATCGATTACCATTACACCATCCCCGATAAGCGCTATGTAATAAACGATTAACAGCATGAATAGGCAGTAATAGTTTCACTAATCCTAAAAGTAATACCAACACGCCAAAAATTATAAGGTTAGTAAATAATACGCAGCCTACAATTAGGCCGTTTAGCCAATTTGGTAACCATTTTTTTAGCATAACTGTAAGCTCACCGTGTTATTTTGTACTTATTGGACCGTCAAGTGATTGCAACGTTTGTTCTTTTTCTTCCCATAAACGATTTAACTCGCTTTGAAAACGAACTCTAAATTCAGAATCACCCGTGTAATCACCAATTAGCTCGTCACTTACTGGCATGACATCCACGTGTATATTAATATTTTTTACTTTCCCACCAGCAAAGTCCATAAACGTAGGAATACCGTCAGGGTAATGCAAAGTAACATTCACCACTTGAGAAATTTGCTCACCCATTGCTTGCATAACAAAGGCAATGCCACCGGCTTTTGGTTTTAATAAATGCGGAAATGGGCTTTGCTGTTTTGCATGTTTACTTTGTGTAAAGCGCGTACCTTCAACAAAGTTAACTACCGTTACAGGCATTTCTTTAAATTTTTCGCAGGCTTTACGTGTTGTTTCTAAGTCTTTGCCACGTAATTTAGGGTTCTTTTTAAGCTGGCTTTTACTCGTGCGCGTCATAAATGGAAAGTCGAGCGCCCACCAACATAAGCCCAAAATAGGCACATAAATAAGCTCTTTCTTTAAAAAGAAATTTAAAAACGGAATTTTGCGATTAAATACACGCTGTAATACTAAAATGTCTACCCAGCTTTGATGATTGGCAATCACCAAATACCAATCTTTTAGTTTCAGAGAATCCAAGCCCGTCACGTTAAGTTTTGTTGGTGTAAACAGCCGCTGGTTTAAGGTATTAAACGACACCCAAATAGTGGCGCACTGTTTAGCAATCCAGCTCAATAACTTTTGTAATGGTTTAATAGGAATAAGCTTTAACAAGCCACATATAAAAATAGGTATAAACCAAAAAAGTGTGTTTAATGCATAAAAAATAAGACTAAAAACACTACGAATAACTGACATTACTTCTATTCCTTTACCGGTGCGCAGCAGCAAACACTGCGCATTTATACTTAAAAATTAATCTTCAAAATAGGTATAACCTTCAAGGCCCGCATTGAGCTCGGCTAAATAACCCGCTTTACACTGCTCTGAGGCATCTAGTTTATTAATTTGATAAGCAAAATTTTCGGCTAAAATAGCGCTATCGTAATCAACAAACTTTAATACATCCTTAACGCTATCACCTTTTATGGCATTGGTTAATACATAGCCGTCGTCGTTTAGCTCAACATGCACTGAATCGGTATCACCAAATAGGTTATGTAAATCGCCTAATATTTCTTGATACGCGCCCACCATAAACATAGCAAGGTGGTATTGTTCGCCATGCTTATATTCAGGAATTGGCAAGCTGGTTTCAATACCTGCACCTTCAACGTATTCGCGAATTTGCCCATCCGAGTCACAAGTAATATCTTGAATAATGGCGCGCTGAGTAAGCGGTTGCGTTAAGTTTTCGATTGGCATAACCGGAAACAACTGCTGTATGCCCCACACATCAGGTAACGACTGAAACAGTGAAAAATTAACAAACAGTTTATCGGCTAATTTTTCATTTAGATCGTCGAGTACTTCTCGGTGTGCGCGGGCGTTATTACTAAGCGACGCACGCACGCGGTGTAAAATAGTAAAATAAAGCTGCTCTATTTTCGCCCACTCTAGCATGCTTACTAAACCGTGTACGTACTGATCGTGTGCTTCGCTAAATAAGTGCATCGCGTCGTGATAAATTTCGAGCGCCATACGCGGATTCAAACGCTGTAAACATTGCCACATTTCATCAAGCACTAACACGCTGTTTTCAAGCGGTGGTTCAGGGTTTAAATGATTAGGTGCTTTTTCAACGTCAATCACATCGGTAATGAGTACCGCATGATGGGCGGTTAAAGCACGGCCTGACTCGGTAATAATAGCTGGATGGGTTAAATCGTGTTGGTCGCAAACTTCCGCAAACGCATTGACTACGTTACGGGCGTACTCTTCCACTGTGTAGTTCATTGAGCACGCACTGCGAGAGCCCGACCCTTCATAATCAACGCCTAAACCGCCACCTACATCAACCGTATTCAGTGGTACGCCTAGTTGCGTTAACTCTGCAAAGTGACGCGCACACTCACGAAGTGCGCGGTGTATATCACGAATATTGGCAATTTGAGAGCCAATATGAAAATGCACCATTTGCATTAAGTGTAATTTATTGTGTTTTTTAAGTACTTCTACTGCACTTAATACTTGCCCTGCAGTTAAACCAAACTTACCTTTTTCGCCACCGGTATTTTGCCACTTACCTTTACCCACCGAATTTAAGCGTATGCGAATACCAATTGCAGGCTCTATGCCTAAGTTATCTATTTCTTCAAGTAAGGTGGTTAGCTCTGATAGCTTTTCGACCACTATTTTTACGCTGTGCCCCATGGCCTGACCAATGCACGCTAAACGTAAAAATTCGCTGTCTTTGTAGCCGTTACATACAATGGTAATTGGCTCTTTTGCCACACCTAAAATAGCCATTAGCTCAGGTTTTGAACCCGCTTCAAGACCAACTAAACCACTTGGGTGCGCCAATAACTTACTCACCACAGAGCGCTGCTGATTTACTTTAATAGGATAAACACAGGTGTATTTGCCATTATATTCGCGGCTACTGCGCGCTTTAGTAAAAGCATTAGTAAGCGTATCTACACGATTTTTTAAAATGTCGGTAAAGCGCACTAAAACAGGCAATGTTAGCCCTTGCTGTTTAAATTGCTCTGTTAAGTCTGTTAAAGAGATTGCGGCTTTACTTTGATCGCCGTCGGGGTAGGCAACCAATTCGCCTTGTGCATTGATATCAAAATAGCCATCACTCCAATGAGCAACATTATAAGTAGCACGTGCTGTTTCTAAACCCCAGGTCATGGCAACTCTTCTTTAGTCAATTAGGTATAAAGGCGCATTTTAATACGTCGCTATCCCCTAGGCTAACAAAAATTGAACTTTCACTCACTCCTCACTAACTTTATTCGCTAAATCAGTTAAAATGTCATTGAGCAAACCGCCAAGCACTGGCAGAATTGCCCTTTTTTTACCTTAACCTAAAAAGTGTATCAGCAACTATGGCAAACTTAGATCAAAGTAAGTGGTTTACTGAAATTAGCGACCGCGACGGCAGCGCATTTTCATTACGCATTAACAAAAAGTTAGATGAAAAACAGTCTCCTTTTCAAAAAGTAGAAATGTTCGAAACCACAGACTTTGGTAATTTAATGATCATCGACGGTTGTACCATGGTATCAACCCGCGAAAACTTTTTTTATCATGAAATGATCAGCCACCCTGCACTTTTAGCACACCCAAATCCTAAAAATGTGGTTATTATTGGCGGCGGCGACTGCGGCACGTTACGTGAAGTATTAAAACACCCTGGCGTAGAAAGCGTAACGCAAATTGACATAGACGAAGTAGTCACGCAAATGTCGTTAAAATATTTCCCAGAGCTATGCGAGTCTAATAACGATGCACGCGCTACAGTTATGTTTGACGATGGCATTAAGTACATGCGCGAAGCAGCTGGCGAGTCTATCGACGTTGTTATTGTTGATGGCACCGACCCAGTAGGCCCAGGTGAAGGTTTATTTAACCATGCATTTTACACTAGCTGCTTAAACGCACTTCGCCCTGGCGGTATTTTAGTGCAACAAAGCGAATCGCCACTTATGCATATGCCACTACTGGTTGAAATGCGTGAAGCGATGTTAAGCGTGGGTTTTAACGATTTACAAACATTGCCATTCCCTCAGCCTATTTACCCAAGTGGTTTATGGTCGGTAACACTTGCTCGTAAGTCTGAAGCATTTAATGGTTTTAGAGAAGACGGCGCAGCACACGTTGCAACGCAAAGTGAATACTACAACAGTGGTATTCACCATGGCGCTTTAGCAACACCTAACTTTATGAAACGCGCGTTTGATAAAAAATAATAAGTGTTAATATTCTACAAAGGGAGCTCTACACGCTCCCTTTTTGTTACGTTAAACCTTAAACCGGTTAACTAATCGATTTAGCTCGTCTGTTAACTGCTCCATTTTATTTGATACATCTTGCGTTGTGCGCGCAAGCGACCCACCCTCTAAGGTTTGATCGTTAAGTGATGATAAGTTATGGCTTATTTCATCAGAAACCGTTGTTTGCTCTTCGGTAGCTTGCGCAGTTTGCATAGCCATATCGTTTACTTTAGTAGATGAACTTTGCATAGCATTGAGTATATCGTTAGTTTGCGAAAACGACTCCACAGCATCATCTGCAAATTGCTTACTCTCACCTATGGCATTAATCGACTGCGATACACTCGATGCAAACAACTCAATCATTTGTTGAATATCGTTGGTACTATCTTGTGTGCGCGTAGCAAGCGTTCTTACTTCGTCAGCCACAACCGCAAAGCCTCGCCCGTATTCGCCAGCACGTGCCGCCTCTATTGCTGCATTAAGTGCTAATAAGTTTGTTTGTTCTGCTATGGCACGAATCACCTCAAGGACTTTTGCGATGTTGTCAGAGCTTTGTTGCAGCTCAGTAGAGCGCGCCATAGCTTGCTCCATGTTGCTAGAGAGAGAGGTAATTCGCGAACTAGAATTAGCCACCGCACTAAGCCCTTGTTGCGCTAGTTTTAACGAATTATCGGCTTCGCTTGATGACTGCTGTGCAACCCCTGCAACCTCCTTGCTAGCAGTGCTCATTTCATGTACTGCGCTTACAATAGATTCCGACGCTTGTCCCAAGGCTTGGTTTACACTGTTATTTTGGGTAGCCACTTTGCTAAGCTCAACACCTAAACCATTTAACTCTTTAGATTGCTCTAATATATCGCGTATTAATTGCTGTAAGTTATCTAAAAAAGTATTAAATTCGGTGGCTAAGTCAGAAAACTCATCTTTAGACGTTACTTGTATTCGGCCAGTTAAATCGCCATCTCCTGAGGCAATATCACTAATTCGCTTAGTTACATAATTAATTTGGCGAGTAAGTTGTTTAGGCACACTGTAACTAAACCAACTCGCTGCAATTAAAATAATAGCAACCACTGTCAGCATCATCATTTTTGTTGAAATGATATTGGATGAAAGCGTGATGATTTCTTGCTCCGAGGTTTTTTCAGCCAGCTCACCGGCTTTATCAAGCCTAATCCTTAAAGTGGCAAATGCTTGCTCTGAATTCTTTTGTTTAGCTTGGCTATTTTTATCAGCCATGTAGCTTTTTGACGCTGCAAGCCAAGCATTAAAGTCGTTTTCAAAGCCATTTAGCTCTTTAGCTATACTGGGGTAATCTTTCATTAAAGATAAATACTGATTAATTTTATCAGTAACTTGCATTGCATTTTCTTCGTGCTCTGCCTGGTACTTTTCTGTATTTTTTGAATGAGTTACTAAATTTAATTCGGCCACTTTAGCTTGGTATAGGTCGCGGTCTGCGTTTAAAGCAAGAGACAACGCCTTAATAAATTTTTCAGACTGCACATCAAGTGCATTTTTTTGTAAGGTTATTAAATAGGTATACCCCACAATTAACGAGAGTATGGCAAGTCCTAAAACAACTATCGGAAACGACACTTTAACGCGAATACTATGCAAATTCATTTTATCACCCTACAAGGCCCTAAACGCCTCTTACAAATTAAACCTAAAATTGCAGTAGGTTGATAAAACCTAAAACTTCCATTGCGTGTTAATCATTACTTGCTGCTGCGAAGCTCGCTGCTGCAGCCCCATTGCAGCTCTATTGTCTACAAAACTTTTTAGTGCTGAGCCTTCAATACCAATTTGACCATGTTTGCTAAACGCGTAACGCCAAGAGGCTGTTACCCCTTCGCCATTGCTTGCATTTGGGTCAAATACCGTCGTGTCGTTATCGGTTACTTTAAAGTAATCGTACCGCAACGATACTCTATGCTGACCCTCTTTATGGCTTAGCATTAAATAATGGCTGTAAAAGTCGTTATCTATTAATTTGCTATGCCCCATTTCGGTTTTACCGCTTAGTACCTGTGTTATAAAACGCGTTTTATTATTAAATTTATATAACCATGCAGCACTGGTAAAACGTGTATTCCATGCATATTGCCCTGAGCTAATGTTCAGTTTAGTTGGATCGCCATTATTGTCGTAATAATAAACTCTAAATTGTGATTGTTTTAAATAATCCCAGTGAACACCAAGGTAATAACCAAAGCGTCCATCAACTTCTTCAAATGGTAAAACCTGATTTGCCTGCCAACGCAATACATATTCGCTAAGTGCTGCAACGGGTGCAAACCTAATACCTTCGTTAAATGTAGTTTGCCTGTCGTGCATGGCAAAGCCACGCCAAGATAGTAACGTGCCTGTAGGGTCGTTACCTTTAAATGTTGCACCCACTAAACTAAAACTATGCGGGCTGTTAAAACGTTTAGCGGGGCGTTTTATTGTTACCTCTGCGCCAACGGTTCTAAGCTCTTCACCTATCCAGCTATTAATTGCTGAATTGGTATAGTTGTAAGGAGATGTCCAGCCAATATCTGGGTTCTCTAACGACATTAGCGGATAAAACCCACCCACTCGTACATGCCACTTATAAGCGCTACTAGTTAATGGTTTATATGTAAAATAGGCTTGTGTTAAACCTAAACCTACATCAGGGTCCTGATTAACGTTTAACACCCCATGAGCAGACCAACTTGTTGCTAAATCGGCGCGCACGTCAATAATACCTTGCGATAATAAAACCCCATCGTTTTTAGCATCGTGTCGGTATAAGCCGGTGCCTCCTTCTTGAAAACTTTTTAGCGTATCACCTTGAACTGCACGCACTTGTAGCAGCCCTTTAACCTGTGCACTGATTGACGCGCTAAATAAAAGCACACTACTAACAACCGCACATTTAAGCATGTGGTTAATAGTCATCAAATTCATCCGTAGCAAAATCAAACTGCTCAGTTATCGCTTGTTTAATTTTATATATAAATGGAGCTTGCCCTATGGTTACTTTTTTAGACTCAACATGACTTATATCGCCAAACCCTGAATGCCAAACATTAAGGGTGTACTCACCTGGCTCTACGGTTAAATTTACATGTCCGCTGTTATCGGTAATATCAAAAATAGGGCTATCAACAACCACAATATAACCAAGCATCCAGTCATGAATGTTACATCCCAACTCAACAACACCGGTTTGATCAAACACTAATGGCGCCTTGGGTTGTTCCTTATATAACTTTAATTCAAACGTTTTTGCCTCAGAAAACGAATACACATGATGCAAAATTGAATCGGCGTTTGGAAATTCCACTTTTGCATTTTGTGGTACAACTAAAATGCGCGGCGTAAACTCCCTATCTTTTTGCACCATAGAATAAAGTGTATCTGCTTGGCTGGGGTCACTAGAAAGCACCTCAGAAGTCAGCCACACCACGGCATTAGCCATAGGCTCGTTTTTATTATTGTTAACCGTGATAGAAACCGCTTGTACCTGCCAAGTTAATAACATGACAATAATTAACGTTAAATATTTGAACATCATCTTACTATTCTTATTTTTCAAATTATTTACAGTATAGACCCATTATGTTACTTATTTCTTTCTATTTTATTGATAAATGAATACGTATGTAGATATTCGTATTTGTTAACAACAGCCTTTATTCTGACAAGTCACACTGACACAGTAAGGATCTCTTAAATGAGAACATCAGCACTTTTGCTTTTCGCTTTTTCGGGCAGCTGTTTTGCACAAACAGCCACATTACAATCGCCCAACGGCAATATTAAAATAACTATTTCTGACGAATTAACGACCCCAAGCTATTCAATCGACTTTAAAAACAAACCGGTTATTAATAGCTCCGCGCTTGGTTTTAAATTTAAACAACAAGCCCCTTTTAGCGAAGGTTTTAAAATAACCCACACACAACAAAACACACAAAACACCCAGTGGCAGCAGCCCTGGGGCGAGCGACAAACCGTTACAGACAGCCATAACGAAGTTGCTGTTACATTTAAAAAACCACAAGGCGGCGTATTTACCGTTAAATTTAGAGCGTTTAACAACGGTATAGGGTTTAGGTACGAAATACCTAAACAACCCGGTTTTGAAAATATAGAAATCACAAAAGAACTTACCGAATTTGCCATTGCCGACAGCCAAAGTGCAACAGCGTGGTGGATCCCAGCCCGAGGCTGGAACCGTTACGAATATGTTTATAACACCACCCCAGTTAACGACGCGCCCTTAGTACACACCCCTTTTACATTTAAAAATAAAGAGGGCGTACACGTTAGCATTCACGAAGCAGCCCTTGTCGATTATGCAGGTATGACCCTTAACCAGCGTCGACCAGGTGTTTTTCAAGCCGATTTAACACCATGGTCTGACGGCATTGCAGTTAAAAAACAAGGCGCATTTAATACGCCGTGGCGTACTATTCAAATAGGCAGCAAAGCGGTCGACCTGATTAACTCCGATATTATTTTAAACCTTAATGAGCCAAATAAATTAGGTGATGTTTCGTGGGTAAAACCGGGTAAATACGTCGGTATTTGGTGGGGTATGCACATAAATACGCAAACATGGGGCAGTGGTGAAAAACACGGTGCTACAACTCAAACAACCAAATACTACATGGACTTTGCCGCAGAATATGGCTTTGACGGCGTGTTAGTAGAAGGGTGGAACATAGGCTGGGATGGCGACTGGTTTTTTAATGGCGATGTGTTTAGCTTTACACAACCCTACGACGACTTTGATATTGAGGAGCTTACTCGCTACGGTAAGCAAAAAGGGGTGCAGTTAATTGGCCACCACGAAACCTCGGGCAATGTAACTAACTATCGCAATCAAATGGAAGATGCCTTTGCCCTATACGAAAAGTCAAACGTAAGCCAAGTTAAAACGGGCTATGTGGCCGATGGCGGTAACATAAAACGCATAGATGAAAACGGCATTGCCCGCCATGAGTGGCACGACGGCCAATTTATGGTTAACGAATATCTTTATAACGTAAAGCTCGCTGCTAAACATAAAATTAGTATTAACACTCACGAACCTATAAAAGACACTGGCCTGCGCCGTACCTACCCCAACTGGATTGCGCGCGAAGGCGCACGTGGGCAAGAGTTTAATGCATGGGGCACACCGCCTAACCCGCCAGAGCATATCTCTATGCTTGCGTTTACCCGCATGCTGGCAGGGCCAATGGACTTTACCCCCGGTATATTTGATATGGGCTTTAATGGCTTAGGCGATGATACAAACCGCCCGCAAACAACACTAGCCAAGCAACTTGCGTTGTATGTTGTACTGTATAGCCCGATTCAAATGGCCGCCGACCTACCTAAAAACTATTTAGCTAAACCTGATGCATTTCAATTTATTCAAGATGTACCAACCGATTGGCAGCAGAGTATTGCGCTAGATGGCGAGGTGGGCGACTTTATTATATTCGCTCGTAAAGAACGAAAACGCGATAAATACTCAGGAAACGATTGGTACTTAGGTGCAGTCACTGACGAAAAAGCCCGCACTATTGAAGTAAAACTCGACTTTTTAGAAAAAGGTAAAAAGTTTGAAGCGCATATATACCAAGACGGTAAAAACGCCGAATGGAAAAACAACCCGTACGATTTAAACATCGAAAAACGCATGGTGACCGCAAACGACAAGCTAACACTAACACTTGCCACCAGCGGCGGCACTGCCATCCGCTTTAAAGCACTTTAAGCTTCACGGTTATATCAGTTTTACAGATATATAAGTGTTACAAATAGCAAACTCCGCACAGGTTACTGTGCAGAGTTTTGTATTTTTATAGGCAGATAAATTTGTGCACTTAAGCCGCCTTCTTCGCTCATTCCCTCACGACGTAACATGATACAAAGCACCTTCGAACTCTAATATTAACGGCCTAGCCACCTTTTTACCTATCTATGCTAGTAAATGAACAACTAAAGATTAAGCACTAGTCGGCTAAAAAGCAAAAAACAAGACCTGACCCCATAATTAAGTAAGTAAGAAGTAAGTAAGTAAGCAATTAGCTGTAGACTATAAATTTAGACCTTTGATGTCTGAAGTCAAGATTTGACCCTAATCACTTTCTTTTTTAATTAAAGGCACGAGTAAAACAATGCTATATACTGTGAACATTCATATTTTCAATGTGTTAGTACTTTTGAACGGAGTTTGGCATTCAAATTGCCAAATTTTAGATGTACACCTTTGAGCATTATTTAACGCTATCGAGGCGAACAAAATCCTTAGCAACGCGATATTGGTGCGCCTGTTTAAAGGCACACCTCAACGCGAAAAGTGCTTATGAGACAAAAAGAAAGTTATTAACCGATAAAGAGTGGGGAAATAAAGGCAATGACTGGTTAAATAAGTCGTCTCGTTTTTTTAATAAAAAAGAAGCGGGTGAGCCAGTGATCCGGTTTGACGTTGTTAGGGAAATTGATGAACGCTTAAATAGTGACTTCAGCTCCTTAGCAATACTCTGTCATCCACTTTGGCAGCTTTTAGATAACACGCAGCCAACAGACCTGTTTATAAATCAAGTTTTAGCGCACTTACCCTACAATTACGCCAGTCTTTTATTCAAAGAAAACAGTCACGGCCAACTCATTAGAAAAACAAAATTGACTCAAAAAGCAAGGCAAAAGTTAACTCATAGTCATGATATTCATGCGTTAACATGCTGGCTAGCCTTTTGCCTAGAGAAAAAGGCGGTAGGATATAATCAAATTGACATCAACCAATTATGTGCAATTAAACACTTATTAAAGATAGCTATCGTTACACCATTTTCGTCAATTTCTGATGATTTTTATGCATATGTAAATGAGATGTTTAGTCCGCTGTACTCACACATGCCTGTGATGCGCTATCGTATTTTAATACCTAATAAAAATAACGACTATACCCATTTCAGCCTCCCTATGAGGTTAATATCTGGCAGCTGTTTAACCATACAGCCAACGCTTGATTTGTATAAAAAACTATGTGAACAAGCTATTAATATTGGGCTAGTTGCTAATTCTTTTGAGGGGATGAACCGTTTTTATAATTTCATTTGCCATACAGAAATCGTTGAGCTTATAAACATTTTATTCCAACCAACTCCACCAACGAGCTTAAAGGCACTCAAACAACAAATTCTGTCACGATTCATTTAATTTATTGCGAACAACCACCACATAAATACAATTCATTAAGGGCAACTTAAACCAGTACTGTGTTCATTCAAACTCAGTAAGCCGTGTCACTTAAAAACAGCAGAGCTAGCTATTTGAGCCAGCGCCACTAGCTAGTGGCACTGACACAGATTGCACGGCTTGCTGTTAGCAAGTGCGCAGTTCTACTGGGGTTGGTCGCGCACTTAATAACTTTTTTCGGCAATAAACAGGAAAAAGGCAAGACGCGACCCCACTTTCATTATTTTAATTCCAGCTTAAATCAGTAAGATACTTATGACTTGATTATTTTAATTTCTCGCTATTCATCAAACTTATTTTCTCTAACTGTTTTTCTATTACTATTTGTGTAATTTCATCATTATTATAATACTCTATTAACTCATCTATAATAGACGGTTTATTTTTATATATAACTTTTACAGCTAATTGAGGGATAGGCTCTGCATATGGAGTATCAGTTCTATCACATAAAGGAAAAAGTAACCGTATATTAAATTCATACTCCTCACGCTCTAAAGCTTGTAATAATAATATTTTTATATAATCAGAGCCTATTCCAGCTCTGTCATCTAAAATATACTCAATATAATTAGATCTCACCTTAGAAGGTAAAAAATCTACGAACGTGCTGTATGTCTTTTGGTTTACATGGACAAAAAAACCTACTATTACTATAAGTAATGTAATTATTGTTATTTTCTTAATCACTTAAATTCACTCCTTAACATACCAACCTGATGTTTAGCACCTTGTAACTCATTATGTTTATCTGGGTTAAATTGACCATGAGTCTTAATAAACTGTCCAGACAATTTATATCTCTGCCGCAAGTTCCCTATTAATTGCCTAGCTGCACCAAATTGCCTTTTAGAAATTGGGTTTTCTGTATAATCCCCTAAAAATGCTATCCCTATATTCCCTTGATTATTACCTTTCACATGTGCCCCGGAATACTCAAGCGATCGACCTTCATAGATAGTGCCATCTTTAGAAATCATAAAATGATAACCAACATCTGCATTATTATAGGCTTGTGATAATTTAACCATATCTCCTGCTTGTCGCATTATGGTTATAATCCCCTCGTTAGCCCTATGCATGTCTTCTACTTTTTTTGGCGTATCCGCTCCACCTGTGTGATGGAGAGTTACTTTGTCATAAGGTTTTACATTCTCATCCAAGTTTGTCTTATCTATTGGTAATGTGGAGTAACTAATTTTACTTTTAGTTTTATATTCATTTTCTTGTGCATATTGTTCTATATTATTGGAAATAGGATCGGATTTTGTATTATTTGCATTAGTTTGTTTCATGGAACCAATGTCCATCGTGGCTACCTTCCCACCACTGAATGTCGCTGAAAACGATTGTGTAGCCCCATTAGAGTAAGTTGCAGTTCCACTGGCACCTGTTACAACTTCTCGTTTTATCCTTGATCCAGTAACAGCGACCTTTTCAGTCTGTTCCGTGTACTCAACCTTTTCTAACTCAGGTTCTTCTGGTGAATAACCTGTTGGATCAATACCGGACAGCGGGTTGTTCATGATGTAAGAGTATGGGTTTAATCCTTGCGAACCCTCATGAACAAACGGGTCAACCGACATAAAACGCCCAAGGTTATAATCGTACACCCGACCGTTCATATGGATTAGCTCTACACTATCTAAATGCTCATGGTCAGTAAAGCCTCGATTCGTTTTTGCATCCGCCAAATCATTAAGTTTTGAATTGCCAAATGATTTTAAGCCACCACTGGCTAAACGTGGTTTGCCAAATGGGTCGTAGTTTCGCTCTGCTTCTACTTGCCCGTTGTGGTCGGTAAATACCCGTGCACTGCCTAGGCGATCGCGGTGAGTATAGCGGATGGTTGCGCCCTCACTAGTGGTTTGGCTTATTACGGCTATGTCGTCTATATAAGCCCGCCAGGTGGTTTTTGTGCCAGTAACTTCTTCTTCATATAATTTATCACTGTAAAAAGTAGTCACGCTGCCATTTACTTGTTTAAAGCGCATATGCTGCGGGCCATAAGTAAAATTGAGAGTTTTACCACTTTTTATAATTTGCGTGGGTTTGTCCATAGCGTTGTAGGTTGAACTAGTAAGCCCATCACCTCGCGTCATATTACCACGAGCATCATAGCTAAATGTTTTCCAGCTTCCACTACGGTATACGCGTTTAACTGCATTAGGCCCGCCTGTTGCGCCGCTTTCATAATCATACTGCGTTGCATAGTCTGATTTGGATAACAAATTACCCACCGCATCATAGCTATAGTTGATGGTGCTGATACCATTAACGGCATTACTCTCTAAACGGTGTAGTGCATCGTAGCTGTAAGTTTCACTAAAGCTGTGCTGATTGCCAATATTACCCGTGGTGATATCCACGGCTTTTAAATTACCAAAACCATCGTACGCGGAGTAATCGATGTTCATAATGTTGCTATTATTTTTAGCTATTGTTTTTAGGATCATTTGCCCACTTTTATTACTGTAAGCAGTATTTTCAGTGAGTCCATTACCTAGCGTATTTTGAGAGCCATTACCAAATATGTCGAATTCAGTTATATTTTTATACACATAACCACTAGCCGCATTTTTTACCTGCGTTTGATAGCCTACGTCATTGTAACTGTATTCAAGTGTGAGGTTGTTGGGGTAACGCAGCCCTTTTACGCGGCCATAATTGCTGTCGTAGAAGGTGGTTGTGGTATAGCTTTTACCACTGCCTGCAACGGTTTGACCGCTTGGACGACCGCGACTGTCGTAAGTGTAGGTTTTGGTTACGCCATTGCCTGTGGCTTGGTTTAACTGCCCTAAACCATACGTTGCGCTGTCATAGGTATACGTTAACGTATTTTCACCTGTGGCGGTGCGCCGCGTTACACGGCCTAATACGTCGGTGACATAAGTCAATGTTTTACTGCCAACGCGTGCCTCTCGTTGCAGCTCACCAAAGCCGTTGTACTCAAAATTAGTGACGCCTTGGTTAGGGTCATCCACCTGTGTTTTTTGGCCTAAGCCGTTGTAGGTTGCCTCTATGTTGTTGCCATTAGCATCTTGAATAACAATAGGTAAGCCTTGGTTATTATAGCTGTAACGAGTAACACCATTATCAGCATCCACCGTTTGCATAAGCTGTTTAAGGCTATTGTAGGTACGCGACATATCCAAGGTGATGCCATAACAACTATCATAGACCTCAATATCTGTCTTAAGTCCACTGTAGCTGTAATTAGTAGTCATGTTACCGCAATGTTGATTGGTTACTTTTTCGATTACGCGGCCAAGTGCATCGTGTTCGGTGTATGACGTACCATAAACCGCACCTCCTTCTTTATAAGGCATAGATTCAAACGTTTTATAGCCAAGGCTGTTATAATTAACGTCACTAAACACCCAGTCACCATCGAAATTCTGCACAGCTGTACGTAATGTTCGTCCCAGCGCATCTTGATAGATTTTTTGCATAGGCTGCCCTGCTGAGACATTTAACACTTGTATTATTGCATTAGCTGGTGCTTGTGCGTCAGGTATTTGCATAGCACTATAACGGGCCGGATTGCCATCAGTCTGAATACTGTAAGGGCGGTTATAATCATCGTAACCAAAGTTTGTCACTTGATAGCTATTGCTACTAAGCTGCTGACGAGTTTGGGTTATCTGCCCTGTTGCAGGGTTTACTTCGGTGTAGCTAATATGCCCTTTAGCATTAGTTTGTTTATATGGAAAATAACCGTCAGTAGCTTCAACAGTTCCATCTTTACTGTAGGTGGTTGAAGTTGAACGTGTTTGGTCAATCCAACTACCACTACTATTACGCACTTTTGTGGTTTGACTAACAGATAATGGTAGGCCGTAGGCATTATAGATAGTATCTATTTCACTCCCATAACCAGATGATGAGCCACCAAGTGTTGCTGTAGTTGATATTGTTTGTGGCTGTCTACTACCATGGTAATTACTGTATTCACTTCTAATGCTCGTTTCTTGATCTAAGTCTGCATCCGTTATTGGGTCGTTTGTACTGCGCCCAGCTACACGAGCTTTAGTTTGTATTTTAGTATTAAGTTTATTTAACCACCAGTTACTTTCGTTACCCTCATACTCGCGTGTTTCACTTGTGGTATACGTACCCCAAGCGTCTTCAACTTGCGTAGATGATGCAGTTACATTGCCATATTGATCTAACCTAGTAATATTTTTATCGATGCGTGTTAGATCTTGTTTAGTAACTAAATCTCGAGTAATTTGTGTAGTTTCATTTGGGTATAAATTATAAACGTCAGTTACACTGTGAGCTAGGTTTTCTTGCCACTCAGTATTTGAATAACTTATCGCATAGGTTTCATTATCACCAATACCTAGCTGCCCGCTTCCCCTTGTTGCATAATCATCTTCGGTAAATGTAGCTTGTCGCTTTAGCTTACCTTGATACGGAAATATTTGCTCAAAATCAGTTTGAGTGACTAAAGCACGATCTACATCTTTTTCTATAATTGATTTAAAACCCATAAAACCACGGCCTTGCGTTTGGTAAACACCATCAATGTAGTGGTATTGCTTACTACGTGTTTCACCAAGCCCGTTCGGCTGCTTAAATTTAGCAACAACTTTTTGTGAAGACCCTAGCTTTCTCAATGTCACATCAGCTAAAGGCGCATTATTAACACTGTAAATACCTGTACTCAAGTTTGCATTGCGGCCAAGTTGTTGGTATTCAAACTCTGCCACTAAACCAAAGTCATTATCAATGCGTTTTAACGTCCGACTTGTCCCACCTTCTAATGCATATGTATAAATCCCCGCATCAGGTGCTGCATCAGGATAACAATAAAAACGACCGCTTGAATAAGGTATTTGTACACCGCAAGATGTATCTGAAGAATGTTGCCTAAAGCCAAGAGCTGTAACTACTTCTTGCCAGCCATCACCGTTTACATCAACAACACTCGTTGTTGCTAAGCCGCCTAATAAATCTGCACCATCGGCTTGTAATATTATCTCTTCAAATGTTAAACCATTTTCGTTCGGTTTAAGAACACGCCAAGTCCACACATCATATTTATGATAATAACTACGCTCCCCTGTATCTTCATCCCTAATTAAACAAACTTGATTGTTGGTTGCATCCCAACAATGGTAAGCATATGCTCTTCTATAAGGGGCAAGAATATCCATTCGCCCGTCATTATCATAATCAAACACTTGTACAAAGCTATTAATTGTCGACTCTTCATATGTATTTTCACGTGCATCAGCCCACACATTAAACTCTGGTAGCCCTGTGTTTGATCCTGTTGAAAATTGCCCGCCACCAAAATTAAGGTGCATAAACCAATACAACTTGTTCGTTGACCCATCTTCTTTTAACGTCATTATATCAAGTAAGTTATCCCCGTTGACATCAAGCCATATAGCCTTTTTCATACGCGAAGGAAAGAAGTCAGGATTTATTCCTAAATCATGATTAGTGAATAACAATGTGCTACCTGCTACAGAGAGCTCAACCCACTTCCCAAAATCAGGATAATAAACATCAGGTGTACCATCCCCATTAATATCAGCAATACTAAATTTAGGAATACTTAAGGCTACGTTACCAATATGAATGAAGCCACTAATAGGCTTACCTGTAGCATCGGTGTTTCTAAGATAAACTTTGAGCTGGCCATTCGCTCTATCTTGGATGATAAAATCCGCGTAGCCATCACTGTTCATGTCTTGAGCAAAACTATTACAAGGCTCACTCATCGGATTATATCTACCATCATTAACGACAACCAAATCACACGCCGCAGGGATATTTGTAGAAAAGACATCCTCATAAGCTCCTGTCTCACGATTTAGCTCAACAATAGATAATTTTAAATTGGAGTCTAAATAAACAAAATCAGCGATGCCATTCAAGTTATAATCGATATAACCACTAATTTTATGAACATTCACAGCACCATTATTAAACTGGGAATAGTCAGGGAAACTCGTAATATCAAAAGTTGTTTGATTACCTGCAATTTCTTGCACCTGTTCAAGCATTTTTATGTCATTCAGACCATCACCAGTATAATCGCTGCTGGTGTCATAAAATGAGCCTGATGCCAAAACCATATCTGTTGGCTCTATCGCAACATTTGCATAAGGATGGTCATCGGTATTACTAAAAGAAAGCTCTTCTATATTCCATGCAAAATCAGTAGCAGCCAATTGATTGCCCGTATTGCAAGTGGATGACTTACACAGCTCTAGGCGACTTAAATAATGCTCATCATAAATAAGGTGGTAACTTTTCTCGACACTCTCCGTAGAGTCATCTGGAATGATATCTATCCTAGCAAGGTTCTGTGTGTTTTCGTATTTGCCACCCCATACATAACCAAAACCTGATTTGTAACTTGATTGATATACAAAGCTGATCATTTTATCGCCAGAACTACTTATATTAGCACTCGATTTAGTGTAATAAATACCAGTTAAAAGCTTCTCACTAACACCAAAGTCACCGTATTCATAGTTTATAAAGTTGTTCTCTGTTGCATCGTGTTGATACTGCATTAACCAAGAGTAAGTAGCCGTTTTACCACTATGAACTAACCGTGATTTTGCGTCTTTACCAAAATAAGCAACTCGGCCATTTTTATATTCAACTCTGAACCATGTAGATGAGCCATTTAGTGAACCACTTTGTGTTACACGCACAAAGCTATCTATTTCAGTACGATATTCAGTCCCTGAGCTTCCATAGCTACCTGATGTATTAATTAAACGCTGACCATCTAAGCACAGCCTGTCATTACTATTATATTGTGGGTTTTGCATGAAGCCATCTTGTGCATATGTGGCTGCGCACCTTGTAATACTTGAGCTAGCAGATAGCGACCACCCCATTCCGGAAATACCATTACCACTGCGGGATGAATAATTAAGTGATACTTCAGGCTGCATGCCAGCTCTGCCCGGCGGTAATTGGATTGGAATATGATACGTTGAGGCGCCACCACTTACACCAGCTTGTCCCTCCAAGCTACCTATTAATTGACTACTAGGAGCAACTGTGTCAATAAAGTTACTTGTATCATTTGGGGTTTGTGTAGTAAGTGTCGAGTGTGGGGTTAACAAAACAGTAAAGTCTTTGAACGTTATATCACTGTCACTCCAATTTGATTTAACTGCTTTTGCACACACTCTTTTGTTCTGAGTTAAAGAAATAACAGGAGCAGAAGACTGCCAGCCAGAATTAGTACAATTAGCATTAAGTGATATTAATTTATATTTTATAGTTGCGTTTTGATTGGAGGTTATCGTTATATCGTCGCCAGCTGTCACTTTATTTAAGTCAGGTTTAATAGATGGTTTATTTAATTTAAGTAAATAGTCTTTACTTACAGTGTCGCTACTTTTCCAACCAGCTTTTACTGTATAAGCACACACTTTTTGGCTTGCTCTAAGAGTAATTGGTGACGAATAAGAATTTACAGAACCATTTGTACAACTACTTCCTCTAGAAACTAATTTATATTTAATAGATGCATTTTGTTGAGAATAAATTGAGACTTTGGCGCCATCAACTAATGGAGTTGTTACATTAAAGATTGGAGGCTCTAATTGCAAAGTGTAACTTTTAGATTGTATGTCACTATCTTTCCACCCGCTTTTATGAGCTTTAGCACATACATTAGCTGACGAAGAAAGCTTAAATGCATTTTTGTAAACCTTCCAACCATCAAGATTTGAGCATGATGAACCTAAACCAATAGTTTTATAAAATATTGTTGCAGAAGGCTCAGAAGTAATTGAAACATAAGTGTTGTACCGAATAGTACTTGTCGACGGAGCAATAATTGGTTTAGGTAGTTTTTTTACTTCAGGAACTATTATGGGAGGGCTAACTAAATAATCACTGTACTTATTTTCGCCATTAATTTTTTTTACAGCTCGAACCCTAAATACGTGTTTGCTATATCCCGCTAATGAAAAGTAATAACTCTTGTAACTTAACCCTTCAGCTACCACCCTAAAAGAACTATCATCCTCAGAAACTTCGACCGAAAAAGTGGTTTCTGAATTACAAAAACCGCTGCACGGAAATGCTACTGCCGATGAACTACCACTACCATATAACAACCCTCCACCATCATCATAGCTTCCCCAACTCCAAGAAATTCTGATTGAACTCTCATCTTTTGTAAATGCGAAAGCTGTTGGAGCTTTTGGATTAATTGTTATTGGTTCTACTGGATAAAACATCCCCATAGAGCTTGCAGGAAAGCAAAAAACGCTTAGCAATATAGTAAAAAAAACAAGGGGTACAAGATTATTGTTGGGATAAAACGAGATTTTCACACTTTGTTCCTTAAAGTTTAACAGCCGACGCATATTAACAAAAAAAAACAAACATCAACATTTTAAACCTTAAAAGTTAACAGTTTACTGTAGTCGGCTATTTAAAAATAATTAGGAGTTAGGTGTATGGGATATAGACTTGTGTTTACAAGCTTAGTTAATGACTTACTTTTACTTAACACTTGCCACCAGCGGCGGCACTGCCATCCGCTGTAAAGCACTTTAGGCTTCACGGTTATATCAGGTTACAGATATTTAAGTGTTACAAATAGCAAATTCTGCACAGGTTACTGTGCAGAATTTTGTATTTTTATAGGCAGATAAATTTGTGCACTTAAGCCGCCTTCAGGCCGGTTTTCAAGTTTTACTTTGCCGTCGTGCATATCAACAATACGCTTAATAATAGCAAGGCCTAGGCCACTGCCCTCACTGCCTCGTGCAGCATCACCTTGTTTAAACGGTTCAAATACCGACTCTAATTCACTTTCAGGAATACCTGGGCCATTATCGTTTACAGCGATGACCACGTATTTTTTATTAGAGTTATAATAACTAAGTACCTCTATATCGCCGTCAGAATAACGAATGGCATTTTCAATCATGTTAGTTACAACACGCTTTATAGCCACGCTGCTGAGCGGAATACTCTCTATACTTGGGTTACTTTTAAAGGTGATAGAACGCTGATGCTTTAACTCACAATTAACGACTTCACCCACTAACGCGTTTATATCTTCACAACTGAGTTCTTCGCGTTTGTGGTGACGTAAATATTCAATAAATTGATCGATAATACCGTTCATATCTTCAATATCGTAAATAATCCCTTCGCGAAGATACTCGTCTTGGTCGCTCATCATCTCGGTTGCTAAACGAATACGTGTGAGTGGTGTGCGTAAATCGTGAGATACACCCGCCATAAGTAAACGGCGGTCGTTTTCAAGGGCAGCGATACCGCGCGACATTTGGTTAAACGCACGCGTTACTTCTATGACTTCAGTAGAGCCTTCTTCTTCTAGCTTGGTGCTAAAATCGCCTTTTCCTACTTTTACTGCCGCTTGTTGCAGTGCTTTAAGCGGGCGGTTTAGGTGGCGTGCAAATAACCAACCACCTAGTACACTCAAGAAGCCGATACTTGATAAGTAAAACGTTAAAAATTCGAGGTTGTTTTCTTGATACCCTGAAAGCGGAATTTTAACCCAATAGCCAGGCGCTTGCGGGGCCTCTATCCAATAAACGAGTGGGCCAGTTTGCGTAATACGCACCCGCGCCGAGCCATTTAACTGCGCAGACATACTACGTGAAAGCATTGGGTATTCACGGGTTTGACTAAGCCCTTGGCGCATGGCTTCGCGCTGGGTCATCACATCAATACCGGTTATTTCAAAAAACTTTTCTGATAAGTCGTCGTTTATTTCTATACCGTCTTCCCAGTCAATAAAAACGGTTTTAACTTGCTTAGCAAGCATTAAGTTAACTTGCTCTATGGTGGGTTTTACAACATATAAGCTAACTGTTACGTAAGATACAACTTGGTTTATAAGTAATAACGCCGCAACCAAAAATACAGTTTGCCCAAACGCACTACGCGGAAAAAATCCCATAAAAACTACTTTTCACCGTCAGGAACAAACACGTACCCTAATCCCCACACAGTTTGAATATAACGCGGGTTAGCCGCATCTATTTCAATCATGCGGCGAAGGCGCGACACTTGCACATCAATACTGCGCTCTAGGGCACTGTAATCTCGGCCACGCGCTAAGTTCATGAGTTTATCGCGGCTAAGCGGCTCTCTTGGGTGTGACACAAGCGCTTTAAGTACGGCAAACTCGCCGCTGGTTAGCGATATTGTTTTATCGCCTTCGCTCATTTCACGTGTGGCTAAATTAAGCGTAAATTTACCAAAGGCAATTAGGTTTTCTTCTGCGGCGGGCGCACCTGGCACTTCTTTAGCGCGGCGGCGCAATATGGCTTTAATGCGCGCAAGTAACTCACGAGGATTAAATGGCTTTGGAATGTAATCATCTGCGCCAAGCTCTAAACCAATGATACGATCGACTTCGTCGCCCTTTGCGGTGAGCATAACAATAGGGATTTCGTTTTCTTTTTGGCGTAACCTACGGCAAATAGATAAGCCATCTTCACCGGGAAGCATTAAGTCGAGTACCATTAAGTGAAAGTTTTCGCGCTCTAAAAGCCTATCCATTTGCTCTGAGTTTGCAGCGGTTCTAACAATAAAACCTTGCTCTACTAAATAACGCTCCAATAAGCTGCGTAAGCGCATATCGTCGTCTACAACCAATACTTTTGTCGTTTCGTGTCCCATTACCTGTTTCTTATTTTTATATCCAATTAAGTATTAATATAAATGAAAAAACAAATAATCAAAAACTAATTACGGCCTTAGATTGTTACTGAACATTTCAAACAACAATAATGGCTGCTTTAAACACTTTAAGCTCGACAAATTTTTCTAAGTTTATTACCGTGCCCATCATTAGAGCTAATAATTAAAAGTCGATGAAAACAAATTTAATTACCCGTGAAGGCTACTTGCAACTGCAACAAGAACACGACCACCTGTGGAATGTAAAACGCCCTGAAATAACAAAAATAGTCAGCTGGGCAGCAAGCTTAGGCGATCGCTCTGAAAATGCCGACTATCAATATAATAAGCGACTGCTGCGCCAAATAGACCGACGTGTTCGCTATTTGCGAAAGCGTATTCCCGATTTAAATATTATTGATTACTCCCCCGTGCAAGACGGAAAAGTATTTTTTGGTGCGTGGGTCGAAATAGAAAATGAGCAAGGCGACATAAAAAAGTTCAGAATTGTGGGCCCAGACGAAATTTATGACCGAAAAGACTATATTTCTATCGACTCACCCATGGCCCGGGCGCTTATTAAAAAACAAGTCGATGACGATTTTGAAGTAATGACACCGCAGGGAAAAAAAGAGTGGTACATAAACTCAATTGAGTATCAAAAAACGGCTAAGTAGCATTTGATTCAGATCATATTAACTTTTGATTGTTTAAATTATCGCATTAGGCTATATATAAATAGCTCGCACATAATTTTAATGTGGGATTAGCAAAGGTTGTAATGGTTATGTCAAACGTAGTACAGCGCATATTTAGTAATGCCGTATTGTTTGCACTTTTTATGAGTGTGAGTTTGACTTTGCATGCCAGCAACCAAAACACCAACCTTGAACACCCAACCGTTTTAAATAATTTAATTGCCTTAGATATTCCCGATCAGGCAACCCCTGACTTTGACGAAGATTCATTTGTTGATGTCACTTCCCTTAAGGCAGCTCAACCACTCCCTAAAGGCGCTCACTCTTTCTACAAGAGTTCATCTTTTAGCAGACCGTTTAGCACTGCGTACCAACGTGGGCCCCCTGTTATTTAATTTAATTTATTACTTTCAATTTAATTAAATTTTTAACTAATAGGTGGATATTATGTCTAACTTTAAAGAATTACGTACCCAAAATATCTCTCATGGTGTTATTGCAAAATCATTTGCTGACAATCAACCGTTGATCGATTTGACCTCACCCGCTTTAAAAATGGTGAATAACTTTACACAAAAAACACCTGTTCGAGCACAGCACGAAACAACAATCACTGACGCCCTTAAACAAACGAGCAGCCAGCAGTCTGACTTTGTATTGGTGATGGATGACGACCACAAGCTAATAGGTATTGTTTCAAGTGCTGATTTACAAAGTGCTAAAATTACTATTATTGCTCAACGTTTAAATACACCGCGAAATGAAGTGAGCCTTCGCCATGTAATGACCCCAATAAACCAGCTAATGGGTGTCAGCATGCAAAGCTTAAGTTATGCCTGTGTGGGCGATGCTTTACAAACAATGGAGCATCAAGGGGCGATGTTTTTATTAGTAACAACAGCCAATAACGAAATATGTGGATTAATTTCAGCTCGCCAAATTGCTAAAACATTGCATATTCCGCTGCACATTAGCCCAATTGCCACTTCGTTTAGCGACGTACTAGAAAGCGTAGACCACCCTCATTAGAGGTTGTTTTATCGCTTATCTATCTCAACTAAAGCAACCGTCTTAAAGCAAGTTAAATAGCTTGCTTTAAGAGCTTTTTATTACAACTTCATGTGATATTATTCAAGCAATTAGCCGACCCAGATATTTATTTCTGGTCTTATTTTTTGTTTAAAAAGGTTTTTGCATGAGCGATATCTCTGCACGTTTAGCTAGTGAGCTAAATGCACAACAACAACAAGTTGTTGCTGCAACAAAATTACTTGATGAAGGCGCAACTGTTCCCTTTATTGCCCGCTACAGAAAAGAAGTCACCGGCGGTTTAGATGACACTCAATTGCGCTTGCTAGAGCAGCGTTTATCTTACCTTCGAGAACTTGAAGAGCGTCGTAGCTTTATTTTGTCGACTATCGAATCTCAAAAGAAGCTCACCGCAGAGCTCAAAGCCGATATCACTAGCGCGCAAAGTAAAACAGAACTCGAAGATTTATATCTTCCCTATAAAGCAAAACGCCGCACCAAAGGCCAAATAGCTATAGAAGCAGGCATAGAGCCCCTAGCCGATGCGTTATTTACCGACGCGAGTTTAAATCCTGAGCAACACGCTGAGCAGTACATTAATGCTGATAAAGGCTTTGATGACACAAAAGCCGTGCTTGATGGTGCTAAATTTATTTTAATGGAGCGTTTTGCCGAAGATGCAAAATTACTCGCTAAATTAAGAAGTCACATAAGCCAAAACGGTGCAATACAAAGCACGGTAATTAAAGGTCAAGAACAAGCGGGCACTAAATATCGCGATTACTTCGATCATCAGGAGCTACTTACTAAAGTTCCTTCTCATCGTGCATTAGCTATGCTGCGAGCTCGCAACGAAGGCATACTTCAATTAAATGTAAACCCAGAGCCAAGTTCTGAAAACCCTGCTCAACTTTGTGCAAATATGATTGCACAGCACTACCGCTTAAATATTACCGACCAAACAGCGAGTGCTTGGCTTTTAAGCGTGGTGCAATGGGCTTGGAAAATTAAGCTAGGTTTACACCTAGAAAACGAATTTTTTGCAGCCATGCGCGAAAAAGCAGAAGCAGGCGCTATTGATGTATTTGCTAAAAACTTAAAAGACTTACTAATGGCGGCACCTGCAGGTCCACGCACAACACTTGGTCTTGATCCCGGTTTACGCACCGGTTGCAAAATTGCTGTTGTAGACAGCACAGGTAAACTGCTAACTACGCAAACTATTTTCCCTCATGCCCCGCAAAATCATTGGGATAAGTCGCTGCGTACACTAGAGCAACTTTGCCGCCAACACAAAGTAGAACTTATTGCCATTGGTAACGGTACAGCGTCGCGCGAGTCAGACAAATTGGTTGCTGAGCTAATGAAAGCAAATACCGAGTTAAAACTTAATAAAATTATGGTGAGCGAAGCTGGCGCGTCGGTTTACTCAGCATCTGAATTTGCAGCTAACGAATTTCCTGACTTAGATGTGTCATTACGTGGCGCGGTATCGATTGCACGTCGCTTGCAAGACCCACTTGCTGAGCTTGTTAAAATAGAGCCAAAATCAATTGGTGTAGGGCAATATCAACACGATGTGTCGCAAAGCCAACTCGGGCAAACACTGACAGCCGTTGTTGAAGACTGTGTAAACTCGGTAGGTGTTGATTTAAATATGGCGTCGGTTCCTTTACTTACACGCGTATCAGGATTAAACAAAACCTTAGCGCAAAACATTGTAAATTACCGCGATTCCAATGGATCATTTGCAAAACGTAGTGAACTAAAAAAAGTAGAACGCTTAGGGCCAAAAGCATTTGAACAAGCTGCTGGTTTCTTACGAATTAACAATGGCAGCGATCCACTTGATAACTCATCAGTTCACCCTGAAGCCTACCCTGTTGTTAAGCAAATTTGCGAAAAAAACAACGCAGAAGTAACCACGTTAATAGGTAACAGCGAATTTTTAAACAAGCTTGTTGCTAACGACTACACCAACGAAAAATTTGGTTTACCTACGGTTACCGATATTATTGCTGAGCTTGATAAGCCGGGTCGCGATCCACGTCCAGAGTTTAAAACTGCTGAGTTTAAAGCGGGTGTAGAGAAAATAAGTGACCTAAAACCAGGTATGATTTTAGAAGGTGTTGTATCGAATGTTGCTAACTTTGGTGCGTTTGTAGATGTAGGTGTTCACCAAGATGGGTTAGTACATATTTCGGCGATTACTAATAAGTTTATATCTGATCCTCGCGAAGTAGTTAAAGCGGGCGACATTGTAAAAGTTAAAGTAGTGGAGGTTGATGCTTCGCGTAAACGTATTAGCTTTACCATGCGTTTAAACGACGAAATAGACACCAGCAACAAGCCAGCCCCTGCTGCACAAAAACAACAGCCGCGCACTAACAATGCGCAACCAAAAGCTGCTAAACCTAAACGTGATAGCGGTAATGCGGTTATGGGTAACGCGTTTGCCGATGCATTTGCGAATGCCAAAGTAAAAAAATAGCAGGCCATATAGCTTGTTTAGCTTTTAAGTAAAAATCGGAAAGCGCTCTACGCTTTAAAATAAAAAAACCGCGAAAGCGGTTTTTTTATTTAATTCAAATCAGTAAACATTAAAAGTAATTTATTGAGGAGGGTTTAATATTCGGTGTTCATGCTATTCGCTAAGAGATTGCTGAAAAGCCACTTTGTGTGGATGGCGAAGTTGCCATTTGATAAAAATTAGCAATTCGTCCTGCGCGTGCTTCCACGTCTGCATCTCGTGTTTGCTCTTCACTTTCTGCCGTTTTAGTTTCTTGAGCTTCACTGCTTGTGAATGATGCTTTGCTATTGTTTTCAGCGCTGTCGTCGTCATCATTTTGAGGCCCTGCAAGTTCAGCTTGAGCTGCTACCAGCTTTTGAGTCGCGTCCGCCGCTATTGATCGGTCAGCACCCGAAGGCTCGGCAGGAGCTAGAGCTGCGGCTCTAACCGTTTGCATTTTTTCTATGGTTGCTTGGGGGTCACCTGGAATTTCAGCAACGTCAATTTGTACCTCGCCGCCCACTGCATAGTTAGTGCCGTCAGGACCACGTTGATACTCGTAACTTGGCGAACCTGCGTATTTACCGCCTACAGAAGCATGGGCTTGTTCGTGAATACGCACTTCAGTATCGCGCGCTTTTAGCTCTTTTATTTGCTGCTGCTCTTGCTCTAAAACTTGCTGTTCTTGCTCAGACTCTTGTTGCTGCGCTTTTTGCTCTTCAGACTCCTCTGGGTTCTCGGCGTTTTCATCGTCGCGCGCTTGAACCACTTTTTCGTCAGCTAACTTACCCGATGCACTATACGTTGCACCCTCATTGTTACCTGGTAATTTGGCTTTTTCAGCATCGCTTTGCGCTTTGGTTTCGGTATTACTTGCGCTATTTGCAGAAGGAGCAGGAATGACTTCCCGCAGTTGATTGTCACGACGAGCGGTTTCCGTATAAACATTGGCTGTGTTTATATTAATTGATGGAAATGGCGTGACAATATTCATTAAATTACACTTTAATATCGACTAACGTACCTAGTACGTCATCAGCTGTTTGAATTGTTTGCGCATTAGCTTTAGCGTTAAATTCTTCAACTTTTAGGTTAACAAGTGATTCGTCAATACGCGCAGGCTGAGCAACCGGCGCTGTTACTGCTTCGTCCGGCGTTGCTGCAACTAACTGTCGCTGTTGTGCAAGTTGCGCATCATCTTGCTGTTCTATACTGGCACGGTTTATTTCTGCGCTGGCCTTTTCAATACCTTGGCTTGCACGGTTAAACCCTTCAACACCATTATTAAATACAGATCCGATTGACATGGTAAACCTCCACCACCTAAATATTGTTTAATTATCGCTCAGTTTGTGCGCAAAATAAAGCTTTACGGGGCGCAATTATCGTCGCATTTTTAAAGCATTGATTTAACGATAGATAAAAACTCATTTTTGTGAGAAATAAACGGAGCATGAGATGCTTTATCTATTACTTGGTATTCAAACTCAGCATTTAGTACTGACATTTTAGCTATTGCTTTATACGGCACTAATGCATCTAAGCGACCAAATACACCCATAATTTTTACCGGACACGTTGCAAATAAATCGCGTAAATCATCATTTTGTAAAATATCTAAACCGGCGGTTAACGCCTCACTGTTAGGTGCTGAATATTGATTTAGCAATTGTTTAAGCTGCTTTATGTCATCTCTCGCTGACTCACTTCCCATAGCCTGAATAGCCAAAAAGCGCTCAATGGTTTTTTCTCTATGATTAACCAATTGGTCTTTAAACTGAGTTAGTACTTTTTCACTAATTCCCGGCCATTCACCCTGCTCTGCAAAATAAGGTGTCGATGCGACTAAAATAACCTTCGATACTTTTTCAGGCCAATGCTTTGCAATGTATAGAGCAAACAAACCACCTAAAGACCACCCCATTAAAATAGAATGAGGTTTTAACTGTTGGCTTAATTGCATAGCGGCATCATGCAAATTATACGGGGTTGGTAATGTGGTTGCGCTATTACCAAACCCAGGTAAATCAAGGCTACGTACTTGTCCTGTATATAAGTTTTCAAGCTCTGGCTGTATAAGTTGCCAAACGCCTTGATTCATTCCCCAACCATGTAAAAGTACTAACTCTTTTTGCATATTTGCATATTCTTAACCAAACTTAGGCTCATAATAACGTTTAAAAAGATGATTGCAATGGAAGGCACTATCTCATGAAAGGTCTGTTTAACTGGCTGTTCCCGTCGTATTGCGTACAGTGCAAAAGCCCTGTAAGTGCAAGCCTAGGTTTATGCGAATATTGCTTAGAAGATTTAGCATTACTAGATGTAACTAAACACCCAAATTTACTTCACCGACCTGATATTGTTGATATGTTTCCTAACTGCGAATTTGACAGGTTATTTGCTTGCGCTTTTTACCGCCCTCCATTTGAGCAGTGGCTAACCCAACTTAAATTTAGTAACCAAATACATTACAAAAAAGCACTACAGCAGGTTGTACACAAGCAGCTCGATGCGTTTTTTAAATGCAGCACGCAATCTCCTGATCTATTTATAATTTTACCTTTGCATAAAAGCCGATTTTTAAAGCGAGGTTTTAATCAAGTAAGCCAAGTATGGTCCCCTTGTTTGTGCTCTCGCGTTGTTTTAAATAATGCGCTTATTCGTAATAAAAAAACCCATGCGCAATCGCAGCTCACTAAAGCAAAACGTATTAAAAATCTAACCAATGCATTTATATGTACTGAAGATATGAGCGGTAAAACAGTCGCTATTGTTGATGACATTATGACAACCGGCGCAACATTAAATGCCGCAACTCAGGCTTTAAGGAAAGCCGGCGCTAAACAAGTGTGGGCATTCACAACCTGTTTAACGCCAATTTAGTTAATTTATGTTATTGACCATTTGCGCGGAATGTATGGCCTAAAAACAGTGCATTGCTAAGCAGTCGACTTGTACCATACCAGTAACCTCTAAATACGGGGTTGTCAGTCATAGCAATAACACTGCCGCGTCCGTACGAATGTGCTATTAAACCAGCGCCTTCAGCTACTTGTTCTACATTTACAGAGTCAGTAAAGCCAGCTAACAACGGGCGTTTTGTGTAGGTTAGTACATTTACAAAAGGGGCATCTGACGCTTCAAGTAACCATGTACTGTTTTTAAATACCGGTAAGGTGTCGCGCGTGAGTGAGAAGGTTAATGGGTGCGTTAAATCCACACTAGTGTTAAAAATAGCCCCAGCAATACGCTGACGCCCCGCTAGATGATCTTTATCGCCATAGCTTAAGCCTTCAGTTTTGAAAGCACCAGCTAAATCCTGTCGCGATAAATAATTTGCTTTAAGTAGTTGCTGGTCGACTAAAAATTTAGCGCCGCCTTTGTGGCCCCAAATAACACCGCCTTTTCTTACCCAGCTTTTAATCGCTACTTTTTCTGCATCCGTTAAGCCATTGTAATTACCGTGGGCCAACACAATATGGCTATAATCACTAAGCTCAAGTGAACTTAAACGCGTCATTTCAACAATTGTGGGGGCAACACCTACAAACCTATCTAGGTAATACCACACTTCACCTACTTCGTATTGGCTAGTGCCTTGGCCGCCAATCAGTAAAACCTTGGGTGCTTTAACAACTGCCATAGAGCGTGAACCTAAATCAGCACCTTTACTGGTTAAGCCTGTTGTAATAGGTTTTATGGCAATACCAAATTCACTTTGCGCAGTGTTTAACAAAGTAATCCAGTTTTGTTGTGTTTGTAAACCAGCCGGAATAATAATACTCCCTGGCTCAAAATTTATGTCGCCCGCGCTCGATTTTGCCGTTAAGGCGCTCAATGCCACGCGTGCTTTTATACCTTGCTTTAATAATGTATTTAGCATTTTAGGCGCTAAGTAGTCGTCCCATGCAAAACCAAATGCATACGCTGACTCTAAACTTGTTAGGGGTGCTTTAGGTGCTTTATTCCAAGGTGTGTCTGCAACGTCTAGCCCCCAGTTACTTTTTACTTTTGCAAAGGGTAGATTAAATGCGTGCGCTAATGTCCAACCAGATACATCGTAAAATGTATTGTCTGCAAAGTTTTTTTGCTCGCTAAATATCGCTTTAACTAAACGATATTGAGGCTGCGCTAAAGGCACATAATAGCTGTTGGTGGTAAAGTTTACGCCACCTGCTTTTAGTGGTTTAGTAAGTTCAAATGCCTTTATTTTATGTTGGTCTAATAGCGCTAAAAAGTCAGTAATTCGGGTGCTGTCTTTTGCACCTTCAACAACATAACCTGCAAAGTTTTCGTCACCTGCAAGCTCTGCTGCTTGATTATAAAATTTAGCTTGGTAGTCAAGCAACGCTTGACGGTTTTCAACCGCCGCTTTAAAGGTAGATAAGCTCGTTAATAACTGATTTTTTATAGTAAATGGAAACGTTAAAGGGCCATTAATGGTCTCTTGTATATGGCCTCGAGAGCTTGCTTGCTCAAACAAAATACCTATACCCCCGTTCACATCTGGGTAAGTTGAACCTTTACCGTAGTAAAAATCGTCAAAGCTTTCTTCTGTAAAATACAGTGCATTATTTTCATCCAATGTTTTAGCATGATAATTAGCAATTGCTTTGGTTAATGTTACGTTTTCAATTGGCGTAATTGGGTGCTTTCTACTTGGAATACCCGGCTGAAAAAAGTAGCTGCTGTTTGGGCCCATTTCATGAAAGTCGGTAAGTACATTTGGTTTCCACTGATGAAATTTTGCAATACGCGCACGCGACTCAGGGTGCTGTAGCAATAGCCAATCTCGGTTTAAGTCAAACCAATAATGATTAGTGCGGCTGCTTGGCCAGTTTTCGGTATGCTCTCGAGTTTTTGGATCTGACGATAAATTCATGCCGCGGTTACTGTTTGCCCAATTAGCAAAACGTGCAAGTCCGTCGGGGTTTAATGATGGGTCGAGCAAAATAACGGTATTGTTTAATAGGTTATTTATTTCATCACCTTGTGCTGCAGCTAAGTAATAAGCCGTTAAAAGCGATGCATTGCTTCCCGATGATTCGTTACCGTGCACACTGTAGCCCATCCACACAACTGCAGGTTCATCGTTTGCTTTTTTGCTGTTATTACCCAAACGAGCCAAGTGCGCTTGGCGTATTTGCTCTATTTGAGTTAATTTATTTGGCGCTGTAACCGTTAACAATACCAGTGGTCGTTGCTCATGTGTGCGGCCAATTATCTCAAAGTTTATTCTATCGCTCTTTTGAGCAAGTACTTCCATGTAGCGCACAAGTTGGTCGTGTCTTACATGCCACTCACCTACTTGATAACCCAAAACTTCTTCGGGCGTGGGAATGGCTGGGTCGAATACAACATCGTCTTCAAAATAGTATGAAAGCGGTTTTGCTACACTTGAAAAGCTCAGCATTACTACCATTATTGTTATTAATAAACGCATATAGATCACTCTAAAAATGTTTGTTAATTGCACGCTAGCATTGCTTAAAATAGATGCCAACTTTTTACGCTCAACACTAGCCGCAACACGATGAGCGGAGTATGATATGCAGTATCCGAGTAATTTAGTCAGGTATAAAGCCGTTTTTATGATTTCTATTTCCGAAACAGCACAAGCACATTTTGCTAAACTATTAGCAGATCAATCACAACAGACCAATATTCGCGTTTTTGTTGTAAACCCTGGTACATCACAAGCCGAGTGTGGTGTTTCTTATTGTCCAGAAGACGCCGTTGAAGACAACGATATTCGCTTAAATTTTAACGGATTTGATGCCGTTGTTGATGCTGAAAGTGCTCCTTTTTTAGAAGAAGCTGAAATTGATTTTGTTACCGACAAAATGGGTACTCAGCTAACGCTTAAAGCACCTAATGCAAAAGCACGTAAAATTGGTGATGATGCATCATTAAACGAACGTGTTCAGCACATGCTTGAAACAGAAGTAAACCCACAACTAGCTAACCATGGCGGCCAAGTAAGCCTAGTAGAGATTACAGCTGCTGGCGTTGCAGTACTTCAGTTTGGTGGCGGTTGTAATGGGTGTTCTATGATCGATGTAACGTTAAAAGAAGGCATCGAAAAAGAAATGATTGCTAAGTTTGACGAGATCACAGGTGTTGCAGATATTACTGATCACGAAGCTGGCGAGCACTCTTACTATTAAGCCAAGTAAATGCTAAAGCCTCTTATATACCGCTTAGGGAGCAACCCTAAGCTGAGTTTAAAGCGGTTTTTTCGCGGCGTAGCACTGTTTGTGCTAGCCGTGATTTTTATTTTTGCGGGTTACTATAGTCATTACAGTTTGCAAATTATTGGCGTTTTAATTTTAATACCTGCGCTATTTTTTGCTTTTTGGGGCTACAGTGGCATTTTTGCCAATCGCTTTTCGCAAGTAATTAAAGAAATAAGGCCCAAACATCACGATCCTGATCTGTGGAAATAAACGTTAATCTAGCAGCTGATTATTAGCTTTAAGCGTTTGATATTTTATTATTAATGTAACTCCACGCATTAGCATAAAGCAGCTCATCGCAAGCCATAGCCCATTATTTTGCCAATCATTAAATACCCAAAATACACCAAAAAACCCAACAGCTGCCGATAGCAACATACTATTTCGCATATCTTTAGCGCGCGTTAAACCAACAAATACACCATCAAATAAAAAGCAGCTCATTGCTAATAATGGCAAAGCAATTACCCATGGTAAATATTGCGTAGCCTCATTAATAACCTCAGGTACGTTGGTTAATAGCGTAATTATATAAGCGCCAAACACAGCAAAAAACACGCTATAAATCACGCCAAATAATATTCCCCAAAATACACTTATTTTTACCCACAGCTGTATTTTACTTACACTTTGCTGACCTTTAGCTTGGCCTACTTTAGCCTCACTTGCGTAAGCTATGCCATCCAGTGCAAAGCTGACTAACATTAAAAAGTTTAGTAATACTGCGTTCGCTGCAAGGGTTGTTTCGCCAATACGCGCGCCATAAAAAGTCATAAAGCTAAAACACAACTGAAGTATTAAAGAGCGAATGAAAATGTCGCGATTTAAACTCAATAACCCGGCCATTTTTTTAAAGCTAAACCAGTGCCGAGTACTTAACACTACACCTTGTTTTTTTGCGAGTTTAGTCACTAAAAACAGCGCGAATACCAGCGCAGTATAATCAGCAATTAACGATGCCCATGCCGCGCCTGCTACAGCCCAATCTAAAAAAACAACAAAATAAATATCAAGCACAATATTTACACTATTTGTTACCAACAATAAGTAAAATGGCCCTCGTCCATAATGAACGCCTAACATCCAACCCAATAAAACCAAGTTACATAGTGCCGCTGGCGCACTAAAAATTCGAATACTAAAATAAGTATAGGCCTCGCTTAGCACGGCATTATTAGCGTCTGATAAAAATGCTATTGCGTGTTTTATTAAAGGAGACATAGCAATAAGAAATAATGCCACTATGCTGGCAAGTAATAGGCTTCGTTTGAGTAAAGCAGCTAATTGGGCTAAGTCATTTTGGCCATAGGCTTGTGCAACCATGCCGGTCGTGCTCATTCTTAAAAAACCCGCGAGCCAAAATAAAATGGAGATAACAGCTGAGCCCAACGCAATACCAGCCAAATAATGAGCACTGCCTAAATGGCCAATGACCGCGGTATCAACTATTCCTAACAGTGGCACGGTGATATTTGATAATATCATTGGTCCTGCTAACAACAGCAAGCTTTTATGGTGTGCTTTATTATGTATAAGAAATTGTTTCATTTAGTTTTATTGACTCTTATTGGGTTATCTTTACGTGCTCATGCTGGTGTTATTTTACAGTACCACCATGTAAGTGAAACCCTGCCGGCGGTCACTAGTGTGAGCGAAGAAACGTTTACAGAGCATCTAAACTATTTAAAAAATAATAATTTTAATGTTATTGCCTTAAATGAACTACTTGATGCTTTAAAACAAGGCCATACCTTACCTGATAAAACCGTCGCCATCACGTTTGATGATGGTTACAACAATAATTATGATCAAGCCGCTCCAATACTCGAAAAGTTTGGCTATCCATACACAATTTTTGTTAACCCTAAGCTCATAGACGAAGGTAAACGCTATGTGATGGGGTGGGATAAACTTAAAGAACTGAGTAAAAAAGGCGCACTTATAAGTAACCACACCGCACAGCATGACTATTTACATCTAAAACTTGACGGTGAAACTAACACGCAATGGAAAAAACGTATCACCCAAGATATTGTTCATTCACAACAACGTATAAAAGAAGAGATAGGCCACAACTATAAATATTTAGCTTACCCCTACGGAGAGTTTGATAACGAGTTACAAGCTTTAGTGACAGAGCTTGGCTATATAGGCATTGGCCAGCATTCTGGTGCTCTAAATAAACACGCTAACTTTAGTCGATTACCTCGCTTTCCTGCATCTGGCGTTTATAGCGACATAAAAACACTGGCAACCAAATTAAATTCTCAGGCATTTAATATTACTCAATTAAGCTATGAAAATAGCGTAACAACCCAAAACCCACCTGTGTTAACTATTGGGTTTCAAGTTGATGATTTTAACAAGTCTCAACTGGCTTGTTATGTATCGGGTATAGGCAAAGCAAACTTGAACTGGGTGACTGATAATACGGTAGAGGTAACATCACCTAAAAAACTGAACAAAGGCCGTTCACGCTTTAATTGTACAGCGCCTTCAATTAAAAAACCGAACAGCTATTATTGGTTTTCTCAGCCTTGGGTTATTCAATAAATTTGAGCTTTCTATTTAGTTAGGTTTAACTGCTTGGCTTAATAATCGCTCAGCCATTTTATCAAGTGCAGCCACTTCATTGGCTGCATTTAAATCAATGGCGGCTTTAGGCATTCCCCACACAACTGATGAGTATTCATCTTGCGCTAACGTGTATGCACCGTTTTGCTTCAGTGCTAACAGTCCTTTAGCCCCATCAGCGCCCATACCTGTAAGTATTGCTGCCACTATATTTTTTGATCCACAATTTACAAGCGAATCAAATAGTACGTCAACGGCTGGTTTATGCCGATTTACAGGCTCACCATCGTCGAGCTGGCAATACAAAGCAATTCCTCGCTTTTTTACGCTTAAATGAAGCCCGCCGGGGGCAATATAAGCCCAACCTGGGCTTAGCTTGTCGCCATGTTGTGCCTCTTTCACATTAATTAAGCATGTTCTATCCATACGCTCAGCAAACGAGGCACTAAATACGGGAGGAATATGCTGAGTAATTACAATAGGAGGGCAATTAACTGGCATTTTTATTAGTACTTCTTTTATTGCCTCGGTACCCCCGGTAGATGCACCAATTGCAATCACTTTATTTAATAAAAATTCAGTCTCTGAACTTATAGGTTTTGTATCGGGTGGCGCTTTTTTAAAGCTGCGTATTCGTGCACCGGCGGCTATTCTTACCTTTTGTTGAACCAGTGACGCATAATGACTCAGCTGGGCTCTTACGTTACTTGTTGGCTTAGCAATAAAATCCACAGCACCTAGCTCTAACGCCTCTAATGTAATGGGCGACCCCTTCTGCGTAAGCGTAGAAATCATAACCACGGGCATAGGCCTTAGGCGCATTAGGTTTTTTAAAAAGCTAATCCCATCCATTTTTGGCATTTCTACGTCTAAGGTAAGTACATCGGGATTAAGTTTTTTTATCATTTCGCGTGCTTGGTATGGATCTTCAGCACAGCCCACTACGTTAATGTCGTTAGCTTGTTGCAGTATTTCTGTAAGCAACCCTCTAATTAAAGGGGAGTCATCGATTATTAATACATTTATCATAGCGACTCCTAAAACAACTCTATATTCGATACCACTTCTTGCTTTTTAAGGTTTTGCAAGTAACGTACTTCGCGCTTTTCAATGGTATCGTTATGTAATTTTTTAAGTTTTTTCATATACACTTTACCCGTTTGTGGATGAAAAAATATTTTTCTAGGCCACGGGCCGCCCATATCATGGGCCACTAAATTTAAGGCTTCTTCTTTGACATAGGCGGTAGCAAAACTAATATTACCCAGCCCAATATCTGTCATTGCACTAATTATTTTTCCGCCACCAAATAGCTTAATTTTTAAATTATGACGAGACGCACCGTTTTTTAATACTTCATTAATTAGGTATTCCATAGCCCAATTACCATAACGGCAGTTTAAGCCGTGTGCACTTTTAAGCTCTACGCCTTTTTGTATCGGCAGCATAAAATGATTCATCCCGCCAATACCTAACACTTCATCGTAAACACAGGCCGCAATACATGAGCCAAGTACCGTTGAAATCAATTCATTATTTTTAGATACATAAAACTCCCCTGGGAGCACTTTGGCAACAACATGATTTCTTCCTGAATCCCAGTAACGCTTAATGTGTTCAAAACTGGGTAAAACACTTCTAAATTCAGCCTGCATGTGCTCTCAATTGATACATAGTTTTTCCTAAATTTTTATAATTTGAGTGCTCTTTACCCATACTCTCTGAGTGACCTAAAAATAAGTAACCGTGATCGCTTAGAATATTTGCATAGCGTTTAAATAAATGATCTTTCGTTTCTTTATCAAAATAAATAACCACGTTGCGGCATAAAATAAGATCAAACGGCCCTTTCATTGGCCAGTCTTGCAATAGGTTTAAGCGCTTAAAAGAAATACGCTCACGCAGCGTGTCTTTCACTTTATAGTGTTCGCCATCTTTACTTTTTAAAAACCAACGCTTTAGATGAGTGGCATCTAAGCCATTTACGTTTGCCGCGGTATACACACCTTTTTGCGCTTTTTCTAACACGTTAGAATCTAAATCGGTGGCTAAAATCTTTACATCCCAATTACTTGGAAATGCATTATTTAGCGTCATTGCTAAGCTGTAGGGCTCTTCTCCTGTTGAGCAGCCTGCAGACCATATTCTGACCCGCTTGGTGTCTTTGTTCGCCTTTATTAAGTTAGGTATAAGCTCAGATTTAATAAATTCAAAATGATGAACTTCACGAAAAAAAGACGTTAAATTAGTGGTAATTGCATTTATAAACGCATCAAACTCTTGGTCTTTATGCGTATCTAAGTAGGCTAAGTAGGCTTTAAAGTCGTTTAATTTTAGCGCTCTTATCCGCCTTGCTAAACGTGAGTACACCATTTCACGTTTATGATCGCCTAATACAATACCGCATGCGTTGTAAACTAAATTGGCAATGTCTTTAAAATCGCGATCGGTACACAGAAACTCTTTCATTAGCAGCTCTCATACATAGTAGTGAGTGTGGCCTTATTGAGCGCTTTTCCAATAAGGCCTGTAATCAAATAATTAAAATTCTTCCCACTCGTCTGCCGAATCAATAAAATTATCGCCTCTTGGCTTGCTTTGTACTGCGTTACTTTGTGATTTGTGAGCTAAGCTTGGGGTATTCATTGTGGGCGACATAATAGCCATGTCTTGCTGACCCAGTGAAAAGAAATTAAGGAGTCTGCGCATTTCATTTGCTTGCTCAGCCATTGACTCACCTGCAGCCGATGCTTCTTCAACTAAGGCTGCGTTTTGCTGGGTCATTTCATCCATTTGAGATATAGCTTTATTTACTTGCTCTATACCTGCACTTTGCTCTTCAGATGCCTCTGTAATATCTGAAATCATTTGCGTCACTTTTTGTACCGACACCACAATTTCTTTAAGCGTTGCACCTGATTCATTAACAAGCTGAGAGCCATCTGCTACTTTACCTACACTATCTCTTATCAGCTCTTTAATTTCTTTAGCGGCCCCTGCTGAGCGCTGAGCTAAATTACGCACTTCACCTGCAACAACCGCAAAGCCACGCCCTTGCTCTCCCGCTCTAGCTGCTTCAACGGCCGCATTAAGTGCAAGTAAGTTAGTTTGAAATGCAATTTCGTCAATCACACCAATGATGTCAGCAATCTTTTTACTCGATTCATTAATTGCCGACATACTCGTCACAGCACGATTAACCACCTCACCACCTTGAATCGCTTTATCGCATGTTTCTTCTGCGAGTGTATTTGCCACTTTAGCATTGTCTGCATTTTGACGTACTGTACTCGTCATTTCTTCCATACTTGAGGCGGTTTCTTCCAATGATGATGCTTGCTCTTCCGTGCGCTGACTTAAATCTGCGTTCCCCTGAGAAATTTCTTCTGCGCCACTGGCCACTAATGTTGCTGATGAACTTATACGATTAATAACCTCCGTTAATTTATCTGCCGTGGTGTTTGCGTCGCGTTTTAATTTATCAAACGAGCCTTTGTATTCTTTTTCAATTCGCTTAGATAAGTCACCGGTTGCCAAGGCATCTAGCATATTGCCAGTGTCTGCGACCGCATCGTCTACAATTTTAACTAAACTGTTTAACCCTTGTGCCAAGCGTAAAAAGAACCCTTCTTTACCCTCTTCCATTACACGCGTATCAAGGTCTCCCTCTCCTGCAGCACTCACTAATTGCGCTATTTCTCTTTCTATTGCAACTTCTGCGGTTCTATCTTCCCACTCTACAACGGTGCCAATTCTCTCTTGCTCTGGGGTTATTATTGGGTTTGCAACCAAACCAAATGTGCGTCCACCAACCTTTATTTGCGTGCTATAAGTATTTTTTAACGTTGCTAATAGATTTTGTTGGTGCGCTGGGTTTTTATGAAACACATCAATATTTTGATTAAGTAGATTTTTGCTATCAAAATTAGGTAAGTCTTTTCGAAGGTCATTTTCAGCAATACGCATCATATTTCTAACAGCTTTATTCATGTACACAATGACATTTGATGAATCTGCAATCATGGTATTAGTCGCGACAGTATCAAGTGCTTGGCGCACACGAAGGTTTTCTTGTGCTATGGCACGCTCTGCGTCAGCTTTAGCAACCTTTTCAGTAATATCGTCCCACTCAACAATGGTACCGAGTTTCTTTCCTGCTTGGCTGTACCATGGCGTCGCTATTAATGTAAAAATAAGCCCCGCTAAACGCAGCTCTGCTTTATAAGGTTTATCTAAATTTTTTAATAAATCTCGTTGGTGTGACGGCTTCTTATGAAAATCATCAACACAAGTACCTACTAAATTATCAACAGAAAATTGTGGCAATACGGTTTGTAGGTCTTTTTCACGCGCTTTTAACATGTCTTGCACGCGTTCGTTTACGAATACAATATTGAGGTCTTGGTCTGCAATCATTACATTTGCTTGGCATACTTTTAAGGCGCTGGCTAAGTCTGCAGTTTTACGCGAAGATTTTTCTAACTCTTTTTGAGCTGTTATATCGGATGCGTATTTAATTACTTTAAATGGCTTGCCATTCATATCATAGATTGGGTTATAAGAGGCCTGAATCCAAACTTCCTGACCTTGTTTACCTATTCTTAAATATTCACCCGAGTCAAATTCACCGCGCCCTAATTTAGCCCAAAAAGCTTTATATTCATCACTATTTGCGTGTTCAGGTGTAACAAATAATCGGTGGTGCTGCCCTATAATGTCGTTAAGCTGGTACCCCAACGTATTTAAAAAGTTATCGTTTGCATCAATAATAGTGCCGTCTAAATTAAACTCTATTACTGCTTGAGACTTACTAATTGCATTAATTTGCCCTCTTGCCTCTGCTGCAGCGAGTTTTTGTGGTGTTATATCCGTCGCAAATTTTACAACCTTAATAACTTGCCCCTGGGAGTTTATAATTGGGTTATAAGTGGCCTGAATCCAAACCTCCTTACCACTTTTGGTAAAACGCCTAAATTCTTGAGATATAAACTCGCCGCTGTTTAATCGTACCCAAAAATGTGTGTAGTCACTCCCTTGGGCCTCGGTATTATCAACAAATAAAGAGTGATGCTGGCCTTGAATCTCTTCTAGTTGATATTCCATTACGCGAAGAAAATTAGCATTAGCGGTAATTATTTTACCGCTTGGCTCAAACTCAATCACAGCTAATGACTTATTTAATGCGCTTACAATTAAATCATTATTTGATTCAGACTGTTTTGGATTACTAAACCATCCCATGCTCATCACCACCTTTAAGTTATTTTTACTTTATTTAGCAAATACTGACTCTAAATATTCATTGTTTTTTGCAAGTCGATTAACGCCACCATTTTTTCGCCCACGTTAACTAACCCTGCCACATAATCGTCGTTATTTGTCTCTGAAATACTTGGTACCGCTTTGGCATCTTGCTCTGAAATACTGTAAACCTCAGAAACGGCATCAACGGTAATACCAATAATTTTACTGTCGTGCTCAAACTCTATTTTTACTACAATTACCACTGTAAGCGGCCCATACTCTATACTGGGCAAGCCAAATCGCAGCCTTAAATCAATAATAGGCACTATGGTGCCACGCAAATTTATAACGCCTTTTACAAATTCGGGAGCATTGGGTAAAACGGTTATCTCTTCCCAACTACGAATTTCTTGCACAGTTAAAATATCTACGCCGTACTCTTCATCAGCCATAATGAATGTTAAAAACTGTTTCACGCCCTTTTGCTGCTGCAGATTTAGCTCTGAAATCATGACGCCTCCAAAGCAGCTTGCGACTCAATACTTAACTCTTGGCTGCCCGGCTTTTTTAAACCTGAAAGCTTTATCAACCCGCTTATATCAACTATCAATGAAACCCGTCCATCGCCCAAAATAGTCGCACCGGATATACCATCTACTTTTTGGTAATTTGCCTCTAAACTTTTAATAACAACCTGTTGTTGCGATAGGAGGTCATCTACCAATAAACCCACTTTTTGATTGTCGGTTTCTACGACAACGAGCAAGGTTTTATCAAGAGACTCAATGGCGTTATCATGATTAAAAATATCGTAGAGCCTTAAAATTGGAATGTATTCATCACGCAATCTAAGTACGTCTAGGTTTTTGCCTACACGGCTTACTTTGGCAATATCAATTTGCAGCGATTCAACAATAGAAATAAGCGGAATAATATAGGTATGCTGGGCCACTTTAACTAATTGGCCATCTAAAATAGCCAGTGTAAGTGGTAATCTAATTGTAAACGTTGATCCTACACCTGGTGCGGATGTAACCTCTACAGAGCCATTTAATGACTGAATATTACGCTTAACTACATCCATACCAACACCACGGCCAGATAAGTCACTCACTTCATCCATAGTGGAAAAACCAGGCATAAATATAAGCTCGTTTATTTCCTCATTGCTAAGGTGGTTGTCGGCAGAGATCAGTCCATTAGCAATGGCTTTTTCTTGAATTTTTTTAGTGTTTAGCCCTTGCCCATCATCCATTATTTCAATAACAATATTTCCGCCTTGGTGAAATGCATTTAAAGTGACCGTTCCTACTGGATCTTTTCCGGCTTGCAGTCTTTTCTCAACCGTTTCTAGGCCATGATCTAATGAGTTTCGAACCAAATGAACCATAGGATCAGAAATTTTTTCCATCACGGTTTTGTCTAATTCGGTTTGCTCGCCTATCAGCTTTAATTCAACCTGTTTATTTAGCTTTTGCGCAATGTCGCGCACCAAACGTGGGAAACGGCTAAATACAAAATTAATTGGCAACATGCGGATACGCATTACGTTTTCTTGTAAATCGCGAGTGTTGTGCGCAAGTTGCGCTAAACCTTCTTGCAATGCCGTAATTGTTGCTGGCGTAATGTCTTGCTCGCTAAGTTGATTAAGCATAGCTTGAGTAATAACAAGCTCACCCACCATGTTTATTAATGAGTCAACTTTATCAATCCCAACGCGAATAGAAGTCGACTCGGGTGTTGTTGATTTTTTATTCGTATTAGCAGAGGTTGGCTTTATGGGCTTAGCTTGTTCCGCCTGCTTTGGCACTGGTTCTTGGATTGATGGCTCTTGATTTACTGTACTGCTGTCAGTATCAGGAGTGGGTAACTCATCAGTAAACAGGCCGCCACACAATTCAATGGTAATATCAGCGTCATCTTCAACCCATTCGAACACCTCTTTAATTGCGCTTTCACCATGGCTGGTATTTAAGAAAAAACGCCAATGTAAAAAGCACTCATCACTACTCAAATTGGTTATTTCAGGGACTTCATCATAAAAAACGGTGGTATCTAACTCGCCTAACTGCTCAAGCTCACTAATCATAATGAGTGGTTCATTACCTGTTTTAAATAAGTGATGATGAGGCTTAAAGTCTATTTGGTATGTATCGCTATCAGACTGGCTATCAGAAGTTTGAATATTGGACTCTTGCGTTGTGCTATTTATTCCTAGCACTTCTTCAAATTGTGCTCGTAGAGTATCGGCTTCAGTTAAGTCGGGCTCTTGCTCTGCCTGCAATCCAGCCAGTAACGAACGAAGGCAATCAACCGCTTTAAGTAATAAATTAACGTGCTCGGTTGTCAGGGTGCGCTCGCCTTGACGAATTTGGTCCAGTAAGGTTTCAAGTACATGAGTAAAATCAGACACCGATGAAAAACCAAATGTCCCACTTCCCCCTTTTATTGAATGAGCGGCTCTAAAAATAGTGTTAATAGTTTCTAAGTCTTCCTCACCGGGTACTAAGTTTAAAAGCTCAGCTTCCATGGTATCGAGGCCTTCAAAACTCTCTTCAAAGAAAACTTCAAAAAATTGACTTAAATCTATACTCACTTTGCGCTCCTTGACTAACGAATAACCTTTTTAATCACCGCTAGTAACTGCTCAGGATTAAATGGCTTTACTATCCAGCCTGTTGCACCAGCCGCTTTACCTTCTACCTTTTTTTCTAAGCCCGACTCGGTTGTTAGCATAAGTAATGGCGTAAATTTATAATCGGGTAATGTACGTAGCTCTCGAATTAATGTAATACCATCCATAATGGGCATGTTCACATCTGAAATAACCGCATCAAAACCTTGCTGCTTAGCAATAGCCAATGCCTCACTGCCGTCTTTGGCCTCTGTTACATCAAAGCCTGCGGTTTTTAAGGTAAAGCTCACCATCTGACGCATTGATGCTGAATCATCAACTGCTAAGATTTTTTTCATATAAACCTCTAACTATTTCTTTCGATTGTTAAATAATGACTTAAGCCAAGCTGATTAATGGTATGTGCTAATGCTGCACTACTGCCGACCCATATAATTTTGTGTTGGATGGTAAGTAAGTGTTTTTGAAGCGCACATAACAGCTGAATAGATGCAGTATCTGCAGACACTACATCGCTAATATCAAGACTTATATCGTCGTTGCTATTGAGTTCTTGTAGTAAGTCTTGGTGGAGCGTTTCAACTTGGGTAATCACAAGTTCGCTTGGAAGTTTTAACATTTAAAATTGTGTAATCCCTTTCATTTCAATTCATAACAAAAGCTTAGCTCTAGTTACTAAAATTGCCATAAAAGGATCAAAAAAGATTTTAATAAATTTATAAACAGGAATGAAAAAACAAAAAAGGGAGCCTAAAGCCCCCTTAAAATACGTGAAATTTAAAAAGTTAGTTTTTAGTAGTAGTTTGCAATAACTTTAAACTCTTGCGTTAATTTAGTTGAATTAATAAGCGGCACACTGCCTTGTTTAAACTCAGGTTTGAAAATAGCTCTTAGCGCTCCTGTATCATCAACCAACGCAACTGATGCACTATGATCAACCGCATAATCAGCTTTTGTTGTATCACTAATTGCGTAAATGAGGCCAAGCTCTCTCACCACTGGAAAAAGATCTTTATGCTCCCCTGAAACAGCCAAAAAATTCGGGTTAAAGTAATCTATATATTGTTTTCGTTTTTCTGCTGTATCTCTGTTTGGATCGACCGACACAAACCATATTTGTAATGGGTAATCAGCTTCCAGCTCTTTATAAACTGCGTTTAACTTAGCCAATGTTAACGGGCAAATATCGGGACAACTTGTGTATCCTAAAAACACTAAATTCCATTGCCCTTTAAATTGCACTTTTGTCACTGGTTCGCCGTGCTGATTTTTTAACGTAAAATCCGAAAGTGATTTAGCGTTTTCATAAACAAGTGCATTTAAATTTTGAGGATCGTTTTCACTTGAGCACGCTGATAAAAATAAACTTAAAACAACAATTACTAAAAGCCATAACCGTTTCATAAAGGAAGCCATTTATCTATAAATAAGATCACGAAGAGTACCATTAAATGCACTATCGAAAAACGAAATAAATCCATAGCCTTGTCGTTATTAGCTGCAAATTTTAACTTAATGGCTTTGTACATAAACACACTATTTAGCGCACAAGCTCCAACTAAGTAAATACCTCCTGACATACCAATTAAGTATGGCATCACACACACTAAGGCCAATAAAACTGAGTATGCAACTACACATGTTTTACAAAAGTCGATACCGTGGGTTACCGGCAACATTGGAATTTTTGCACGCTCGTAATCACTTTTTCGGGCAATGGCTAAAGCCCAAAAATGAGGAGGAGTCCAAGTAAATATAATCATAACAAGCAACCACGGCGCTGCTGCCATTTGGTTTGTTTCAGATACCCAACCAAGCAATGGCGGCATCGCTCCAGCAAGTCCGCCTATTACTATATTTTGAGGTGTCGCGCGTTTTAAAAATGACGTATAAATAAAGGCATAACCCACTAATGCAAATAACGTTAATATTGCTGTAAGCGTATTAGCCCACACCATAAGCATGATAAAACCAGCGATACCAATGCTTGCCGCAAACGTTAATGCATGAGTTTTACTTAAACGCCCTTTAGCAACAGGGCGATGGCGCGTTCTTGCCATTTTAGAGTCTATTTCGCTATCTACTACATGGTTAATAACGGCAGCGGCAGCAGACAACAGACCTATTCCTAATAGACTAATCATCTGAACGCCTATTCCACGTCCTACATCCGGGGCTAATGCTAATCCAACCCAGGCTGTTAAAACCAACATCGCCACCACTTTAAATTTACTGATGGCTAAGTAATCTTGTAATAGATCGTAAGCACGCAAGCTAAGTGATTGAGTATGTGCAGGCTGTATTGTTTTTTTGTTTATTGTTAGTGCCATTATATTTCTCCTTTATGTGCGTGATTTTAGGTAATAACACAACCTAACCATACTTAATAACAGTATGGCAGCCATTAGGTTATGCGCCAGTGCAACACCCAACGGAAAGTGCCAATGTACCAAAATGAGTCCTAAGCTAATTTGGCAAAATAAAGTAACCAATACTGCTATTACACAGCTTTTAATTTTTTGAGAGTAAGCGTGACTGTAAATTTTCCACATAATAAGCGCCAAAACTATGCAGGTTACTAATGCCCAAATACGGTGTAATAAGTGAATAGACATTCTTGCTTGTTGTGAAAGCACACCAAACTCGTAGTTGCTGTGCTCAAGCGGTAACTGAAAAACACTCCTCAGTGAAAAAGGCTGAGCGTAATCACACAAAGGTAAACCATTACAGTGTGGTGCTGCGTAATTAGCCGCAAGCCAGCCGCCAAGCGCTATTTGTAAAATCAGCACAAAAAGAGCAATCAAACTTATTCCATAATACCGCTTAGCCCCCGCATCTCCGCCCATAATGGGTTTTGCTGTTAACCTTAAATACAGCAATGTAATTAGCGATAAAATACTAAAACCACCCAATAAATGCCCCATCACAATAAGTGGTTGCAGATTCATAGTGACAGTCCACATACCTAAGGCAGCTTGAAACACAACAAGTAATAGTAATAAAGATGTGAGCTTTAATGGTGTAGTTGGAAATTGACGCTTTAAAAAAGCAACAATAAACAGCGCTAAAATCATCAATCCTAAGGTGCCCGCAAAATACCTATGAATCATTTCTTTCCAGGCTTTTGCTTTTTCAAACACCATATCAGGGTAGCTTTGTGTTGCTAAAGCAATATCAGCTTCATGTTTAGGAACCGTTAAAAAGCCATAACATCCGGGCCAATCTGGGCAACCTAGCCCTGCATCACTCAAACGAGTGTATGCACCTAGTGCAACAACAACTAAAGCAAAAAGTCCGGTCAATAAAACCCAATTCTTATAATTTTTGTACATCTTTTACCTCACACTAAACGGATTAGCTTGAACGAGAATAATTAAGTAGTTTTTTTAAATCCTTCAATAGCCCTTTTTGAACTAAGCGGTTTTCTTGAGGCTTTGCTTTGTATGGGTACTCAAGTACCACAAGCCCCATATGATCAATTAAATACAAACTTGCGGGGGTCAAGCTTGCTTGCTGAGCCATTTTTTTCCATGGTAAGTCTGCTTGTGAAGGACTCCCCATAACAGCCATATCTACCTTTCCTTGATTTTTACCAAGCGCTATATACAAATTATTAAGCGCCTCAAGTTGCTCGTTACATGACGCACTGCACTCACTCGAATAATTAAGCGCTATAGTCCATAGTTTAGGATTATTTTGTTGCCAGTTTTCTAGTTTTATCTCTTCATTTAGAAATTCACCGTGATTTGTAACCGCACTAGGTAACCAATCGAATTTGAGCGCGCTATAGGCTAAAAACAAAGGGATAGCACAACAGGTTACAAACAATAAAAGGGGTTTATTTTTCATTTTTATTCCTTTTTTTACTCGCAAAAATGGCTACAACAACACATGCAAAGGCGATTAAAAACCACTGCACCGCATAGGCGTTATGTTTTTGTGGGCTCATTACAACCGCTGCGTAATGCGGTATCGCAATTTCATCACCCTCACCTTGGCGGTAAGCCATAAAGTTAACCAATGGGAAATTAGTGTGTGATTGTATAAAGCTTAAGTCGATTGATTGAATGCGTTTGGGCAAATCACCACTCGAGGTCTTATCTTCTAGGGTAAAACTACTGAGGTTATTCTCTTTAATTTGTGCTTTGACCGTAAACTCACCTTGGGGCATAACTACCGCAGGTAAAATATCCCGTGATAGCGGAGCTCTCACCCAACCTAAATTAACCAATACTGCACGCATATCATTATTTGGTTTTAACAGGACGAGTAGGTCGTAACCCACTTGTCCGTTATATACTTGATTATCTAACAACCAGTAATGTTCGCTTAAAAGTGTCCCTTTAAGCTCGACTAGTACACCGGTTTTATTCCACTGCTTTGGTAAATTTAGCAACTGCGACCAACTCATAACACCATGAGTTTGTATTTGAGCAATAGCAGTGAGCTGTTGCTGTTTTTTTTCACCTCGTTCTAATTGCCAAAAACCTAGGCGCACACATACCAGTACGACAACCACAACCATACAAATTGTGATTATTGAACTAAGCTTTTGTTTGTGCCTTAAAACTACTTGCATAAAGGGTCAACTCAGTGATTATTAAAATTATTATTGTACTGTTACTAATGTTTATACTTTTTAACTTATTTAGAGCGCTATTTATTATGGTGTCTGGGAAAACAAACGGGCGACCTATGTCTCACTTTTTAGGGCGCCGAGTGTTGTTTTCGGTTGTTGTATTAGTGGTTGCAATCGCAGCAGTTAAGCTCGGTTATATAAAGGCAAATAGCTCGCCCATAAACGTTACAGCACATATACAAACACAAATAAACACAGCCATACCACATCAACAAAATGCCAATACCAAGCAGCAGCTTGAAACGCAAAGTGCTTTTCTTTGGTAAAATGACCTTTTAATATTCGTATTAAAATGACAAATAAAAGTATGGCTCCGAGTGTGACATGCATGCCATGAAAGCCTGTAAGCAAAAAGAATGTATTACCGTACACACCGGCATCTAATGTTAAATTTAAGTCATTGTATGCATGAACGTATTCCTCTACTTGCAATGCTAAAAAGCACACGCCTAATAACACCGTAAGTCCTAAAAACACTTTCAGTGGTTTACGTTTGTTGTTTTCCATTGCAACATGAGCAAAATGTAACGTGACCGATGAAGCGATTAAAATTAACGTATTGATCAATGGTAGGCCTTGCCACCCCATAGCTTGGGTTGTGTCACCGGAAGGTGTAACAACCAAAGGCCACATAGCTTCAAAGGTAGGCCACAACACTTCATTAGTCATAGCATTGTTACCCGCGCCCCCCAACCAGGGCACCGAAATCATACGTGCATAAAATAACGCACCAAAAAAGGCCATAAAAAACATAACCTCAGAAAAAATGAACCAGCTCATGCCTTGTCGAAAAGAACGATCCATTTGTGCTGAGTACAACCCTTGGCCTGACTCGTGAATAACATTTTTAAACCAGCCAAATAACATATATAAAAGAACGGCTATACCGGCATAAAGTAAATAAACACCGTTCCCCCCTTCCTTGCCAACTTCCATAACTGTTAAGCCTGCGCCTACGGCGATAAAAAACAACGCAACCGCTCCTACAATGGGCCACGGGCTTTGCTCTGGTACGTAATAATGCTCATGTTCTTGATTCATTTTACTTGCTCCTAGTTTCGCACTAGTGTTTGTTGCTAGTTATTACTGGCAACTAGTTGCTCACTAATATCAAATACGGTGTAAGACAAAGTTAGCTCTTCAACATCACTTGGAAGCGCTGTATCAACATAAAAAAGCAATTTAAATTCGAGCTCTTCCCCCGCTTTTAGGGGTTGTTGATCAAAGCAAAAGCAGGCCATTTTATGTAAATATTTTGCCGCTTTGCCTGGTGAAACAGACGGTACTGCCTGCATAACTTTATCGAGTTCACTACTATTTTTTGCGCTAAAAACGACTTCTCGCATTTCTCCGGGTTTCACAACCACACTGTACTCTTTTGATTTCACCTCAAAAGGTGCACCGCTTTGTGCATGAGTTGTAAAACTCACGCTAACGTCCCTTGTTTGCTCAATCACGCTACTTTGCTGCGCTTGCTCTAACGATGGCTTACCATTTAGCCCGGTTAAGTCACAAAACACGTCGTATAACGGCACTAAGGCAAACGCAAACGCAAACATACCTATGCTGATAATAATCAAGCGTTTAAGGAGCGGTGCGTGGGTCATTATTTAATTTCCGGTGGTGTTGAAAAGGTATGGTAAGGCGCAGGGGATTCAACTTCCCACTCTAACCCTTCAGCGCCATCCCACACTTTTGCAGGGACTTTTTCGCCGCCTCTTGCACATTTAAAAACAACCACTACAAACAACAGCTGAGATAAACCAAATGCAAAACCACCAATACTTATAATTGCGTTGAAGTCTGCAAATTGCAGTGCATAATCAGGAATACGACGAGGCATACCAGCCAAACCCACAAAATGCATTGGAAAAAACAGCACATTTACACTGACTAACGACAACCAAAAATGCCACTTAGCCAGCGTGATATTAAACATATTGCCAGTCCATTTTGGCAGCCAGTAATAAGCACCGGCCATGATTGAAAATACCGCCCCTGTCACTAACACATAATGAAAATGAGCCACTACAAAATAAGTGTCGTGGTATTGAAAATCAGCGGGAGTAATAGCAAGCATCAACCCTGAAAAACCACCTAATGTGAACAGTACTATAAAAGCAATACTGAACATCATAGGGACTTCAAAGCTAATAGAACCGCGCCACATGGTGGCTACCCAATTAAATACTTTCACGCCAGTAGGTACCGATATCAGCATTGTGGAGTACATAAAAAATAGCTCTGCAGCTACCGGCATACCGGTGGTAAACATGTGATGCGCCCACACAATAAAGCTTAACAATGCTATAGATGACGTTGCATAAACCATAGATGCATAGCCAAATAGCTTTTTGCGCGAAAAAGTAGGCACTATGGTTGAAATGATACCAAACGCTGGCAAAATCATGATGTAAACTTCGGGGTGACCAAAAAACCAAAATATATGCTGGAACATCACCGGATCGCCACCGCCGGCTGCATCAAAAAAGCTAGTCGCAAAATATTTATCGGTTAAAACCATGGTCACCGCCCCTGCCAAAACGGGCATAACAGCAATGAGTAAAAATGCCGTTATTAGCCATGTCCATACAAACAGGGGGAGTTTCATCCACGTCATGCCAGGTGCACGCAAATTAACTATAGTCACAACCACATTAATAGCACCCATAATTGAGCTAATACCCATAATGTGCACCGCAAATACAAACAAGGCAGTATTGTCGTTACTGTATGTGGTTGAAAGCGGAGCATAGAAGGTCCAGCCAAAAGCAGGACCTCCTCCAGGCATAAATAAAGAAGCAAGCAAAATTAAGAATGCGAAAGGTAAAATCCAAAAGCTCCAGTTATTCATTCTAGGTAATGCCATATCTGGCGCACCTATCATTAACGGTATCATCCAATTGGCTAATCCCGTAAAGGCAGGCATAACGGCGCCAAACACCATTATTAAACCGTGAACTGTAGTCATTTGATTAAAAAAGTGGGGATCGACCAACTGCAACCCTGGCTGAAATAATTCGGCCCTGATCACCATAGCCATGGCGCCACCAATTAAAAACATGGTCAACGAAAATATTAAATATAAACTGCCAATATCTTTATGATTTGTTGTATAAAGCCAGCGCTTGAAGCCTTTAGCTGGATGATGAGCATGATGCGCTTCATTGGCGTTTGGTTGTTCTGCTATGCTACTCATTAGTTAGCCTCCACGTCGGCATCAAGTGCTGCTTGAATCTCACTAGGCTGAATAACATCACCGGTATCGTTACCCCATGCATTTCGCTTGTAAGTAATAACCGCAGCCAATTGTTTTATAGATAACTGCTTGGCAAATGATTGCATTGCCGTACCTGGGCTCCCATGAATAAGTATGTCTATATGACCTTTGATATCGCCAAGTACAATTGGGCTGCCTTTTAGAGCCGGAAATACGCCCGGTAGCCCTAACCCCGTAGGTTGATGACATGCTGCACAACTTGCCATGTATACTTGAGCACCCAGCTCCATTAGCTCTTCTTTAGGTAATGTTTGATCAAGTAAAGCGGCATCAGCTAAAGCTGCTTGTTGCTTAGCTTTTTTAGCATCGGCCAACCATACTTTAAAGTCAGCCTCAGATTTGGCCTCTACCACAACGGGCATAAACCCGTGATCTTTACCGCACAGCTCAGCACACTGACCTCGGTAAATACCTTCTTCGTTTATGTTGGTCCATGTTTCGTTAATAAAGCCTGGATTGGCGTCTTTTTTAACGGCAAAGTCTGGTACCCACCAAGAGTGGATAACATCATCTGAGGTCATTAAAAAACGAATTTTTTGATTAATTGGCAGTACGAGGGGTTTGTCTACCTCAAGTAGATAATTTGGGTTTTTATCAGCTAAATTAGTTATTTCATCCTGAGGAGTTGCAAGCATTGAGTAAAACTCTACATCTTCTCCCATGTATTCATAATGCCATTTCCACTGTGAACCTGTAACTTTAATTGTTAAGTCGGCTTTACTGGCATCTTCCATCGCTATTAACGTTTTTGTAGCTGGCACTGCCATAGCAATTAAAATAACAAATGGAATGGCGGTCCAAAGAATTTCTACTTTGGTGCTTTCGTGGAATTGAGCGGGAACCGCTCCTTTAGATTTGCGATGATGAATGAGTGCCCAAAGCATAATGGCAAACACTATTATCCCAATCACACAACATATAAAAAATATGGTCATGTGTAATTCGTAAACATTTTCACTTATATCTGTAACGCCTTTACGCATATTAAATTGGCTATTTGCCAAGGCTAACTGCGGAAAAACACACAATATAAGCCACAAGGTACAACTAAGTTTACCCATGTGACGACTCCTTTGATGCTGTTGCTAGTGCAAAGCGAAGAGGCATACGGCTTAAACGCCAATTCGTTATTTTTATTTTTTTATTAATGCCGTTTTATTTATAAAAATTGGCATTCACTGCGCTAGCAAAAGTTAATTGTGTGTGCTCAAAACTTAAAAGCGATGAGTATTGCCAGCGTCAGCTTATTAACAATTAGTTAATATTTAACCACCATGCAAGTTTTTTGTATTAAAAACAAACAATAAATATATAAAAAGTAGAGAGTTGGCTTAGTTGAACGTAGAAGAAAATGGCTCAAATCGAGAGGTGGTAAGGGCTAAGGATGAAATGAAAGAGTGTGAATAAAAAACAAACAAAATTTTAAAAATAAAAAAAGCGCACCAAAAAAGTGCGCTTTTTATAAAATAAGAAAGAACTACATCCAGTCCGCGTTACGAATTACACCCACTGCCAAGCCTTCAATGTTGAACGACTCAGTTTCAAGATCGACCTTAATTGGTGCAAACTCGTCATTTTCGGCATGAAGCAACACCTGACGACCCGCTTTTTCAATGCGTTTTACGGTTACATCGTCATCAACACGGGCAACCACAACTTGACCATTTTCAGCCACTTGTGTTTTATGCACAGCAAGTAAATCGCCATCCATAATGCCTATATCTTTCATACTCATACCGTTTACGCGCAGTAAAAAGTCGGCAGCTGGTTTAAACATTAATGGGTCAATTTTACAGTGGCTTTCAACATGTTCTTGCGCCAAAATAGGGGAACCTGCCGCAACTCGGCCAATAAGCGGTAAACCTAATTGTTCTGGCTCCTCTTCTTCAACAAGTTGAATTCCACGGCTTGCGCCAGGTTTCATTTTAATCACCCCTTTTTTGGCAAGGGCTTTTAAATGTTCCTCAGCGGCATTTGCACTTTTAAACCCTAACGTTTGTGCTATTTCGGCACGTGTAGGCGGCATACCAGTGTCTTTAATAAACACTTTAATTAATTCGAGTATTTGAGCTTGGCGTTTAGTTAATGGGCGCATACAACTGGTTTTCCATACAGTACATTTAACTGTGAGTATATACAGTTAAATAAAAATCGCAAATTTAAATTATCCGTTCAAATAGCTAAATTACTTCCTTACGTGTACATTTTAGAGGCTTTCTAAAATAGCCTATAAAAATAGTAACTTGCTACAATAAATTTAAGGAAATCTATATGAGTATTTGGTATCAACCCATTACATTAGCATTGTGTAAACAATTGGACGAAGGCATTAATGGCCAAGGGACGCTAATGAAAACCATGGGAATCGAAATAACAGAGATAGGCGACGATTACTTAGTAGCAACTATGCCTGCAATCCCTGCACACCATAACCCTATTGGCATGGTTCATGGCGGCGCAAACGTTGTACTCGCCGAAACCGTAGCGAGCTATGCTGCTAATTTTGTGGTTGATTTCACAAAGTTTTACTGTGTTGGGCAAGAAATAAGTGCAAGCCATTTAAAGGCTTCTCGCAATGGTACATTAACGGCAACAGCACGCGCATTTCATATTGGAAAACGAAGCTCTGTTTGGGAAATAAAAATCACAAACAGCCGCAACGAGCTGTGCTGCGTATCAAAAATGACCGCAGCCGTTGTTGAGCGAAAGGCGTAAGTTATTTTTCGAGAGGGTAAATTGTTATTTCCATACCCGCGCCAATAGCAGATATACGCAGTAGTGTATCTGCATGTAAAGCTTGATTAAAACACTTTGGCGACGTGCCTGACTCAAACCCTATATCAAACGTTCTACGTGAGCAGCTCAACCATTGCTTTAATGCATTGCGTGAACATGACTCAATAAGCTCACATATATGGTTTATTGCTTTGTCTGGTGATTTTACATCGCCAGCTACCTCAATACGTGCTAATTGACGGTATTCGTCTTTGTCATAATGTAAAATCGTTGCGACTTTTTTTAGGTCGGCCACCAGCACACTAATATCTTGTTTTGACTCAAGCTCTAGATCTACATTTAAAAATTGAATTTCCGACATTGTCTCGTATTTATCCTCTAATGGTTACCATGCAAACTTTAACGCAGTTTTACCTTTATACCAAATCAACACCCTATAAATAGACGTTTTATATGGTAATACTCTTATTTTAGAGTGCGATTGCTACTTACAATTGGCGCTATTGTGCTGAAACGCTATTTTAATGCACTAGTGCGACATTTTGTCGCACTCACCTTGCTCAACCATCGCGTAAAATGTCTTGTAAAAATAATAAGATAAACACACATGAAAAAAATTTTTAAACCAGCACGTAAACTTCATAAATGGTTGGGCTATTTATTAGGAATACAAATACTAGCTTGGTTGCTTGGCGGTTTGGTTATGAGCGCTATTCCGCTTGAAAAAGTACATGGTAAACACTTAGCAACACGCACCCTGGCTAACCCCTTTAAAAGCAGCGATTACGTCGCATCAATTGATAATATTGTTTCACAAGTAACTAATCCGACTAAGATAACCTTTGCGCATTTTTTATCTACCCCACTTATAACTGTAACCAGTGAAGGCAACCCTCAAAGTTTTAATGGCATTACTGGGCAACCATTTAAAGCCCCCAATAAACAGCAAATAATTGCTAATGCACACGCGCATTTACTTATTGATGCTCAACCAGTAAGTACCACTTTATTAGGTTTAGGGCCAAGAGAAAGCGGTTATAAAAAAGATGTATGGAAAGTACAATTTAACGATACATTTAGTACCACACTCTATTTGTCATCAGATACGGGCAAAGTGATTACTGTGCGCAGCACACTGTGGCGAATTTTCGATTTTTTTTGGATGCTGCATATTATGGATTACGATGAACGTGAAAACTTTAACAATCCTCTATTAATTAGCTTTGCTGCAACCAGTGTGCTTTTTTGTTTAACTGGCTTTTTACTGCTATTGCAAAACATAAGGATTAAACGCAGATTTAAATAAGTTTATGTTTGCCTGTTGAGCCAGTAAACTAGGGGCTCCTGTAGTTCACGTATGTGATGGATATGACCCGATTGATTTTGGCCTTACTGGCTTGCTGTGTCTGTTTTTCGGTATCAAGTAAAGACTTTACTCGCTTCTCTACTGCTAAAAAGCACTTAATAAAAACGCTACCGCACAATGCAAAAAGCCTGTATTGCGGTTGTGATATTAAAAAACAAGGTAAAAAACTAGTGCCAGATCCAACGGGTTGTGGCTATGTACCTCGTAATACATTTACCCGCTCAGGCAAAGTAAACCAGCGCGCTTTACGTATTGAATGGGAGCATATTGTATCGGCATGGGAGTTTGGGCATCAACTACAATGTTGGCAAAATGGTGGGCGGAAAAACTGCCGTAAAGTCAGCGAAAAATTTCGAAAAATGGAAGCTGATATAAATAACTTAGCCCCCGCAATTGGCGAAATAAATGCTGACCGCTCTAATTATCGTTTTGGCATGCTAGGTGGAGCCGCGACTCAATACGGCCAATGCGATGTAAAAGTAAACTTTAAGCAACGTGTTGTTGAGCCACCATTTTATGCCCGTAAAAAAATTGCCGACGCCTATGCTTACATGCAAAAAACCTATGGTTTAAAAATTTCAAAGCAACAACAAAAACTTTTTAATGCGTGGCAAAAGCAAGACCTAGCACTAAAAAGCACTATACAAAAAATGTAATGATATTCCCGCTAATAAGCGAACTTAAAATACTGCTTTACCAATAAAAAATGACACAATTATTTACATAAAGAAAAAGCAAAACGTTGAATAAATAATCAGGTGTTGTAGTATTTTAAACAACTTATTTACAGGAAGTACCGAATATGTTTAAAAACAACACTCTATCGCTTGCAATTATTAGCGCGCTCTCAGTTTTTGCTTTAACAGGTTGTGGTGGAGGCGGAGGTAGCAACACTACACCAGCGCCTGTCACGCCACCTACAAGTAGCACACCGACATGGACTGCCGGTGTATTTGAACCTTCAGACGAACTCAAAAACTTTTGCGAAAACCCACGTACAGGTAACGACCCGTTTAATAATAATGAGCCTTACCCTGACCAAGCTGGCTCAGCCTTATACGAAAAACTATGGCTTCGCTCATGGAGCGACGAAACATACCTGTGGTATGACGAAATAGCCGATAACGACCCTGAATCGTTCGATACCGTGGCTGACTATTTTGCTCAACTAAAAACCGAAGAGCTAACCGATTCAGGCGCTAAAAAAGATAACTTTCATTTTTCAGAACCCTCTGAAGATTACTTCCAAGAAGCACAATCGGGCGTTACCTCTGGTTATGGTATTAACTGGGCATTTATTGGTGATTCAGCCGATAGAATTTTACGTGTTGCTTACCTTGAAGATGACTCACCAGCTAGCCAAATTGGCTTTCAACGAGGCGATACCGTACTTGAAGTTGATGGCGTAAGCATTAATACCAATACCCAAGCAGGGATTGATACTTTAAACGAAGGCTTATTTAGCCCAACCAACGGTGATTCACATACAATTGTTGTTCGCAGTAACGACGGCACGGAAAAAACATTTAACGTCACAGCGGGTAACATTGAGCAAACGCCTGTTCAAAATGTAAAAACGATTGTAACAAGCAATAACACGCGCGTTGGTTATATGCAGTTTAATAGTCATATAGGTATTGCCCAAGAAGGCCTAATTGATGCAGTAAATAAATTTAGAACCGATAACGTAGACGAACTCGTTATTGATTTTAGATACAACGGCGGCGGTTTATTAGCGCTGTCTGCGCAGCTAGCGTATATGGTGGCAGGAAGTGCCAATGTACAAAACCGCTTTTACTATCAAACGCAACAAAATGATAAACAGCCTGTCGATTCTCCATTTCCGTTTATTGACGAAGAAATAGATTACTCAACGTTTTTTAGTACTGGCGATAAATTACCTGATTTAAACTTATCTAAAGTGTATGTACTAAGTACATCAGGTACCTGTTCAGCCTCTGAAGCATTTATTAATGGCTTAAAGGGAATAGATGCAGAGGTGGTACTTATTGGCGACACAACCTGTGGTAAACCATACGGATTTACGCCTACACACAACTGTGGAACAACCTACTACACCATTCAATTTAGTGGCGTTAACAGTAAAGGCTTTGGCGAATATGCCGCAGGCTTTACCCCAACACCAACACCACAATTTAATGCCGATGTACAAGGGTGTGTTGTTAGTGATGACTTTGATAATCAACTTGGTGATAGCAACGAAAGGTTACTATCTACAGCACTTTTTCATATAGATAATAACGGCGCATGCCCAATTACAACAACAGTCGCTAATAGTAAAGTAGATGTACCAAGCTTTGCTGCTACGAGCGAAAAACTGCAGCCTTTAAACGCACCAAACGATCTTACCCGCGGTAACATGGATCTAACATGGCCTACGTTGTCTGAGGAGCAATAATGGTAAAGTTACTGACGGTACTCACTGTATTAATAAGTGTAGGGGGATGTAATAGTATGAGTAATGCCGTTGCAAAGCCTGCGCTATTAACAGAGGTTAACCCAGGCGTTATAACTGTGCTGCAACAGGCAATTATAAAAGCTAAAGGCGGTAAGCTTGTTACACTGGCCGACACCGTTTTTACCAAACGCAGTGAGTTATTACTAAGCCATGGAAATAGTAAAGATCCCAATGGCATGCCCATTATGGGCGCGCATAATATCAAGTCAGAAAAGTTTGTTTTGCAAATTATTGGCGAGCAATGCGTGCTGTATTACCCTAAAAAAGATCTCACTATTGAGCTTAAAAACGTAAGTTGTAAAGCACAGTAATTTAATAACGAAAAAGGCTTACAACTTATTGTTGTGCGCCTTTTTATTGTAAAACTATAAAAAATGCTGATTGCCAAAAAATAACTCGATCGGGAACCCTTCAGTTTTTTATTTAGCAAGTTTATTAAAATGCGCCTTTAATAAGCCTGCAAAAGCTTGTACTTTCGCGGTGCGATGCACTAAATGATGGGTCACTAACCACACATCGGTGGGCCAATTTAATTCACTATGTAGCACAGGAACCAAATCGCTATATTGCGCTGCTACATCATGTTGTAAACCACCAATCCCTAAGCCTTTAATAATCGCGCGTGTAGCCTCGGCAGTTTCTGATACACGTAATTTGATTTGCGATGCAGGAATGTTTTCGTCTGCCCAAGCAAAATAAGGTACGCGCGCATTATATCCCGCCACTCCTGATACAAAATTATGCTGCAATAAATCACCTAATGATTTAGGCATACCATGCTTTGTAATGTAACGTTTGTTAGCATACAAACCCGATGTAAGCTTTGCTAAGTGCTGAGCAATGTAATCCCCTTCATCAGGTTTAGGGCCTGCACGAAGCGCAATATGTGCTTGCCCGTGATCGAGCCGCAAGCGTTTTTGCTCCAAAATAACTTCAAGCTGCACTTGTGGGTGTAATGCCTGAAATTGCTCACATACATCACCCATAACATCAATAAACCCACTCACCGTAGTAAGTAATAAACTTCCGCGTAAAGTACTGTCGGCAGCGGCAATATCGTTATGTAGCTGTTCGAGCGAGGTATCTATAGTTTGCGCTGTCGCAAATAATTTAGCGCCAATTTCAGTTACCTTGTAACCACGAGCATGGCGATGAAACAAGCGGGTATCTAGGTTTTTTTCAAGGCTGTTAATTCGTCTTAACACAGTGCTGTGGTGCACATTAAGTGCCTCTGCTGCAGCTGTAAGTGTGCCAAGCCGCGCCACTTCAAAGGCCACTTTTACGTCTTGCCAGTCATCAAATTTAATTGCCATGCGCTCTGCCTTTAACTTGTGTGCATATATGCACATAAGTGTTGCGTTTATTTGGGTTTTCTACAAGTAAAAGTTTGCTACATTAGGTATGTAACTTAAAACATAAAAAGGCCAAACTCATGTCAGCACCAAAAATTATCGCGCTTGCGGGCAGCTTACGTAAAGAAAGCTTTAATCAAAAACTTATTAATGAAGCAGCACGTTTTGCTCTGCAAACAGGTGCTGAAGTAGAAGTTATTCAGTTAAACGAGTTAGATATTCCACTATTTAACGAAGATATTGAAGCACAAGGCACACCCGCTGATGCACAACGTTTAAAAGACAAACTTCGCTCTGCAGATGGTATTTTACTGGCAAGCCCAGAGTATAACGGCTCGATCACTGCGCCGTTAAAAAACGCTATAGACTGGGCTTCACGCACTGAGCAAGGTGCAGTACCGGCGTTTCGTAATAAAGTTGTGGCCTTATTTGCTACTTCACCGGGTGGATTAGGAGGTTTACGCGGTTTAAACCACGTACGTGATATTTTAAGCGGCATTGGTTCGTTAGTGCTTGCCGACCAACTTGCTGTACCGTCTGCGTTTTCTGTTTTTGATGACAATGGCCAAATTAGCGACCCAGAAATAGCTGATAAAGTATCTTCGCTTGCTCATCAATTAGTCAGTGTTGCAAGCAAATTAAAGTAACCTTATACGCTTTACTTTTGCTTTGTCGCCGCTATTTTTGCGGCGATAAAATCAACATGCGTTACATATAATAGACCCGCTATTTTACGTATTACGTACTCTTCTTGTGGGTCTATTTCACCGTCTGCGTAGGCTAAACGCCACAGCAATTCTATTATCTCTATTCGCTCTGCCGCACTGCAATGCTCATTAATCTGTTTTGAAAACTGAAAGTAATCAATTGCGCCATCTAAACTACTTGCTGCATTGGTAGTGAGTTCTTCAACCTCAGAATCTGTTAAATTAAAATACTTTTTTAAGGTTACAGTCAGGGTGTGTTGTTCATCATGGTCGAGCTTGGTATCTGCACGCATCACTTCAATTAGCAACGCTGCTACCGCCGTTTTTAAATCGTGTGGCTCTATACTTGGCGCTGGATCATCGAATGCTGTAAAAAGCTGTTTTATTTGTTTGAACATCACATTATCTCTTTTGGTGTTAGACTTAACGTACATAAACCGAACTTGTATGAGTATTTAATGGGTATTAAGTTCGCAAATTAAAGGATACATTTTATGAAAGGGTTATATTCACCGCGCTTTATCATTAGTTGCGTACTGGTGGGCCTTTCGAATACAGGCACTGCACTGGCCGACACCGTCGAAAAAGAAAAATCATACGACTTTGATAACAAAGTTCATTATTATCAAACCAAAATTGACAACAGCAATTATAAAATAGAAATACAATCAGACGATTACAAACACTTTGCTAATCAAAGTATGTTTTTACTGCGCCATGCAGACAGGTTATGCCGTGGTAACACCTTTATGTTAAAAGTGCTTGAAGGCGTGCAAGAGTACGAACGTTTTCCTACTAAACCACGCGCTTATCAACCACCTTTAACCGTTTTATTGCAATGCGAAAAGCCTGAATAATAAATTTACTCTTCGTATCCCCATGGTGCAGCGGGTGGCGTAATAGGTTTAGTTAAATCAAAGTCCACCTTAAACTCGCGCCCTTGGCGAATTAACCGATACGTAAATACCTCAGGATAAATATACATTTGCCATGTATTACCTGCCGACTGTTCAATGCCTTGTGCTACAAATAATTCTTTAGAGTATTGATCGGCCGGGAAAGACTGCATTTGTGCAAAACCCGCATCAAGTGTATGACCGCCATACATAGTAGAAGCGTCGTCTGTGCCATCTTTATGGCGATGATCATGCTTTAAGCTCAAACCACTGCCCGTTTTAGTAATGATCCACGTACGCGATGCATCATCACCCACATGAAATGGCACTTGTAGCTCGCTATCAGTACATTTACGTACATGCATAACTAACTTTTTATTATCAAATGAGCTTGGGCCTTTTGCGTTATCTACGCTTACTTTACCCTCAAACGCTTTCCCACAATACGCTGCTATATTATTAAAAAATGCATCGTGTGTTGGTATAGATACTAAAGGCGCAGGGCGCGCAATAGCAGCTGATGAAGCAAGTAATAACGTTGCTGCCGTTAATAATTTCATAAAGTACTCTTATAATAGTTTTTTAATACCATAGCGGTTTAAGTTAATAATGGGAAATAGCTGCGACAAGTGGCTTTTCTGCTCTGTTTTTCATTAATGTTAAAAGTGAATAATGGAAGTCTTTAAAAATAACCTCTCCCCATATACGCGAATAAACACCAAAATTTGTATTATCTTGCACGGTCGTTTTTAAAGTTAAAATGGTATTGCCGCTTTTATCTTCACTTAACGCATACCCACCGTAAAGAGGTGAAAAGTATTCGCCGCCTAGTTTTACATGTTTATCGAGTGCATCATCGGGAATAGCATCAGGGTCTATGTCAAACCTATAAAGCATCTGTTTATTTGGCTGCCAATCAGTAATCACTTCTTTAAATGCAACTCCTTTTTGCCATTTACTGGTTCTAATTGCACCAACACCCGTAGCATTCATATTTGCCTCTAAAGGTTTAGGTACACCGATTAAATGGGTAAGCGAAAATGGCAATTCTTGTGGCTCTATGGTGCTTACATTTGCAAGCTGCTGCCACACATGGTTTATAGGCGCTTCAATAATTATAGAGTTGGTGACTTCGTACGTTTTTGATAAGTGTAAATAATTTACCTCAATAGGTGAGAGCAACACAGGAAGTAAAGCGATTGAAAGTAAAGGCCTATTAGCGTTTTTTATTTGACGATTTTTAATAAAGCCTGCCAATAAACCACCTATACTTGCAAAGATCATAAAGGCAGGCAAAGCCATTGCCACACAAATACTGCCTTCAAGCAGTGTAATAACGCTTACAAGTAAAAAAACAAAAATTGGCTGCCAAGCAATAGTCACCATTTGCCTTTTAGTTAATGTATTTGAGCTTTTAAATTCAAAATGAATACGAATATAACCAATTGCAACGGGCACTAAAAACATAAATGAAATGGATACAAGGCTACTTAAATTATAAGTATCAAGCAGCTCTACAAACAGCCGCATAAATATGCCGTAAAGCGTACCGAGTAAAATACCAATTGATTTAGGGGAGTTGAATTGCATCTCTATTCTTTATTGTTGTTATTAACAATCAGAAAGTAACAGATGTATTATTCCACCACAAATAAAACAAAATTAACGGCTCCCGCAAACAAATAGCTTGAAATAAAACAACTTTAACAACCACTAAGACTAAAGGATAATAACCTGCCGTTAACACGATACTATTTCTGCAAATAGCTCTGAGCATCTTTAATGACATATTCAAGAGCATGATCTATATAAACTTTTAATCATTTTCTGTAATTTATGACTTTTAGTGTAAAGCTGTTTTTTAAATTAACTGTATTAAAAACAACCATACACGACCTTTTGCCTATACATTCCTGAGTAAAAGCTGATCTACCCTGCCCCTTCACTATTCATTTGCTTTAACAAAAGCCGTATTAATAAATAAGCAACGAGTAACAGGAGGGACTATGTCAGTAACCCCAAAGGGTCACAACTCAGATCACAAAAGTACATTGCACGACAATACCAACAGCTATCAAAACAACCATAAACCCAGTTCAGAGTTTAATACCCGTGACGAATACCTAGAGCACGAGCTACAAATTATGCAGCCCAAGCGCTGGCGGCCTAATTTACCCTTTAGAGACTACCGCTTTGAATTTGAAGATACTATTCCAGCCATGGCGGGCACTATTGGTAAAGTGGTTATGGTAGGTGCTATTGCCGCTACATTTGCAGCGCCACTAGGTTTAAGCGATGCGTTTGTGTTAGAGAACGTACGCTATGAATTACTGATTGTTTCTATTTTTATTATTTTGTTTTCGGGCTTTATTTTACCTACCGCTAACTTAGCGGGTACTCATGGCCCACTTATTCCACTTATTCCTATTGTGGTTGCCGCTGGCGGCCATCCTATGGCGTTTGGCTTACTGATTGGTGCCTTTGGCTTTATTTTAGCCATAACCAAAGGAGGGAGCTTGCTGGCACGCTTAACAAGTAAAGGCGTGTGCGGGGGCTTACTTATATATTTAGGCTTTATTGGCACAATTTCGCAGGTTAAAAAACTGTTTGCATGGGCTGAGGCCATTGATATGGCGCACATTGCATTTATTGTTATTTTGGCGACCATTTTATTGTATGCGTTACTTGAGCACTTTAAAAAGCGCTGGTTAGCTGTGCCGCTTAGCTGCCTTATTGGCGGTGTGGTTGCATTTGCACTCGGTGCGCCGTTTGAATTTAATACCGCGCCGGGCTTACCAAATATGAACCCAGCTTATTGGTGGGGCGAAAACACAGGTTGGATGCTTGGCTTACCTACGCTTGAAAGCTTTGTGGTTGTGCTGCCGTTTGCGGTATTGGCTGTGGCTATGTGGTCACCGGATTTTTTAGGGCATCAAGTATTTCAAAAAATTAGTTACCCGCAACGTACTGAAAAAGTTCAAATGAACATAGACGACACCATGCTAAGCGCATCGGTTAGACAAACCTTTGGCTCGCTAGCCGGTGGTGCTAACTTTACCTCATCGTGGGGAACTTACATTGTCCCTGCCGCTATTGCTAAACGCCCTATTCCGGCAGGCGCCATTTTAACAGCCGTATTTTGTATTGTTGCGGGTTTATGGGGCTACCCAATGGATTTAGCCATTTGGCAACCCGTGCTTTGCGTTGCGCTTATTGTAGGTGTGTTTATTCCGCTGCTTGAGGCCGGTATGGAAATGACACGCGAAGGTAAAACAACGCAATCGGCCGCTATTGTGGTGTTTGCCTCAAGCTTGGTTAACCCTGCTTTTGGTTGGTCACTGACTATGCTGCTTGATAACTTAGGCTTAATTGGCTGTAAAGAACGCAGTGCTAACTTAACCAAAATGAGCCGCTGGATTATCCCGCTCATTATGTTTGTAGTTTTAACTACGGTAATGGCTATTGTTGGTATGCTGCCAGGCATACCCGCGCTAATGGCAGATTTTAGACATTAATAATTAGAAAACTTAAACATAAAAAAGCGCGGCTTATATACTCAGCCGCGCTTTGTTTTCATATGTAATTAATTGCTTTTTGTTACTGCCAAGGGCGCTCAGCAGCAAGTTGTTTTTCAAACGCATCAATTTGTGGATTTAGCGTTTCGGTCACACCTATAAAATCTAAGCCACTTAATAAACGCTCTTTTACGTCTTTACGAATATCAAAACTAATTGGCGCAAACTTATCGCTTGTTAATGTTTGGTTTTCAAGATCGATTTGAATGTTTATATCGTCGTGCTGCTCACTAAGTACAAACAATTGCTCAAGCGTGTCGGCTGGTAGCGCAATGGCTAGCATTTGGTTGTTGCCACAGTTATTAAAGAAAATATCAGCAAAGCTTTCCGCTAAAATTACTTCAAAACCATATTGCTTAAGCGCCCACGGTGCATGCTCACGTGATGAGCCACAACCAAAGTTATCGCGCGTTAATAATATTTGCGCACCTTGGTAGCACGGGCGGTTTAAAATAAAATCAGGGTTTGGTTCGCCGTTTTCTAGGTAACGCCAATCGTAAAACAGTGCTGCATCAAAACCATCACGGCTGGTTGATGTTAAAAACTGCTTAGGAATAATTTGGTCTGTATCTACATTGTTTTTATCAAGTGGGGCCATTAAGCCACTAAAAAATACGCTCATTAGGCTTCTCCTCTTATATCAACAAAGTGGCCATGTATTGCAGCAGCAGCTGCCATTGCTGGGCTTACTAAGTGCGTACGCCCGCCACGGCCTTGGCGGCCTTCAAAGTTACGGTTAGACGTAGATGCACAGCGTTTGCCCGCTTCTAAGCGGTCGTCGTTCATTGCTAAACACATTGAACAGCCCGGCTCGCGCCACTCAAAACCTGCCGCTTTAAAAATATCGGCTAAGCCTTCGTCTTCGGCTTGCTTTTTAACAAGGCCAGAGCCCGGTACAATTAATGCCTCTATGCCAGCTACTACTTGCTTGCCTTCAACAATTTTTGCCGCTGCACGTAAATCTTCAATACGGCTATTAGTACAAGAGCCAATAAAGACTGTATCTACTTTCGCGCTTGATAATTTATCGCCCGCTTTTAAGTCCATGTATTTAAGTGCGCTGCGAATAGCGTCGGCTTTAATTAAATCGGGCTCTTGGTCTGGATCTGGTATGCATTCATCAACACCAATTACTTGCTCTGGGCTTGTACCCCAGGTAATTTGTGGCTGAATGTCGTCAGCATTTAGCTCAACAACTAAATCAAAGTGTGCACCTTCATCTGTTTTTAATGTTTCCCAATATTCAACTGCTGCGTCAAAGCCAGCGCCTTTTGGTGCAAACGGACGACCTTTTAAGTAATCATACGTAATTTGGTCAGATGCTATTAAACCCGCTTTAGCACCCATTTCTATGCTCATGTTACATAGTGTCATACGGGCTTCCATTGAAAGTGCTTCAATGCCTTCACCGCAAAATTCAGCAACATAACCAGTGCCACCAGCGGTACCTAACTTGCCTATAACCGCCATAATTAAATCTTTAGAAGTTACCGTTGGGCGAAGCACACCGTTAATTTGAATTTTTAACGATTTTGCCTTTTTTTGCTGTAGCGTTTGCGTTGCTAATACATGCTCAACCTCAGAGGTACCAATACCATGTGCTAATGCGCCAAACGCACCATGCGTAGAAGTATGGCTATCACCACATACAATGGTAGTGCCAGGCAGTGTAATACCTTGCTCTGGGCCCATTACATGCACAATACCTTGGTTAATTGAGTTTAAATCGTAAAGTACAATGCCAAACTCTTTACAGTTCGCATCTAGCGCCATTAACTGGTTTTTAGAGACTTCGCTTGCGGCATCAAGTGATCGGCTTTTAGTCGATACATTATGATCCATCGTTGCAAAGGTTTTTTCTGGGCAACGTACCGTACGGTTTTTTTCACGTAGGCCAGCAAAAGCCTGTGGTGATGTCACCTCATGTACTAAATGACGGTCAATATAAAGTAAATCAGTTTGCTCGTTTATGCTGGCAACGGTGTGTGCTTGCCAAATTTTGTCGTATAACGTTTGGGCCACTTGCTAATTCCCTACTTTGTTAAGTCGCAGCATAACGGTGCTGCGATTTATATATTAAATACGTGAAACGATGGCAGCTGCCACATCGCTTGTGCTGTATCCACCTTGTGGGTAGATATCTGGCGTGCCAACGCCTGCTTCTACAGCTTCGGCTACGGCTTTTTCAATCGTGCGTGCTGCTTCGTCTTGCCCTAATGAGTAACGTAGCATCAGTGCAGCACTTAAAATTTGTGCTATTGGGTTTGCAACGCCTTTACCTGCAATATCTGGCGCGGAGCCACCGGCAGGTTCGTACAAACCAAAGCCCGATTGATTTAAGCTAGCCGATGGTAATAAGCCCATTGAGCCTGTGATCATCGCACACTCATCTGACAAAATATCACCAAATAAGTTATCGCAAAGTAGCACGTCAAACTGGCTAGGCTGTTTAACTAACTGCATCGCTGCGTTATCTACATAAATGTAATCTAGGCTGACCTCTGGATAGTCTTTACTTACTTCGGTGACTACTTCACGCCATAATACGCTTGATGCAAGTACGTTGGCTTTATCAACAGAGGTAACATGGTTACTACGTAATTTTGCTGCTTCAAAAGCAAAGCGGGCAATGCGTTCAATTTCTTTACGCGAGTAGTTTTGCGTATCAAATGCAAACTCTTCTTCGCCTTCGCCACCTCGCCCTTTTTCACCAAAGTAAATGCCGCCGGTAAGCTCGCGTACACATAAAATATCAAAGCCTTTTTCGCTAATATCAGCGCGAAGTGGCGACGCTGCACTTAATGCTGGTAATAACTGTGCTGGGCGTAAATTACAAAACAAACCAAAGTGCTTACGAAGCGGTAAAAGCGATGCACGCTCAGGTTGCTCGTTTGGTGGAAGGTTTTCCCACTTAGGGCCACCTACTGAGCCAAATAAAATGGCATCGGCGTTTTCACACGCGCTTAGTGTTTTTGGTGGTAATGCTTCACCAAATTCATCAATGGCTGCACCACCAATAGCATGATGCTCGCGGTTTAGAGTAAAACCAAACTTATTGCTTACAGCATCAAGTACTTGCTCTGCTGCTGCCATTACTTCTGGGCCAATACCGTCGCCTGCTAATACGGCAACGCTGTAGTTTGTTTTACTCATCCTGCTTTCCTTTGTTGTTTTAAATCAGACACTTTTTGTGCACGATAAATTAAGTTGTAAACACGGATCATGGCGCGTACCGACGCTTCTACCACATCCGCAGCAATACCCGCACCGTGATAAGGGCGACCATCGTATTTAGCAATAATGTTTACTTGGCCTAGCGAGCTTGCGCCTTGGCCTGTAGCTTCTAAGTTGTATTCAATCATTTCAACGCTCATACCGGTTAAGCGCTCAATAGCTGCAAACGACGCCTCTACTGGGCCATTACCTGTTGCGGCTTCTTGTTTAACTTCGCCATCAATCACCATACCAATAGTAGAGCTGGCTACCGATTGCGAGTTAGACGCTGAGTTAACAAACTCTAACTGGTATTTTTCGTCTTTGTCGTTAATTTGATTTAAGTAAATCATGGCTTCAAGGTCGTAGTCGTACACCGTGCCTTTTTGATCAGCTAGCGCTAAAAAGCTTTCGTATAGGCTGTCCATATCGTAGTCCGCTTTTTGGTAACCTAACTCTTCTAAGCGGTGCTCAATAACATGACGGCCCGAACGCGAAGTCATATTTAATTGGTTGTTTGGTACGCCTACGCTTTCTGGCGACATAATTTCGTACGTATTTTGTGCTTTTAATACGCCATCTTGATGAATGCCCGAGCTATGTGCAAAGGCGTTTTCGCCCACAATGGCTTTATTTGGCTGTACTGGCATATTACAAATTTTTGCCACTTGGCGAGATGCACGATAAATTTCTTCGCTTTTAATATCGGTGTGTACTTTTAAGTGGTCTTTGCGCATTTTCATGATCATTGCCACTTCTTCAAGCGAGCAGTTACCCGCACGCTCACCAATACCATTTATTGTACATTCAATCTGGCGAGCACCCGCTTGTACCGCGGCTACCGAGTTAGCTACAGCTAAACCTAAATCATTATGACAATGCACGCTTAAACGCGCTTTATCTATATTTGGCACGTTATTCATTAAATGGCGGATCATCGCGGCGTATTCATCTGGCGTTACAAAGCCAACAGTGTCGGGTAAGTTAATAGTAGAGGCACCCGCGTTAATGGCCTGCTCAACAATTTTACATAAATCCCAGTGCGGCGTGCGCCCTGCATCTTCACACGAAAACTCCACATCGTCTGTGTAGTTGCGCGCTAATTTAATTGATTTAACCGCCATGGCCGTTGCATCATCTAGGCTCATACGTAATTTATGTTCAAGGTGCAAAGGGCTTGTGGCAATAAAAGTATGAATACGGCTTTGCTGTGCTGTGCGAAGTGCCTCACCACAGGCTTCAATATCTTTTGCTACTGAACGCGCTAAACCACAAATAATTGGGCCTTTTACTTCAGTTGCAATTCGTTGCACCGAGCGAAAGTCAGCAGGGCTGGATACCGGAAAACCCACTTCCATCACATCAACATTCAAACGGCTAATAGTATGCGCTAACTGAATTTTATCATCTTCAGTAAGGCTTGCCTTAAGTGCCTGCTCGCCATCACGTAAAGTGGTATCAAAAATCCATACTTTATCTTTGTCTTGCATAACTGCCCCTCATTCCTATGTTACCCAAATTTCAATTTATCCCAGCCGCGAGATAAAAAAAACCCCGCAATTGCGGGGTTTTTAATGTTCAACTCAATGCAAACACACTAATCCCCGCTTACTTGCCATAGCAGTAAGAGGTTAAGTTTTAGTGTAATTAAACGAATATTTTGCATCTTGTTTCTTGTGTGTGTGTTCAGTGAGACCTATTTTTAACATTACAGAGAGATCGAAGCAAGCATAAAAATTCCACAAAACACCTTTAAAACACAACCATAAAGAAAATATAAACTAATATAGCTTAAATAATAAGATTAAAAATGCCAAGTACGCTTCTTGTCACCATAATTAAATCGGCTTTAAAGTGATCCCCGATTAGATAAGTTTTGTCACTTTTATTTAAGTTTATAAAGTAATCACATGTTTAATGATTAAAAAGTGCCATGACTCACTTTATCGACAAAATAGTCAAAGTGATTTGAGCTATATTGAGCCTACTTGCATATCAATAGAATCGATTCATTCTGTTCAAAGTATTCTGTTAATAAGTAAACTATTGGGCTTGCAGATCCTTTGCTTAGTTCATGCATATTAACTTCCTTGCATTGCCGAATTAGTAATTGCTATAGGGTATATTGAGCCCATACCCCAAATATTATTCTCTTTTTCTAATGCTTCTGATTGCTCGCCTGTCACTATGTTTATTGTTCTTATAATACGCTCGGAAAGGAACCACCCTTTCTCATTACGCTCAGGCAAATTGCGATTGGTATATTCAAGCTGATAATCTTCTTTATTAGAGAAAATAACGCCATTACCTTCCCCTATTTCTGAATGTTTTATTTCAGGGTTGGCAATATTTACCCAATGAAAATGTGCTTTTGGCCTTAAATGAGTCATAAACGCTAAATACTTGCCATCGGGCGAAATTCGATGGTTTTTCATTCTCCACTTACGTGGAAAACCAAAATTAACTTTGCGAACCACTTCACCATTAAACTTATGTATCCAAAAGCCATCGTGCTTTACAGCTAAAAACTCTTTATCTCCCGGAAGTAAAAAAGCAGCGCCACTGTGGTGAATTTGCGGCCGAGAGGTTAGCTCCCCTGTTGGTACATTGTAATTAAAGTTTTTACCATCTGAGTAAAAAATGACGTTTTCACTGTCTGAGGTCCAATTAAACCAAGGGTAGCCTCCTCCACCTGACATGCTAATCAGCTTTTTATCTTTGGTGTCGTATAACTGGCGAGTCGCTCGGTCATTTATATAGCCCGAAATAGCGATATAACGGCTATCTGGTGAGCGAGCTACCTTATGCAGCCCAACAGGTCTGAACTCTATAAATACCTCTTCTGAAATAATACGGCGCCGGTCTGAGCCATCTAACCTTGATGACCAAAGCGTATAAACCTCGCTGTATTTATATTTATTCCAGAACATTAACCGTGGGGTTGAAAATGTATCTGCATCGCCATACACCTCTTCGCGTATTTCGAGTGGCCACTCAGGGTGGTTTTTATGCTCTTTAGCCCATGGGTATTTAGCAACATCAACGGCTGTTGTGTTTGTTATACTTTGCGATGAAGGCTCTGAGCAACCGCTTAGTAATAAGCTAAAACAAACGCTGAGGGCGCAAAGCATGCTGTGATTTTTTAAAAATGTCACTAAAACTATTCTTTTACTAAATGCATTTATTTACGAGGTAATATAAGTAGCAACTTGGCTTGTAGTACCATTATCCAAAGCTACTGACGGCAATCGATTTAAGAGTTATTCTCACGCCATTGTGCTTGCCCTGAGGCTAGCTCGTGTAATACACGCTCTACTCTATTTCTACCTGATGGCGCATTTGATAACCATACTTTTATTTCACCGGTTTCGCTCATACCAATTATTAGGTAAGGGATGATCTCTTTTGCTTTACGACCTGTGCTTACAACAGTATATCTAGGTAAGTCTTTAGCTAACCTATAACCATTTTTATCTATTGCCACTTCACCAAAGTAAAATCTATTTTCAGACTTATCTAACCACTCAACCGCAACTTTTTCTGGGAACTTTTGATCGTAAACACTTACAGTACCACCAGCTTGTGCGTAACAGCATTCTATTGCACCGGAAGGGATCCCCCACTCATCATCAAATACTATTGAGCGGCCCCAAATTGCATTGCCATTTTCGGTGCCGACACCTGCGACCATGTAATCAATTTTACCTGTTGACGAGCACCCTACGGCGAATAATGTTAAAGTGAGTGTGATGAGTAATTTTATGAGCTTGTCCATAATCTATATCCGTTAATTAATTGTGACTGCCATTGCTTATTTGCTTCAGCTTGCACAGGCCGGTTATAATTTCCTGCTGAGGAGGGAAGGGTAATGGCTTAGTTACTTATTCTCACGCCATTGTGCTTGCCCAGAGCCAAGCTCGTGTAATACGCGACCTGTTCTATTCATTCCTGAGCTTGTATTTGATAGCCACACTTTTATTTCGCCAGTTTCGCCCATGCCAACAATTAAATAAGGCCTGATATTTTCTTCTACTTCTCCTGTACTTACCCATGTATAAGCAGGTAAATTTTTAGCTAATTTATAGCCATTTTTATCTATTGCCACTTCACCGTAGTAAATTCTGTTCTCTGACTTATCTAACCATTCAACCGCGACTTTTTCTGGGAATTTTTGATTGTAAACACTCACAGTACCACCAGCTTGTGCGTAACAACATTCTATTGCACCGGAAGGAATACCCCACTCATCATCAAATACCACAGAGCGCCCCCAAATTGCATTGCCATTTTCCGTGCCAACACCTGCAACCATGTAATCAATTTTACCTGTTGAAGAACATCCTACAGCGAATAATATTAAAGCGAGTGTGATAAGTAATTTTATGAGCTTGTCCATAATCTATATCCATTTATTAGTTGTGATTGCCATTGCTCACTCTTTTCAGCCTGTTCTGGCTGATTGTAAAAAAGCTCACGTTGTTGGTTTTTAGTGGTGAATTCAGCGTCTTCTTCAGGGCCATGAGCAATCGCATCAATCGTTGCTGAATATTTAACACTGTGGTGGATGTAATCTTTATATAAAGCCTGCCAGGCATCACTTTGTGGGCCAAAGCTACGGGCGCTATCAACCAGTGCTTTAAGCTCGTTAGGTAAAATATAAGGTATAGCTTGGCCGTCAGCTTGTTTACGGTTAGCAAGTTCCGTTAAGCTTTGTAGTGGCACCCCTTGGTTAACCGCCGCTTCATACATTAGCGCTAGGCTATAATGGGGTAAGGTATTATTTAAATTGCGCCGCCAATACGGTTTATAGCCGGTATAAACCGTATACTCTGATTCATTACGAATTCGCTTTGGCTTTCTGTTCATCCTTGGCCTACTTGCTTTAAATTCAATATTAATTGTTGGCCAATAATATTTTTGCTCAAGTGACTTTTTAAGCTGCGCTAATTCTTTATCGTGCTCTGGCTCTCCGGCTTGCCCCGCAATATATTGCCACGGGTATAATATGGTTGTTTCTACGGGGCCATAACCGCCGCCAATATCTGAGTGCACACCCGGTAATTCAATCTCTTGCTGGTTTTTAAGGAGCTGCTTATTACGAGTGCGTAATGAACTGAGTGGAAATTTATCTCGCTTTTCATCAAACGCCGCTAAGTGCATTACAAACCCCGCACTACTACTTGCTAGGTTTAAATTAACAGAGTAATCAAGCTCATCATTAGCATAAAACTCACTGTGGTTGTTATCACCATCACCACCAATAGATGCAACGCTGTCGAATAAGCCAACAAAGCGAATAACCGGCTTAATACCGCCCCAATAGTGTGGATTATTTTTATAAATCGCATTCACTTGATTAACAAATGCCCGTGCTTGCGCTGCACCACGGCTAAAACCAAATACGTCAATAACCCCAGTTTTTACGTACGCAAATTTTTTGAAAAACTCAATAGTTCTGAATAGCGTTTGCTCTATGCGTTCATCAAAACTAAACGCTAAGCCCATATCTAAGGTTGAATCGCTTTCATTTGCTTTAGTACCAATACCTTCTTCATAATGCCTATCTTGAAAAGCCTTTACTGGATATAACTCAAACAACTTAACCACATTAGTTGGTTCATTCGCGTCGGTTGAATCTTGTATGTCGTTAAGGCGGTTATTCCCTGTGCCATCAAAAAATACACCAAAGCTAGGGGGCTCTGCGAGCAAGGTTATTTCAATATGGCCTTTTGGTAATATTTTATGTTCGAGTAATTGCGGCCCGCCTTTTTCACCAATATTGAATGACTGAACTTTTAACAGGTCAAAATAATCTGCAAAGCTTTGTTCGTTAATAAGGGTTAATTCTGCTTCGCCCGCTATAGTTACTTTTAAGGTATAAAGCGCTTGTTGTGACAGGTTTTTAAAGTGGTACTGTTGATTGCCCTGTTGCTCTAAGTTAACCGTACTACCTTGGCTAAACAACTGCGCTTTTATAGCTACATCACCAATCACTTTAACTATGATATGTTTTTGTAACGCACCTACATTTGTTTTTATAACTAGTGTGTTAACTTTATTGACTGCCATGGGCATTGCTTGGCTCATAACTTAGGCTCCATAAACATAAACAAGACGGCTTTTAGTAACCGGCCCTGCAATGCCGTCTACCTGTAGTTGTTGCGCTTGTTGAAATTCCCTCACACCGGCTTTGGTTTTTGCACCGTTAACACCATCAACCGTACCACAATCAAAACCCAACATATTGCACCTGCCTTGCACACCTGAAAGCGTATCGATTGGATCTAGGTTGCCTATTTGCACGTTAAAGCTTTTAGTTGGTGTGGTTTCACCTTCATTTAGATATAAATCAATGGTGCCGGTTAGGGCGTCGTTATTATTAAGCTCTACTTCAATAAGCCCATCACTTTGCAGTACGGTATCTATTGTTTGGCTACCAATACTAAGTACTACGCGTTTACCGGTAACATCATCGCCGTCGTCGTACGATACTTGCAATCGAAAATACTCTTTTTCGTTTTGTACCACAAAGCTATTAATGCTGTTGGTGCGCAGCGGTATGAACTTTTCTTTTTTTGGCGGAATCGTAATTTTATCGCCCGGGTAAATTAAGTTTGGGTCTGGGCGTAGGGCTTTAAACTCTGCATTGCTTGGGTGGTTGTAAAGCGCTTTAGATGTTTGGTAGCCGTATTGCTTTGCTATGCGCAATAGCGTTTCACCTTGGGCTACGGTGTGTTGTTGGGTCATTGTATATCCTTAAACTTTACCTACAGACCAATCTTCGCTGTCGAGTTCAAAAAAGCTGACTTTAGCGTTTTCAAAGTCGGGGCCTGATACGTTGGCATAGCCGTTTTGGTCAAGCTGCCCGGTAATAATGTGGCCGTTGCGTAGGCGTATTTTGTAGCCCATGTTAGCTTGTGGCTCGCCAGCTTCGTCGAGTAGTTCTATTTCGTAGGCTAAAGTGGGTTGTTCAACAGTAAATGTGGTGGTGTCGGTTGCGCCACTGGCCGTTACCGTAACATTATAAATACCCGGTTTTACTTCAGCGTAGTGCTGCCAAAACGAGACTTCGTCGGGGCGTTTTTTTTCTAGTTGTAGCGTTATTTGCCCACTAGTTGGCCCTTGCCACTGAATAACTACACTGCGGCTGTTACTGCATGAGCCTTCAATATTAAGTTTCCAACCATTGGGGACTGTTAAGCTTGTGCCTGCTTTTGCAGGTTTGCGTTCGCTATAGCCTAAGTTGTAATCGTAAATTAAGTTGGCATTTTTATAGCCGGTATATTGCTGTGCGAGTTGCTCTACGGTTTCGGCGGCGCTAAGTACGTGAGTTGTAAAATTTTGCCTAACTGTGTGCGATGCTTTTAATAGCATTGTGCTGTTTAGCTCTGGCTTATAAATACGTATAGCGGGGGTATACTGCTGCGCAGGGCGAGGTTTTTTTGTTGTTTTAGCCTTATAGCTTTGCTGGTTTATATACTGTGGTGTATTTTGCGCCGCTGCTAGGCTATTAATAAATGCAGGTGTATTAGGGGCTATAACCCCTTTATTGGTAAAGTTATTACTTTGTAGCGCTGCTTGCGATGATGCTATTGAGCCATTATTAATTGCGCCTGAGTATTTTGTGGGTGCTTGAGTTTGTTTTGGATAAATAGCTACACGCGTACTGGCGAGCTTGTAAGCCGAATACGACACTTTTTGCCACTCTTTATTTTTTACCCAGTATTGGCTGCGTGTATCGTCCCGCAGGCAAGCAGCTTGATACTTGTCTACCACACCAAATAAATTACTTTGTAATTTGCTCTGTAGTACTTTTGGCAGTTGGCAAAATTGAGCACGGCTTAAATGAGAGAATATAACCACGGGCTGAGAGTTTTCAAGCTCGTGATGTGGTTGTTCAAACAATGGGGGGTAATTTAAGTTCACCGGATCCTTGGTGAGCATTTGCATCCTCGCTTTCTCTTTGTAAGAGAGTTGTTTATTTTTTACTGTCTAGGTAACGCGCTGCTGTTACAACGCGTAATATAATGAAATTAGAACAATAAATCTACAATGTTTTATGTAAATAATTTAAATTAGTCAGCCTTTTCTCTTACATAATGGGTTGCACCACGCGTTATGTAACGCAGCTGCCAAATAACACGCTCAACAAGTTCGTCAAGTTGTTGGCCTTCTATATCTAATGCTTCAGCGCCGGCGTTAAATACCAGTGTTACCATGGCTTCTGATTGGATGTAGGCGTGTATGGCGTCGCACTTGGTTTCGCTTTCTAAATAGTGGGCAAGCTCTAAAATAAAGTGTTTGATTTCGCGTGCGACTGCGGCTCTAAAGGCCTTAGATGTGCCAGAGCGCTCACGCAGTAATAACCTAAATTGGTTACTTGAGCTGTCTATAAATTCCATAAACGTAACAACCGAGGTGTTGATTACACTGCCACCGTCGTTTGCTATGCGTCTGCGGGCTTGGCGCATTAGCTGGCGAAGGGTTAAACCGGCTTCGTCTACCATGGTTAAACCTAGCTCGTTCATGTCTTTAAAATGGCGATAAAACGAGGTGGGCGCAATGCCAGCTTCGCGGGCTACTTCGCGTAAACTTAAATTCGAAAAGCTGTGATCTGCACTTAGCTGATTAAATGCCGCCTGAATTAAGGCTTGTCGTGTTTTTTGTTTCTGTTGCGCTCTAACACCCGACATCAACAACTCCCTGAATAATTTTATATTAATATTTAGTGATAATAGCTCAATTCCCCAGTCTAATACTTGACGGCGAGAGTTTGAAATACTATTTTAGCTTACAGTTGTACGCTGAGATTGAGAATGATGAATAAACCACCGATTATCTGGACAAACGTCCTATTTTTTAGCCTTACCTTTTTAGCGGCTATCACACTTGTTCCTTGGTATGGCATTAGCTACGGATTTACCAGCGCACATTGGATTGCTTTTGTAGCCTGTATGTTTTTTGCGGGCCTATCTATCACAGCCGGTTACCACCGTTTATGGGCACATAAAACGTATAATGCTCATCCTGCTGTTGAATTTATTTTTGCCCTTGGCGGTGCGTTTGCGTTGCAAAACAGCGCTCTGCACTGGAGTAGCGATCACCGTATACACCATGGCCAAGTTGACGACCCAATAAAAGACCCTTACGCCGCAACCAATGGCTTTTGGTACAGCCACATTGGCTGGATGTTACGTGACTACCAAGGCGATAGCTACGGTGATTACAGTAATTGTCGTGATTTACAGCGAAATAAAATCGTTATGTGGCAACACAAGCACTACCTAAAACTAGTTATTGCGATGAATGTTGGCCTACCATTAGTACTTGGTTTATTAGTGGGCGACGTGTGGGGTATGCTTATTTTAGCGGGTTTACTGCGTTTAGTATTAAGCCAACACTTTACCTTTTTTATTAACTCGGTGGCCCACATATGGGGTTCGCGCCCATACACTGAAAAAAATACCGCGCGCGATAATGGCTTTTTAGCGTTATTTACTTATGGTGAGGGTTACCATAACTTTCATCATATTTTTGCAAGTGATTACCGTAATGGGATTAAGTGGTTTCATTATGACCCCACTAAATGGATGATTCGCTCTTTAGCTGCTGTTGGTTTAGCCAGTAAATTAAAGCGTACCCCTGTTGAGCGCATAGAAAAAGCTAAAGCCGATACGCTTATGAGCAAAACGCAAACACGCCTTGCAAAATTGCCTTTAGCGCAAGATAGGCTTACATTATTACAACAAGAATACGATTTATTGCTGAAAAAACTGCAGACTTATTGTTCACTTCAAAAACAAGTTTTAGAAGTTAAAAAAAATAATATGGCAAAGCAGTGTGAACGTTCAGCTTTAATGGCACAATATCACGAGCTGGAAGCCGCCTGGGAAAATCAAAAGCAGGCATGGCTAGCACTTAATGCGAGGTTATTAAAAGCCTCTTTTAATTAATTTAGGAGTGGCTGTGGCCAAACAACCAGAACAGAAAAAAGCACCCGTAAGTTTCCAATATGACGCAATAATTATTGGTACGGGCCCTGGCGGTGAAGGCACCGCCATGAACCTTTCGAAAAACAATAAAAAAGTAGCGGTTATAGAGCGCCAAGAAACAGTCGGCGGCGGTTGTGTACATTGGGGAACAATCCCTTCTAAAGCATTGCGTCACTCGGTTAGCCGCTACATTGAATACAAAGCCAACCCGTTGTTTAATATTGGTGAACGCCCGAGTCGTTTAACGTTTCCTGATATTTTACGTCACGCAAGTTCGGTTATTTCTAAGCAGTCTAATTTACGTAGTAGCTTTTACGATCGTAATCGTATTCATATGTTTCAAGGTGATGCGAGCTTTGTTGATAAACACACTGTTGAAGTAAAACGTCTTGACGGTTCAACCGAGCGTATTACTGCAAAAACAATTGTTATTGCTACGGGCTCTCGCCCTTACCGCCCACCTGAAGTTGATTTTAGCCATTCTCGTATTTACGAGAGCGATACTATTTTAGGCCTTGAGCACGACCCTCAGCGCGTACTTATATACGGCGCAGGGGTTATTGGCTGTGAGTATGCTTCTATTTTTAAAGGTTTAGGCGCTAAAGTTGATTTAGTGAATACTCGCGACCGTTTACTTGCCTTTATGGATGCTGAAATATCAGATGCACTTAGCTACCACTTTTGGAATAGCGGCATTGTTATTCGTCATAACGAAGAGTTTGATCGTGTAGAAACGCGCGACGATTGCGTTGTTATGCATTTAAAATCGGGCAAGCGTGTAAAGGCTGACTGTATTTTATTTGCGAATGGCCGCACAGGTAACACTGACACACTTAACCTTGAAGCCATTGGCTTAAAAGCCGACGGCCGTGGGCAAATAAAAGTAAACGAAACCTACCAAACTGAGGTTGAAAACGTTTATGCGGTAGGCGATGTAATTGGCTACCCAAGCCTAGCTAGTGCTGCGTTTGACCAAGGCCGTATTGCAGCTGATGCAATAGCCTGTGGTAACTGTGATGATAAGTTAATTATTGATATTCCGGCGGGTATTTATACCATTCCTGAAATGAGTTCCGTGGGCAAAACAGAGCAAGAACTAACCGCTGCTAAAGTACCTTACGAAGTAGGCCGCGCTCAGTTTAAACATCTTGCACGCGCGCAGATTGCAGGTACTGAAGTAGGTAGTTTAAAAATATTATTCCACACCGAAACCAAAGAAGTACTTGGGGTACATTGCTTTGGCGAACGTGCCTCTGAAATTGTTCACATTGGCCAGGCCATTATGGAGCAAAAAAATGGTGGCAATAATATCGACTACTTCGTAAATACCACATTTAACTACCCAACCATGGCAGAAGCCTATCGAGTTGCAGCATTGAATGGTTTAAATCGCTTGTTTAAGTAAGCACTTTAAAGCGTATAAACAAAAAGCCCGCTGTTAAGCGGGCTTTTTAGTATTAATGCATAAAACACATTAATTATTTGTGATACTGGCCGCTAAGCTCGTGCACGGCATTAATAAATACACCGGCATTTTCTGGGTCAACATCTGGCGTAATACCGTGACCTAAGTTAAACACATGGCCATTGCCTGTACCAAAGTCTTCTAAAATAGTGCCTACTTCTTGGCGTATACGATCTGGCGTACCATGTAGCATTGACGGGTCCATGTTACCTTGCAAGGCCACTTTATCGCCTACGCGGCGTTTAGCATCGCCAATATTAATGGTCCAATCTAGGCCTACTGCATCACAACCTGTGGCTGCAATGGCTTCTATCCACTGGCCGCCATTTTTAGTAAATAATGTTACTGGCACTTTGCGACCATCGTACTCACGTATCAGGCCATCAACAATTTTGTGCATGTATTGCAGTGAAAACTCGTTGTAGTCGCGCGGGCTTAATACACCGCCCCACGAATCAAATACCATTAACGACTGTGCGCCGGCTTTTACTTGTGCGTTTAAGTAGTCGATTACTGAATCAGCAAGTTTGTCTAATAGTAAATGCAGTGTCTGCGGCTCTGCAAACGCCATTTTTTTAATTTTACCAAATACTTTGCTGCTACCGCCTTCAACCATGTAGGTAGCAAGTGTCCATGGTGAGCCAGAAAAACCAATAAGTGGTACTTCGCCTTTAAGTTCACGACGGATAGTGCTTACCGCGTTCATTACATAGCCAAGCTCGTCAGTTGGATCGAGCTTAGGTATTTTTTTAACATCTGCAAGCGATGAAATAGGACGTTCAAATTTAGGGCCTTCACCTGTTTCGAAGTACAAACCTAAACCCATTGCATCAGGAATCGTTAAAATGTCGCTGAACAAAATAGCCGCGTCTAATGGGTAACGACGCAGTGGCTGAAGTGTTACCTCACAGGCAAGCTCAGCATTACGGCACAGGCTCATAAAATCGCCCGCTTGCGCACGTGTAGCACGGTACTCTGGTAAATAACGTCCAGCTTGACGCATCATCCATACAGGCGTTACATCAACGGGTTGCTTTGCAAGTGCACGTAAATAACGGTCGTTTTTTAATTCGCTCATGGCGTAAATGATCCTAATGCTTATAGAAATTGTGCAAGATTGTACCACCATATTCATCGCCTCTCTATTTCTTAAAGACGAAAACGCCCTTACATAGAAGCAGATCAATAATATTGACGGTTTTAATCCGTTTTGATTATAAATTAGGCAAAAAACACTAACATTTAAAACTTTTTGTTAATATGTTTGCAACATAACAAAAACCTTGGTATTGTCTTTCCCGCGTTAACAAAAACAATAATAAATTATTAAAACAATAAAAATAAAAAGTTTTAAATAATAACAATAAAAATCATTTAATAAAAATAAGAAAGCTTGTTATAACAAGCCACTTGAAGAAATTAGACCACCTTAACCGGTGGTTTTTTCTTGCCTGCAATAAAATATTTAGCCTTTCAATAAATAATTCTTCTGCACTTTTACAACATCTGCATTACTTGTTGATATACACGCAAATTAAATATATCTTGATGTACATAAAAACGAATGTAACTAAAAACCAACCCAGCTTAGGAGAACAGTTATGCTGACGCGTGTAGAAAAAGCTCAACAGAAATGGGGTGGTAGCCATACAGTAATCGATAACTGGCTTAATGAACGCCAAGAACTTATTGTACTGTATTGCAAGATTGCAGGGTTTGCGCCTTATGATAAAAAAGATCACGCGCTACCAGAGCCTGAACAAATACAGTCTTTTTGCCAACTCCTTATGGATTACCTCTCTGCAGGGCATTTTGAAGTGTACGATGATATTGCTAAAGCCTGTGAAAAAAAGGGCTTAGAGAGCCAAAAGCTTGCAAACTCAATTTATCCGCGTATTTCAAGCACCACCGATGTCGCACTTGATTTTAATGACAAGTACGCTGAAGTAAATAAAGAAGACTTATTAGAAGGGTTTGATAACGACCTTTCAGTTATTGGTGAGTCATTAGAGCTTCGTTTTGAGCTTGAAGATGAACTGATTGATAACCTGTTTTCTAATCATACTGATTAAATCAAGATTTAATTAAGTTACACGAATTAAAAAAGGGACCCTAAGGTCCCTTTTTACGTTTTAAGCTTGGCTTATTCTGCAGGTGCTTCTGCATTTTGAATTTCTAGTAATTCAACTTCAAAAACAAGTGTTGAATTAGCTGGAATTTTACCAAGGTCACGATCGCCGTAAGCAAGCTCTGAAGGAATAGTAAACTTATACTTAGACCCTACAGGCATAAGTTGTAAACCTTCCGTCCAACCAGCAATTACGCGATTAAGTGGGAATGTAGTTGGTTCGTTACGTGCGTATGAGCTATCAAACTCAGTGCCGTCTAATAAAGTACCTTTGTAATGTACTTTAACAACGTCTGTTGCTGCTGGCTTTTCGCCTTCGCCTTCGCTTAATACTTCGTATTGTAAGCCAGACTCAGTTACTGTTACGCCTTCTTTTTTAGCGTTATCAGCTAGGTATTGAACACCTGCCGCTTTGCTTTTTTCAGACTCAACTTTCGCTTTTTCTTCTTGCTTAGTGCGTACTGAGGTATCTAAAGCTGTTAACACTTCACGAATTTTCTCTTCGTCAATTTTTGCATTGCCAGCAAGTGCATCTTCAAAACCACGAATTAATAGCGCTTGGTCTAGCTCAATGCCAATTTCAGATTTGTCTGCTAGGTCTTTATTTAAAAAGTTACCTACAGAAGCACCAATACCGTATGCTTGTTGTTGCTCTACAGTGTCTAATGTTACTTCAGCTTGCTCTTTTTTTGCTTCTTGATTACAAGCTGTAAGCGCTAAAACCGACGCTGCAATCAATGACAATCTAATCGTCTTTTTCATTTTAAATCTCCGACATACTTTGCAGTTGTCATTTATTGTAATATTACTAGTTAAAGATTAACGCCCTACATGGTAGGCTGTTTGTTTAATAACTAAAGTCTGTATTGTTAGCTAAACTTAGAAATATATATCCAGTGATTAGACAAACAACCTAGGCATTTAACGCACCTAGTCTAACCTCTCAGTCACTAAGAGTTAAGAGGAAATACCTGTAAGATGTCGATATTTCGTACTTTTTTAATCGTTTTTAGCTGTTTTTTAGCCATTGCCTGTACCGATAAAAAAAATCAATCGGTAGAAAGCTTTGAGCATACCGCACAAGGTGCATTTTCGTCAGCTCTCTCTCACGATGGAAAGTACAGTTTAATCTCTTCTATCAACCATGGGGTCGCGCTGTGGGATAATCAACAGCACGTTTTAAAATACCAATGGTTTCAGCAGCAATCTCAAGACAACTTAGTTTACAGCCTTGCTATTGCCTTTGATAACAGCGTGGCGGTTACCGCAGAAAAAACTACTTTCGCGGTGTGGGATATCAGCACTGGCGAAAACAAAGGCTATTACAAAATACAAAAAGCCACGATTCGAGATATTGCCATTAGTAACCAAGGTCGCAGTGTATTATATGGCCGTAGCGATGGTGTGGTTGTATTTTTAAACCTTGAAACCGGACGTCGCATTGAGTTTTTAGGCCATCAAGATAAAGTTAACACCGTTGATTTGGCGCCTAATGGGCGCTACGCATTAAGCGGCTCTAACGACTACGTGGCCTATTTTTGGGATACCAATACAGGCCAAGTTATTCATCGCTTTAGCCACCCAACTCGTGTTACTCAAGTAACCCTTGATCCACAAGGTCGCTTTGCATTTACCGCCGACAGTATGGCACAAGCACATGTATGGAAACTGACTACAGGTGATCTTGTGAGTAAACTGGCGTATATTGCGCGTCAGAAAATTTTTACCGCCGTGCGCTTTAACGAGCAAGGCACATTGCTGGCAACGGGTTCGCCTAATAAGCGAGTTGATTTATGGCAAATATCAAGCGGTGAAAAAATTCAAACGTGGCAAGTTACGCCGCGAGAAGGCAGTAAACCAAAATCGGCCGTTGTGCTTGATGTGGCATTTATAGATAACGATAAGTCGTTGTTAACCGAAAGCTCCAGCGGTATCGCAGAGCGATTTATTATACGAGACACTAATGAACACAATTGAACACCGCGTAATGGAACTTGAAGCCAAAGTAGCTTTTCAAGATGAAACGATTGAAATCTTAAACGATGAGATCAAAGTGCACCAGCAAATGCTAGCTAAAATGAAACGCCAAACAGAGCTGCTGGCAGAAAAAATTAAAGAAGCGCAAACCTCGCCTTCTATGATGTCTAATATGCCAGAGCCGCCGCCTCCGCATTACTAAAAGGTGTGTACTTAGGCAATAAAAACCGGGTTAGTCGCCCGGTTTAAACACACCAATGACTTGCTCAAATTGGCGAGTAGATGCCTGAACAGCGTTCTCTGGTTGTGACATTTTATGCCCACACTCAACACACTCTACTTTTTCAACATCATGTTCTCTGTAAAGCATCATTGTATCCATGGCTTTGCAGTCAGGGCACGATGCACCAGCAATAAATCGCTTCTTTTGTCTCACAACATTTTTCCTGTGGTTTGAACTACAACTATTTTATCGTATAACATCACTTGTTGATACGCTTGATAAGCGCATTAAGTTCTATGGTATGATAGCGCCAACTTAACAAGGGTACAGTAAAGTAACGCATTCATGATCCAAATATCAGAAATAGAACTCCTTCGTGGCGGAACAGCCTTATTAAAAAATGCATCAGCTACGTTATTTCCAGAGCACAAAGTAGGCCTTGTGGGCGCCAATGGCTGTGGAAAATCAACCTTATTTGGTTTACTAAAATCTGAATTGCAACTTGATGCTGGTAATTGCAGTATTCCTAAAGATTGGTCTATTGCCTCGGTTAAACAAGAAACCCCAGCCCTCGAAATAAGCGCGATTGATTATGTATTACAAGGACACCCTGAATACTACGCGCTGCGTATTGCGCTGAGAGAAGCAGAACAAAATAACGATGGCGATACCCAAGCCAAAGTGCATATTCAGCTAGAAAACATGAAAGGCTACAGCATTGAATCGCAAGCTGGCGAGCTATTGCATGGGTTAGGATTTGCTAATAACCAAATAGAAAACTCTGTTAGTGCGTTTTCGGGGGGGTGGCGCATGCGTTTAAACCTTGCCCAAGCACTTATTCGAAACGCTGATTTACTATTACTCGATGAGCCGACAAACCACCTTGATTTAGATGCCGTATATTGGCTTGAACGCTTTTTACGTGCCTACACAGGCACACTGGTACTTATATCGCACGACCGTGAGTTTTTAGATGCAGTGGTTGATCAAATTTGGCACATAGATAAACAACTTATCAATGTATACAAAGGTAACTACTCGCAGTTTGAACGCCAAAAAGCAGAGCGTTTATTACAACAGCAAGCCATGTTCGAAAAACAGCAAGAGCAAATTGCTCATCTAGAACAGTTTATTACTCGCTTTAAAGCAAAAGCCAGTAAAGCTAAACAGGCGCAAAGCCGTGTTAAAGCACTTGAGCGTATGGAAAAGCTTGCCCCTGCACATGCCGACTCACCATTTAATTTTGAGTTTGCAGAGCCATTAGCGCTACCAAACCCACTCATGACGCTCGACAAAGCTCAAGCCGGGTATGGCGACGTAACTATTTTAAATAGTATTAAGCTAAACCTGGTACCTGGCAGCCGTATTGCACTGCTTGGTAGAAATGGCGCAGGTAAATCCACATTAATTAAATTACTTGCCGGCGACTTAAAACCACAAGCTGGGGATGTATTTCAGCACCAAGGCCTTAATATTGGCTATTTTGCACAGCACCAGCTTGAATCCCTTGACTTAAAAGCCAGCGCAATTACGCATTTACAACGTTTAAACCCAAAAGCTACTGAACAATCACTACGCGACTTTTTAGGCGGCTTTGCCTTTATTGGCGATAAAGCGCTTGAGCCTGTAGCACCGTTTTCAGGTGGTGAAAAAGCCCGTTTAGTGCTGGCTATGTTGGTATATCAAAAACCAAATTTACTGCTACTCGATGAGCCTACCAACCACCTTGACTTAGAAATGCGCCATGCACTTGTTATGGCCCTGCAAGGCTTTGAAGGCGCTATGGTTACCGTATCGCATGACCGCCACATGCTGAAAAACACCGCCGATGAGTTTTACCTTGTAGACAGCGGTGAAGTAACCCAATTTGGCTACGAACTTGACGATTATTACCAATGGCTTCTCAATGCGAATAAAGCGGCTACTAAATCGGAGCAGGCTGATGAGCCAAAAGCAAACTCAGGGGTTAATAGAAAAGAGCAAAAGCGCTTAGAGGCTGAATTTAGAAAAGCCATTCAACCGCTTAAAAAGCAAATTGAGAAACTTGAAAAGCAGCTCGACAAACACGCCGCAGAGCTCAGCGAAGTAGAAGTTGCACTTGGCGATAACGAACTCTATAACGATGACAACAAAGCCCAGTTAAAAGAGTTAATTGCTAAGCAAGCCACGCTTACGCCTAAACTTAACGATATTGAAGAAGAGTTACTTATGGCGCTTGAAGAAATGGAAGAAAAAGAACAGGCCTTTGCCGATGAACTTGCTCAATAAAGACGACTTTTGGCAGTTTGCGTGCACCTTGTACGCAAAACCTGGGCAACAAAATACCTTGCTGGCATTACAGAACCAACAGGGTATAAATGTAAATTTATGCTTATTACTTTATTATTTAGATTCGTTAAATTTGAGCATTAATACTGCGCAACTAAGCCACTTACAAAAAGTGGTTAGTGAGTTTGATACTCTCGCATTAAAACCTCTGCGCGCCACACGCAGCTATTTAAAAGCTAACCAGAATACAATAAGTGATTACGCCACAATACGCGCAGAGTTACTAAGCACTGAGCTGAAACTTGAAAAACAACAGCAACATACGTTGATTGAAGCAGTAAATGAGTTTGAATTAGTTAAACATACAGAGCCAAACAATATTGAGCTATATGTGAAAGCCACCTAAGCTATGAGTTTTTATACCCTATTCCACTGCTCATTTTCTTCTCTTTGTGCAAAAGGTCTTTAAGTGATTTATTTACAAAGAGATTGGGAGACGCTTCGCTTTTGAGGAAAACAAACTAAATTACTTAAATATAATTATTGAGCGGTTGTTTGGCTCAGTAGTTTATTACACTGCCCTCATTTACTTCTCTTTTTCTCTTTGTTCAAAAGATATTTAAGCCAATTAATCACAAAGAGGTCTAGAGGCGCTTTGCTTTTAGAGAAAAATAGCCCCTGCTTAAGATTTCACTATCTAATACCTTTAACCTGACCCTTTATCTCTTCAAACTCCGCTCAAAATATGATCCAAATCAACTTCTAGTTTGCTGCTAGGTAACTATAGGAAATAGCTTGATCTGGATCATATATGTCAATACAACCCCGGACTATGATTAACCCATAAACATCAGGAGGCAATTATGGACGTATTCTTTAGAGATTTTTTTAGCGACCCAGTGTTATTTCTATCATTTGGCTTTTTAGGCGTCGTTATTAGTTTATGCCTATTTTTTGTGTATTTTTTCATGAAAAAAGTACACGACGCTGATCTGAAAGAACAACATTAAAAAATTAAGCACGACGCACAAAGCGCCTAATTAGTTATTAATTAGGCGCTTTTTATTCTTTTTGATACACTAACGCTTCGTTTTTGCAAAGTGTGTAGTATAAACATGACTCATAAGTTTAAACCCGCATGGTGGATGACCAATCGTCACGTTCAAACCATAATGCCGCGTTTTTTCCGCCCTTTTCATAATACTCGCTACGAATTAGAACAGCTTGATACACCCGACGGTGATTTTATTGAGCTTGCATGGTCACTTCCGCATAACGAAAACGCTCCACTTGCCATTGTATTGCATGGCCTTGAAGGCAATATTAATAGCTTCTATGCCAAAGGCATGATGAAAGCGCTAAAAAAGCAAGGGTATGCCGTTGTACTCATGCACTTTAGAAACTGCTCAACAGAGGTAAACCGTCTTCCCCGTGCGTACCACAGTGGTGACACAGACGACTTAGGCTTTTTTATTAATCACTTAAAACTACAATTTCCAAACAGGCCTTTATTTGCGGTTGGTTTTTCGTTAGGTGGTAATGTATTAGCAAAATATTTAGGTGAGCAAGCTCAGCGATGCCCATTAAATGCAGCAGCCGTTATATCAGCACCGTATGATTTATCATCATCAAGTGATGTAATACGCAAAAGCTTAGGTAAAATTTATCAAAAGTATTTGCTCGATCGTATGAAAAAATCGATGCAGCGCAAGTTGCCTCAAATTAAGCAGCAAATACCCATTACAACTGATGAATTAATGGACATTAATGATTTATTAGAATTTGATAACCATATAACAGCCCCTTTGCATGGCTTTGAGAATGCACATGATTATTATCGTCAAGCCAGTGCTATGCCCTACTTAAAATATATTACTGTACCTACCTTGATCATTCATGCGAAAGACGACCCAATGCTGTCGATTAAAGCGGTGCCTAGCAAGCAAGATGTGAGTGAAGATGTTACCCTGTGCGTCTCTGAAAAAGGTGGGCACGTTGGATTTATTAGCGGTAGTAATCCGTTTAAGCCCATTTTTTGGTTAGAAAAAGCCGTACCCAGCTATTTTGGCCAACACATAATAAACAAAACGAGTAACAAGCAGTAATGATTATCCCTTTTGAACAACTTGATAAAGACACACTATACAACTTAATAGAAAGCTATGTACTGCGTGAAGGCACTGATTATGGCGAGCAAGAGTTCAGTATTGAAAGTAAAGTAGCGCAAGTCAATCAGCAGCTAAAAAATGGTGAAGCCATGGTATTTTTCTCTGAGCTGCACGAATCGGTCACTATCATCTCAAAGAGTGAATTTAAAGCACTGCAAAGTGAAGAGCACCAACAAGCGTCGTATGATTAGAGTGTAATACTTGTAACTTTTTAGCTGAGCGTACACAATGGCTTTTTACCCAAAGAGCCAAAACATGATAAAACTCAGCACTCTAGTGGTAGCCGTATCACTAGCTTTAACAAACCAAGCCTTTGCAGAGCAACCTGTTAGCGCGTCAGACAAAGCGGTTAAACTTGCCAAAGACACTATTTTAATCGACACTCACATTGATGTACCTTACCGTATTCACGATACGTGGGCTGATGTAACTAAAGCCACTAATGATGGCGACTTTGATTATCCTCGCGCAGTAAAAGGTGGCTTAAACGCGCCATTTATGTCGATATATATTCCTGCCCATTTAGAGTTTGAAGGTAAAGGCAAAAGCTATCAGTTAGCTAATCAGTTAATTGATGGGATGGAAGCGATTGCACAACGCGCACCCGCTAAATTTGCAATGGCAAGCTCGACAAACGACATAGAGCAACAATTTAAAGATGGCAAATTGTCTATTGCTATGGGGATGGAAAACGGCTCCCCTATTGAAGGTGACTTAAAAAACCTTCAGCACTTTTTTGACCGTGGCGTACGTTACATCACTCTTGCACACTCACAAAGTAATCATATTTCTGACTCATCTTACGATATTCGCCGCAAATGGAAAGGACTTAGCCCTTTTGGTAAAGAGCTAGTCACTGCAATGAATAATATGGGTATGCTGATTGATGTGTCGCATATCTCAGATGATGCGTTTTATCAGGTAATGGAATTGTCTAAAACTCCTGTTATTGCCTCACATTCATCATTGCGTAAGTACACCCCTGGTTTTGAGCGCAATATGAATGACGATATGCTATTGGCCCTTAAAAAGAACGGTGGTGTGATTCAAATTAACTTTGGCTCAAGCTTTGTTACAGCAAAAGCAGGTGCATGGGGTAAGCAACTAAAAAGTACAAAAGAGTCTGCTAAAAAACAAGGCACTAAATTAAGTAATGATTTTGATGCGGCTTATCGCGCTAAAAATCCGTATCCTTTTGCCAGTCTTAAACAAGTGCTTGATCATATTGATCACGTCGTAGAGTTGATTGGCATTGATTATGTTGGCATTGGCTCTGATTACGACGGTGTTGGCGATTCGTTACCGATTGGTTTGAAGGATGTGTCTAGTTATCCAAACTTAGTACAAGGCCTTATGGATAGAGGTTACAGCGGTGGCGACATAAAAAAAATACTAAGTGGCAATACACTAAGAGTATGGAAGCAAGCTGAAGCATATGCCAAAAAACACTAAGCTGTGAAATTTGTCAGTTATCAAAAAGTTTAATTAATAGCACGGCTTAAAGTCGTGCTTTTTTATGTGTTAAGTATAATTTAACACCAAGCTACTAATAACTGAAAACGAAACACTTTTCTTTAGGCATTAAAAAACCCGAGACTAAGCTCGGGTTTTTTAGTATTAATTAACTTAAACGTTAACTATCACTCATTGAACGTTGCTACAAAGCATCTACGCCTGAGGTAAGAGCGCCACCTTCACGTGAGGCAAATTGCAGGCATTAAAAAACCCGAGACTAAGCTCGGGTTTTTTTAGTATTAATTAACTTAAACGTTAATTATTACTCTACGATAGTTGCTACAACACCAGCACCTACAGTACGGCCACCTTCACGGATAGCAAAACGAAGACCTTCATCCATCGCGATTGGTGCGATTAGAGTTACTGTCATCTTGATGTTATCACCAGGCATTACCATTTCTACGCCTTCTGGTAACTGTACGTCACCAGTTACGTCAGTTGTACGGAAGTAGAACTGTGGACGGTAACCTTTGAAGAATGGAGTATGACGACCACCTTCATCTTTAGAAAGTACGTATACTTCTGAAGTGAATGTAGTGTGTGGGTTGATTGAACCAGGCTTAGCTAGTACTTGACCACGTTCAACGTCTTCACGCTTAGTACCACGTAATAGTGCACCAATGTTCTCACCAGCACGACCTTCGTCAAGAAGCTTACGGAACATTTCAACACCAGTACAAGTAGACTTAGTAGTCTCTTTGATACCAACGATTTCAACTTCGTCATTCACGTTGATGATACCGGCTTCAACACGACCTGTTACAACAGTACCACGACCTTGGATTGAGAAAACGTCTTCGATAGGCATGATGAATGGCTTATCGATGTCACGCTCTGGCTCTGGGATGTAAGAATCTAGTGCTTCTGCAAGCTCTACAATCTTGTCTTCCCATTGCTTCTCGCCTTCAAGTGCTTTAAGTGCAGAACCTTGAATTAGTGGTAAGTCGTCACCTGGGAAATCGTACTCAGAAAGAAGTTCACGAACTTCCATTTCTACTAGCTCAAGTAGCTCTTCGTCATCAACCATGTCACATTTGTTCATGAATACGATGATGTAAGGTACGCCAACCTGACGAGAAAGAAGGATGTGCTCACGCGTTTGTGGCATTGGGCCATCAGTCGCAGCTACTACTAAGATAGCGCCGTCCATTTGTGCAGCACCAGTGATCATGTTTTTAACATAATCGGCGTGACCTGGACAATCTACGTGTGCGTAGTGACGAGTTGGTGTGTCGTACTCAACGTGTGAAGTTGAGATTGTGATACCACGCTCGCGCTCTTCTGGAGCGTTATCGATTGATGCGAAATCTTTAGCAACACCGCCGTATACTTTTGCAAGTACGTTAGTGATTGCTGCAGTTAGTGTAGTTTTACCGTGGTCAACGTGGCCGATTGTACCAACGTTTACGTGCGGTTTTACGCGTTCAAACTTTTCTTTTGCCATGACGGAACCTATCAGTTTTGTGTATCTAGATTACATATGAAAATAATCCACCGAAGGTAGATTAAGTTAATTTTTTCAAATAGTATTTTCTGACAGATAAAGGAAGTAATCAAGAAGATTCTTAAGACTGGTGCTGATAGGCAGAGTCGAACTGCCGACCTCACCCTTACCAAGGGTGCGCTCTACCAACTGAGCTATATCAGCAACACAAGAACTGGAGCGGGCAGCGGGAATCGAACCCGCATCATCAGCTTGGAAGGCTGAGGTAATAGCCATTATACGATGCCCGCGTTAGGAATCTGTTCTTAATCTACCTCTAACCGTCAAGAATAAAGTGGTGGAGGGAGCTGGATTCGTTCGAACCAGCGAAGGCTGAGCCGTCAGATTTACAGTCTGATCCCTTTGGCCGCTCGGGAACCCCTCCACGATAATTCTCTACTAATTCACTTTCGGTAAAAGGAAAGTGGTGCCGACTAACCGAGTCGAACGGTTGACCTACTGATTACAAGTCAGTTGCTCTACCAGCTGAGCTAAGTCGGCACTGCTTTAGTACGGGGCGAGATATTAGAGTAAGGTTTATTGGGATGCAACAATAAAATTAAAAAAAATGCGATTTTATTGGTTAAATGTTCAATATTCATGCAAAAGTCGCTGATTTTTCTATTTTTAGCTTGTTTTGCTTAAATCTCGCCAAAAATTTAAACCTTTCATTACTAATAAAGAATCAAAAATACTACCTTCAAATTGTTGCTTTAACAGTGCGCCATAACCACCAGCAAAAACAATTTGTACTGTTTTTGTGCTATTTTGCACGCCTAAGTGTAATTTAGCTTGTTCCACCGCCCCGATGGTCGCAACCAACGCACCATTTTTTAAACCGTTAGGTGTATTTTTCCCTAATTGATTCTCAAAGGGGGTTTTTTCGTCGTCAAATACTCGTTGGGTGTTTTGTGTCAGTGATGATGTCATTAAATCGAGCCCAGGTAAAATCCATCCACCTAAATGGTGGCCTTCACTGGTTAACACATCAATCGTTGTGGCGGTACCAGCATCAACCACGATACATGCTTGGTTAGGGTGCAATGTAAAACCAGCAATAAGCGCAAGCCATCTGTCTATGCCTAGGTTGTTTACTTGCTCGTATGCGCAGCTTAATCCTTGAAGTGTTTTAGTCACCGTTGCTTCATAACATGCTATATGATGCTTAGCAGCTTGGGCTAATAATTTATTAAGTAAGTCACTTCGCCCTACACAAGCGTATACAACTTCTGTTATTTGCGGCCAGGGTAAATTATTTAAATCTGCTGGTTGTGCCTGCTGATTGTGCCAAAGCACTGCTTTTAAAGATGTGTTACCTACATCAATGAGTAATCTCATAGCTGTGCCTTTCTCAGTGATATTTCACCGCCATAATAGCTTTTTACCTCGCCGTCTTGGCGGATACGAATCCCACCTTGAGGGTCAATTCCTTCGCATATTCCCCGCCAACTTCTATGGCCTGTATTTAGCTCTACGCACTCACCGGCAAATGCATTTAGCGAATTCCATTGCTCGTGCATTGTTTGTAACCCACTTTTACGATACTGATCTAATCGATTCTCTAAGTGGTAGGTGAGTGATGCCACCAGCTCGTTTTTATCTAGCTGCTGGGTATGCTGGCTTAGATCTGTCCATGCTTGATCTATGTGTTGACTAAAGCTCTGTGGCATTTGCAAATTAATACCAATTCCTAACACTAACTGACACGGCCCTTGAGGCTGCCCATCTAGCTCAACAAGTACACCAGCAAGTTTTTGTTTATTTAGGTAAATATCATTTGGCCACTTAAGCTCTAACTCTATGTCGTAAAGCGCTTTAATTGTATCGTATACCGCTAATCCGACCGCAATCGACACCCCCATAGCTGCTTGAAGGCCATCATCTAAACGCCAAAAATAGCTGTAATAAAGGTTTGCACCAAACGGTGACTGCCACACACGGCCTCGTCGTCCTCGGCCAGCCTGCTGCATTTCAGCCACAATCACGGTACCCGACTCAAGCGCTGTTTTAGCTTGTACACGCCTCATAAGTTCGGAATTGGTTGAGTCAATTATAGGATGTACTTCTACGTTCACTGGCTGTGACTTTAACTGGCTAGTTAATTGATTAAAATGCTGCTTTATTTTGGTTTGATTTAAAAGCCCAGCGTGGTTATTTAGGCTATAGCCTTTACCCGTTACTTTAAAAATATCTAAACCCATAACTTGTAAGCTATTTATGTGTTTACTCACTGCCGCGCGACTAATACCGAGTTGCTCACCTAGCGCTTGACCAGATACAAAACCGGGTTGATTTAACGCATTCAATATAGCGAGTTTATTGCCATCGGGTGCTTTCACTGTGTAACGTCTCCTTGTATGTAGCATTCATCGGTTGTGTTTATTAACCGTACTTCATGCTCAAGCAGTATGTTGTAACGCGAATACACAACATGCTGAATATGCGTGATCATAGCAATCAAGTCTTCGCCTTCGCTGTTACCATGATTAACCAATACCAGTGCTTGTTGTCTATGAACCTCAATACCCGCTACGCGATAACCTTTAAGGTTTGCGTTATCGATTAGCCAACCCGCAGCTACCTTATGCTCACTTTGCCCATAGGCGTAATAAGGCGCATCAGGAAACTGCTTTAACAACGTTGCTAACTGTTGATTGGTAATTATCGGGTTTTTAAAAAAACTGCCCGCATTTGGTAACGTGTATGGATCTGGCAGTTTACTATTACGAGTTTGAATAACGTGTTCAAATACGGCGCGTGGTGTCAAGTTTGTTAGCTGTTTTAATGGCCCATAACTCAAAACAGGTTGCCATTGCTTTGGCAATGCTAGCAATACACGTGTGATAACGGCTTTATTTTTTAGTCCATGTTTAAATACAGAGTCGCGGTAGCCAAACTCACATTGCGCGTTAGTTAAACAAACAAGTTTCTTGCTGTGTATGTCAAAGTACTCAACCGACTCTACAAACTTAGAAAGCTCAACACCGTAGGCTCCAATATTTTGTACAGGTGACGCCCCAACTGTACCAGGTATAAGTGCTAAGTTTTCAAGCCCTGGTAAGTTTTTATCAAGCAAGTAACTTACTAATGCGTGCCAATTTTCACCAGCGGCAACGCTTATTAAAGTATCGGTTTCACGGGGTGTAATAGTAATCCCTTTGGTGGCCATTTTGATAACCGTACCGTGGTAATCGTTTAAAAAAATGGTATTACTCCCCTCCCCCAACAAACAAAATGGTGACGAAAAGCTTTGAGTATAAAGTTGCTCAAGATGAGTAATTTCAACTAAATTTTGGCATTGATTATGTAATGCAAAGGTGTGTAAAGGGTGTAATGCGTACGCCACAAAGCTCTCAAGATAAACCGTTAACTAATCGTAATAGTTTACCTCATCGTCGCAAAATGCGCATCAGATTGTAAAAATTGCTCAACCCACCCAGCCAATCGTGATATAAAACCTGCACTTTTTATTTGTGTTCAAGGTAATTATGAAAATTAAACCTCTCTTTTTAAGCCTCGCTATGGCAGGTATGTGTTCGCAAGCAATGGCGAATGCGGTTGATCAAAACTCATACGCCAATCTTGACGATGTTGTTACAACTCACCTTAGCCTTGATTTAGATGTCGATTTTGACGACAAGCAATTAGAAGGCTTTGTTGAGCATACGCTTAAATGGAATAACAGCAAAAGCAAAACACTAGTGCTTGATACCCGCGACTTAGACATTGATAAAGTAATGTATCAAACACAAACAGGTAGCTGGCACAAAGCTAAATTCACTTTAGCGAATCGTGATGATGTCAAAGGCTCAAAGCTTACTATTAAATTTAAAAGCCAAGCTAAAGTAGTGCGTATTTATTATAACAGTCGCCCAGAAGCATCTGGTCTACAATGGTTAACACCTACGCAAACTGCCAGTAAAACGCACCCGTTTATGTATAGCCAATCGCAAGCAATTCACGCTCGTAGCTGGTTACCAGTGCAAGACACTCCAGCAATGCGTGTAACCTACTCTGCACGAATTACCACGCCTAAAGATATTCGTGCGGTTATGAGCGCAGACAACAAAGACGCGCTTTATAAAGATGGCGACTACCATTTTGAAATGCCGCAAGCTATTTCGCCATACCTAATTGCCATTGGTGCAGGTAACCTAGAATTTAAAGCAATGTCTCATCAGACGGGTATATTTGCAGAGCCTGAAATTTTAGAAGCCTCTGTTGCCGAATTTAACGACACGCAAGCCATGATCGATAAAACCAATGCCATGTATGGCGACTATGCTTGGGGCCGTTACGACTTACTCATGCTTCCGCCAAGTTTTCCGTTTGGTGGCATGGAAAATCCACGTTTATCGTTTATTACCCCTACCGTTGTTGCAGGCGATAAAAGCTTAGTTAACCTTATTGCGCATGAGCTTGCTCACTCTTGGTCTGGTAACTTAGTGACTAATGCAACGTGGGAAGATTTATGGTTAAACGAAGGTTTTACCTCATACGTTGAAAACCGCATTATGGAAGAAGTGTTTGGCCGCGACCGTGCCGTTATGGAACAAGCACTCGATGCAGCAGGTCTTCGCGCGCAGCTTAAAACCATTGACGCGCCAGACACACGCCTTAACTTAAAGCTTAATGGTCGTGACCCAGATGATGCATTTAGCTCGGTACCATACACTAAAGGTCAATTATTCTTAATTTACTTGGAAAACAAGTTTGGTCGTGACAAGTTTGACCCTTTCGTAAAAACTTATTTTGACGAGTTTGCTTTTAAATCGTTAACGACTGCACAATTTGTTACCTATATTGAAGCTAATTTAATTAACAAGTACCCAGGTATTGTTAGCATGGATAAAGTGAACGAGTGGATTTTTGAGCCAGGTTTACCAACAGATGCTCCTAACCCTACCTCTGATGCGTTCGATAAGGTTGATACTGCAACTACAGCCTGGTTGCAAGGCGCAAAAACTGCTGCTCAGTTACCTACAGCAAACTGGACAGTACACGAGTGGTTGCACTTTTTAAATAACCTACCACGCGATTTAAGCATTGAAAAAATGACTGAGTTAGATGACGAGTTTAACTTAACGCAGTCAACCAACGCAGAACGTGCATTTGCATGGTATATGCTAGCAGTAGACAACGGTTATCAGCCAATTTACCCTGCACTTGATGCGCATTTATCAGGTATTGGTCGTCGTAAGCTAATTGTGCCGCTGTACAAATCACTTATCACTAACGGTAAGAAAGACTGGGCGCAGAGTGTTTACTTAAAAGCACGTCCCGGATACCACCCACTAGCACAAGGCACTATTGACGCATTATTTGAATAATAAATAATGTAAAGTAACAACTAAAAGGGCCTAATTTGGCCCTTTTTTAATGCTTATTTTAAATAGCTTAGTTTGTTACTTTTTCTAAAAAAGCTTTGCGCTCAGCAACTGTTGCTTGCTGCCACCAAAAGTCGAGCATTTGCGCCGCACTTGGCATGCCTTTGCCTGTAATAGGCGCAATAGGTTTAATTGGCCTACTTGGCTTTTCTGGACCCGCTGGTGCTTCTCGCATAGTTCTAACAGGCGCTTCGCTAGCAAGTTGGTTATTAGAGACAACACTCAATGGTGCAGCTAACGCACTGCCTTTAGCTTTTAAACTTACCATGGGCGATTGAGCAAATACTTTAGCCGCTACTGCATTTTCAGCACGATTAAATACCAAGGTATAATCTGTACCCGCCTCAATTGTAATATCAACCCAAAAAGGCTCTGACTCGACCACCTCATGCATATCGTAATCTTCATCGTATAAGTCGGTATACTTGAGCTTTAGCCGATACGACCCCGGCGCTAACTCTAAATCTTCTACACGGCTAAACAAAGAGCTTTCTATTATTCGCTCACCGACTTGCAACGGCACAAACTCTTCAGGAAAGTGAATGTTTTCTGCCATACTCGATACACTAAATAGCAATGCAGCTACACTGCTCATTAACACTGATTTACGCATATTAACTCCTTTGGTTGATTTGAGTTTGACACTGCTTTGAAAATTTGTCATTAGTGAATCTAAATTTCATACCACTTGATAAGGAACACACAATGAGCCAAGAGACTATCTTTACAAAAATAATCAACCGCGAGATCCCAGCAAACATAATTTACGAGGACGAAAATACTCTCGCGTTTGAAGATATAAACCCTCAAGCTCCTTTTCATGTGTTAATTATCCCAAAAATTGCAATTCCTACCATAAATCATATAAATGATGATAACGCACATTTAGTAGGTAACTTGTATGTGGTGGCCGCTAAGCTTGCAAAAGAACATAACTTTAGTGATGACGGCTACCGTGTTGTTATGAACTGCAACGATCATGGCGGACAAACCGTCTATCATATCCATCTTCACATGCTTGCCGGTAAGCAAATGGGGTGGCCTCCTTATCAAGATAATAAAAAAGAAATCGCTTAATTAAGCTCAGTTACTACATGCTATATAAAAGCATGTGTTCCTATAAATTAAAAAACAATTACTTATTTGCAACATTTTATGTTTAAATAATCATAAAATTGTACTTGTTTTTAAGTACGATAGCGGTTTTCTAATACTAAAGGTGTGGGAACCGTGATAAACTTAATCAGTCAGCTTTATAAAAGAGTATAAAAACATGAGCAGTTCTGCCTTTTTGTTATTAGATAAAGATCCAATTAATACTATTGGTATTAACGTATTAGAGCCATTGCTAAAAACGCAAGGACTAGACGTTACAACAGGTACTAATATATTGGATACACCTGAAGGGACTCGCTTACTTTTTATTGAAACATCTAGCAATGACGCGTGGGGAAAATTAAAAGAACAACTAGTAAACCTTCGTGTTAAGTGCGATATCATATTATTTAACTTAGATGAAAACCCAGAGCTTGCTAATCGAGCACTACTCAGCGGTATTCGTGGTGTATTTTACACGACCGATAATGCAGATGTGCTAATGAAAGGTATTCGACTCTTATTAGAAGATCAGCTTTGGTATCGTCGCGACATCATGTGTAATGCATTAAATCGCATGTTGCAGTTTAATAAAGACGCACTTCACAAGCTTACAGAGGGCGATATTGAACCTGTCAAACTTACTAAGCGAGAAAAAGCGATTATTTCATTAATGAGTAACGGTTCTAAAAACAAAGAAATTGCTGAAGAACTTAGCATTAGCCCACACACTGTAAAAACTCATTTATACAGCGCATTTAGAAAGACCAAGTGTCGTAACCGTATTGAGCTTTTATCGTGGGCACAGCAAAATATACCAGACGAAATTCGCTAAACGCTGACTTCGACTGAAATACAAAAACAGACACTTAGGTGTCTGTTTTTGTATTTAATATAAGCGCTTGTTAAGTTTATAATTTTTAATTAATCTAATCAAAATCACCTGCTGGAAAACCCATGCTTGACTCATACACTTTATATTTTGCCAGCATAGCCGTTATTGTCGTAATGACTTTTTTGAATATTTTAACTTGGCGAACCAATAAGCAAACCCCAGGGACACTGATATACATTTTTTATCCAGTATTGATGCTATGTGCTGTCGTTGCATTTGCGCTTGTAAGTAGCTCACATAACTTACTTGTTATAAATGCAGCGTGTAGCTTAATGTTTGCAGCCTCTATTGTGCACTGTTTTGCTATTAGTCAATTTTTAGATTATCGCGGACCTGGATTTAAGCTTCTTTGTTCAGTGACCGCATTTAGTGCAATGGTATTTGGTTATTATAGTTTTTTTGATCCCTCTTTAGCTGGTCGTGTTATCGCATCCGACCTACAACATATTTCAGAAGCCTTGTTTTTACTGTTTATATTTATAAAGTACGCTCGTAAACCTTACCCCAACGGCAGTATTGTATACATTACAATTTTAACACTCGTGGTGTTAGCCTTTATTGCGCGTTCAATTTTTATGAATGAAATTGAGCAAAAAGATCTCGTCTCAAGCAGTTGGTTTAGCACTGTATTATTTTTAAATGGCATCATAGCACCTATGTTTTATGCCGCTGGTATGGCACTGTTATGTAATGAACGCCGAGAGCATCACCTCAATACGCTCGCCGATAAAGCGCAGAAAGATTTAGAAATACGAGGGCTATTTTTATCGACTATTAGTCACGAAATACGTACACCACTCAATGGTATTTTAGGTAGTGCACAATTGGTCATGAACCAAACAAGCGATACGCATAGTAAAGCCTATTGCGAAGCAATTATTAATTCTGCCGAATCACTAAACCTACTGGTCGATAAAGTACTTGAATATGCGAGTCTAGACCAAAGTGACGAAGCCCTTTATGAAGAAGATATTGAATTTAAAACATGGCTAAATAACTTATGCTTATTGCTCAGCCCATTAGCAGAACAAAAACAGCTTAAATTTGAGCTTATATGTAATATTCCTGAACAAGCATGCTACTACTGTGACCAGCAAAAGCTTCGACAAATAATTATTAACTTAGTTGGTAATGCTATTAAATTTACTGACCGTGGCGTAGTAAAAATTCAAGTTGATTTAGTTTTAGAAAAACAACTAGAACACACTATAAAAGTGAGTGTTAAAGATTCAGGCCCAGGTATCGAAAATGAAGAAATCGCCTACTTAACAGAGCCTTATGTACAAAGTAGTGCAGGCAAGGAAAAGGGCGGCACCGGTCTTGGACTTGCAATTACCAGTCGCTTATTAGAAAAACTCGGTAGCCGCCTTGAAATTTCTAGTCAACTGGGCACTGGTAGTGTATTTAGCTTTACGATTACTTTTGCGCTGGGTGAGTTAAGCCTTGTAGAGCAACGCCATCAAACAAAAGATTATTTAACAGGGCTCGATGTTCTTTTGGTGGAAGATTTAGACCTAAACCAAAAAATTGCTATTGAGTTTATGGCCGATGACGAACACAAAATTAAGCTCGCTAAAGATGGTAAAAGTGCCATTGAGTTAATGCAAGCTCATCATTTTGACGTCGTCTTACTTGATATGAATCTACCCGATTTAACAGGTCAAGAAGTTCTTAAACGCCTTAAACGCCTTGATCACAAAAACCAGCGTACACCTGTACTCGCCTTTACTGCGAGTTTAAGCCCTGATGAAGTTAAAGAGTACTTAGCGTTGGGTATAAAAGACATTGTTGGTAAGCCAATTAAACACCAAAAACTGCGCCAAGCATTAAGCGATTCTCAATCAAATCAAACCACTAATATTGCAGTAGAACTTATAGATACCCTGTACGATAAGACAGCTATTGAAACACTCGCCAGCTCGTTTAGTGAGGATGAGGTATCGTCTATTTATAATGAGTTTGTACTCTCTGCTCGTAATAAGCTGATACGCTGCCAAGACTTAATAGACCAGCATCCTGAACAGTGCATTAAACTTTTACACCGCCAAGCGAGTACTGCATTGCAATTAGGGTTTAATCGTTACGGTATGGAGCTTAAAAAAATTGAGCGCCGCCTACTCGACAATAAGCCTCATAACGGCATGCTTGATGAGGCACTTGATCTTTGGCAACGCAGCCTTGAGAAATACTTAAAATTTGTACGTAGTGAATTAGGTTAAAGCGGTTTACTTTAAAAAGTAGAGCAGCTTAATACCTTCCGTACATATCATTAAATCGCTCAATGTCATTTTCATCAAGTATGATACCCGTTTGTACCTCAATAACAATTAACGGCACTTGCTGGTTATTCGCTAAGCTATGCAGTTGTTTAGCGGCAATATAACAAGATTGATCTTGGGTGAGTGTTAATTCTTGGTCATCAATACGCACATCTGCCACCCCAGATACAACAACCCAATGCTCTGCACGATGCTGATGGCGCTGCGTCGAAAGTTTAGCATCGCTATTAACGGTTATTTTTTTAACTTTAAAACCACTACCTTCAACCAAAGTGCGGTAGTTACCCCATGGACGATACACAACCTGATGGTGGTTGAGTTTATCGCTTTGGCTCAGTGCTAATTGTTTAAGTAATAAAGGTAAGCCATCGAGCTTATTTTTATCGGCAACCAGTGTGGCGTCGTGGGTGTGAATAATGGCTAAATCACTTACGCCAAGCGTAGCGATACTATGGTCGTGTTCGCTAATAACAAAATTATTGGTACTGTTTTGTGCCGTATGGTTTTCGCTTTTGTTGTTGCCATAACTATCTTTAGTGCTCAGGCTAGCAAGCGCACTAAAGCTGCCCACATCATTCCATTTAAGTGCTACAGGCATAACAGCAACATTGTTACTACGCTCTAAAATAGCATAATCAATTGAATCACTTGGGCAAAACTCAAGCGGTTCACTATCGGGCCTAGTAAAACCTAAGTCATGTGAAAAATGAGAAGCCATCTTCACGCTGTGCGCAATTTTTGGTGTGAAGCGTTCCAGTTCATCCAAATAGGCTTGTGGTGTAAATAAAAACATCCCACTATTCCAACTATAACCGCCTTCAGCTAAGTATTTTTGCGCCGTAGCTAGGTTTGGCTTTTCTTTAAACTCGGCCACTTCAAAACAGTTTGAGCCTGAAATTTTACTGCCTTGCTTTATATACCCAAACCCAGTGTGGGCCATTGAAGGTGTAATTGAAAAAGTAACCAACTTTCCTTGCTCTGCAAGTGTTACAGCATCGTTTATTTGTGATGTTAGCGGAGAAAAATCCTTTATATGATGATCAGCAGGCATCACCAACATAGGACCTTTAAGCCCACTTTGAATTGCGTAATGGGCAGCAAGTGCAATAGCAGGAGCCGTATTTTTACCTGTAGGCTCTAGTATCAACCCAAACACATTAGCTGCACTACTTTGCTCTTTAGCAATAAACCGGTGCTGTTCATTACACACTAAAATTGGCTGTGAAAACTCAGCCCCAGAGACGCGATTTAATGTATTTTGCAATAATGAGTTTTCATTATTCAATAGTGGCAAAAATTGCTTAGGCATTGCTTGGCGCGACAAAGGCCACAACCTAGAGCCAATACCACCAGCTAAAATAACAGGAGTGATTAAAGTGTTCATATTGCTAATTAGCCGCCAATCAATGTAATAGCGTCTATTTTAACACTTAATATGTTTAGTGCTATGTGAAGATGATTTAAGTCAGAGTAAACGTATCAGCATCTAAATAAGCAGGGAAAGCCGCTTTAAAGGCCTCTAAATGTTTTTTTTCAAGTGTCACTGTCACTAACTGCTCTGTGTTATCGGCCGCCTTAGCTAATGCCTCCCCCTTAAAATTATAAACTGCGGTGCCACCAGTGTGGGCAACACCATTGCCATCGTCGCCTATACGGTTAACCCCTACCACATAACATAAATTTTCTATTGCACGAGCTGCCAATAATGTATCCCAAACGGGGCGTCGCACCGCTGGCCAATTTGCTACATTTACCATTATGTCGTAGTCATTTTTATTGCGCTGAAACACCGGAAAACGCAGGTCGTAGCACACCTGCGGTAATAGTTTAAAGCCATTAATTTCAAACACTTTTCGCTCACTTCCTGCTAGTACATAGTCTCCCTCATTTCCTAAGCGAAATAGATGGCGTTTATCATAATAGATTACTTCACCACATGCTTTTACCCAATAAAAGCGGTTGGCTTTTTTATTACCTTGCGCCACCAGCACCGACCCAGCAATCACTGCATTATGTTTTTTTGCTTGTTGTTTTAACCACGTAAGCACCAAGCCATTTTCTGGCTCCGCGCAGTCAAGGTTTATAGCAAAACCAGTGGCAAACGTTTCAGGTAATAAAATAAGGTCAGGCTTTTCTGTTAGCGCCTCTAGCTGCTTATCAAGCATCGCTAAATTAGCGCTTTTATCAAGCCAGTGAAGAGAGCTTTGCACCAATGTAAGCGTTAAAGTTGACATAAAATATGGGCTGCCTCTTTTAGGGTTTCATTATTTTTTGCAAAACATAAGCGGATAACTTTATCACCCGGTGGCGTTTGATAAAAAACACTTAAAGGTATTGCCGCAACACCTGCTTGCTCAACTAGCCAATGGCAAAATTCAACATCGTTTAAATCAGATACATCACTATAATCTAGCAATAAAAAGTAGGTTCCTTGGCTTGGTAAAACTGTAAATCGACTGCCGAGTAAATGACGTATAAGTAAATCGCGCTTTTGTTGATAAAAATCACTGAGCGAATCTACATGCTCGCTTTGTTGTTCTAACATGTCGGCCAATGCATGCTGAGCGGGTGTGAAGCTAGAAAAGGTCACATATTGATGAATTTTTCTAAACTCGCTCGCTAAATGTTCAGGGGCAATGCAATAACCCATTTTCCAACCTGTACAATGAAATGTTTTACCAAAGCTCGAAATAACAAAACTTTGAGCGAGCAATTCTTGATCTCGTAATACACTTAAATGTGGTTGCTCATCAAGTGTAATATGCTCATATACCTCATCGCTTACAATATATAATTTGTAAGTACAAACTAACCTCTTAAGCTCTGCAATGTCTTGTTGAGTTATCACTTTAGCGGTTGGGTTATGAGGTGTGTTTATGACAATAGCGCGGGTGTGCTTTGTAATTTTTTGCTCTACCTTACGCCAGTTAATCGTATAGTCGAGGGCCTTTAATGCAATATGTACGGACCTCCCGCCTGCAAGCTCAATCGCGGGTTTATAAGCGTCATAAGCTGGGTCAAATACGATGACTTCGTCGTTTGGGCGAACTATTGTTTGAATGGCAACAAAAAGGGCTTCGGTTGCCCCCGATGTGATGGTTATTTGCTTTGCAGCATTAAGCTCTGTAGCGTATTTTTTTTGTATCAAACTTGCAATTTGCTGCTGTAATTTAGGTACACCACTTGAAGGAGAATATTGATTAACACCATGTTGAACATAATGAGTAATCTGACTTTTTAAAAAGTTTGGTGTGTCGAACTCAGGAAACCCCTGCGAAAGGTTAATTGCAGAGAACTGATTCGCCAGCTCACTCATTTGGCTAAATATACTCACACCAACGTCAGGTAATTTACTATTGAACACACGCTTTCCTTACTTCATTTTTGGAACCACTCAAAATAAACACGCACCTATTACATCTGTTTATTTTAACCTACTTATAATTTTCGTAAATTTTATCTAATGGCTCCGAAAGGCCACTTTCTTGAACTATACGTACATGTTCGCGTTTAAGCTCTCGTGCACTTGTTACACCGCATGAGTGAGCAATAAGCCCCGCGCCATAATGAATATACTTATTGTAGTTAGCCACTCGCTGCGCTTTATCCGCAACGTTTAAACCGCGCTGCAAGCGTTCGTTATGAGTAGTAATACCGGTAGGGCAAGAATCTTTGTTACATTGCATTGCTTGAATACACCCTAATGCAAACATATGTCCGCGAGCCGACACAACAAAATCGGCCCCAAGCGCTAACGCCCAAGCAACCTTAGAAGGCACAATAAGCTTACCCGAAACAATAATTTTAACACGATCACGCAGTCCGTGTTTTTCAAGCATATTGACTACTAGCGGTAAACTTTCACGAAGTGGTAATCCCACAGAATCCATTAAGGGCTGAGGAGCAGCACCAGTTCCACCGTCAGCACTATCAATGGTAATAAAATCAGGAGCAGACTCAATACCACGGTGATTAATTTCTGCAAATAAGGTTTCTAACCAGCCATATGCACCAATAACGGCCTTAAAGCCAGTTGGTTTACCTGTGGTATTTCGTACCGTCGCAATCATATCGAGAATATCACTGGGGTTTTTAATTTCAGGGTGCCCATTGGGACTAATAGAATCTTCGCCCTCAGGAATACCGCGTATTTTTGCTATTTCAGCATTCACTTTGCGCCCAGGTAGCATGCCTCCCTTACCAGGTTTAGCACCTTGGCTCATTTTAAGCTCAAACATTTTAACCTGCTCGTGTGCTGCAATCTGTTTGAGTTTTTCGATACTGAGCTGGCCATTTTCATCGCGTACCCCGTATTTAGCAGTACCAATTTGAAAAACTAAATCTGCGCCACCTTCAAGATGATAAGGGCTCAAGCCCCCCTCCCCCGTGTTCATCCAACAACCCGCGAGCTTTGCCCCTTTAGAAAGAGCACGCACAGCGGGCTTAGATAGCGCACCAAAGCTCATTCCCGATACGTTAAATAAAGAATTGGTTGAATAAGGTGTTTGGCAATAGGGACCAAGCGTTATTTCACTTGGCGCAAGCGCTTCTTCATCAAGCGTAGGGAAGGCGCAGTTCATAAACATTACTGTACCTGTGACCTCTAAACTTTGTGTAGATCCAAATGCCGCGGTACGGTCTACATTTTTTGCAGCGCGATAAACCCAACTACGTTCGGCACGATTAAAAGGCATTTCTTCCCTGTCGAGGGCAAAAAAGTATTGTCTAAAAAACTCGCCTTGACGTTCAAAAAAATACCTAAAGCGTCCAATTACAGGGTAATTTCGCCTAATTGCATGCTTTGTTTGTGTAACATCGCGGATATAAAAAACGGCCACAATTAAAACTAATAAGCCTAAAAAAACAATAAATAGACTCGCAAATACGTCAATACTAAACATTATAAAGTTGTTCATTGGTGATCCGCTGCTGTAAAAATAAAAAAGTGCTATGTCCAACATGACATAACACTTTTATGCATTCAAGAATTAACCATTTGTAGGCTAACTCTTCTGTTTGGCTAACTCTTCATTAATATATAAACGTACTTGCGCCTCTAAAACAGATAAAGGGACAGAGCCATGGCGTAATACCTGATGGTGAAACTCCCTAATATCAAAACTTTGCCCAAGAGCTTGCTCAGCCTCTTTACGTAAACGTTTAATCGTAAGCTCACCAATTTTGTATGACAGTGCTTGGCCAGGCCAAGTTATATAGCGATCGGTTTCGGTTTTCACATTGTGTAACGACAACGCTGTATTTTCGCTCATAAACTGCATAGCGCGCTCTCTGCTCCAACCATACATGTGCATACCGGTGTCTACCACTAAACGAGCAGCTCGCCACATTTCGTAAGTTAAACGACCAAATCGGCTATAAGGACTTTGATAAAAGCCCGCTTCAATGCCTAAGTACTCAGAGTAAAGCCCCCAACCTTCACCGAATGCCGATAAATACGCATCTCGACGATAACGTGGCAAGGTTTCTAATTCTGCATTTAATGATATTTGTAAATGATGACCCGGTACCGCTTCGTGCAAAGTGAGCGCTTCTAATACATACAGTGGGCGTTTATCAAGTGCGTACGTATTCACCCAATAATAGCCCGCCTCATCATCTCTATTTGAACCTGAGTAGCGACCCGTTGTGTATTTGGGCGCTATGCTCGCGGGTACCGGCGCAACACCATACGGTTTACGAGGCAAGGTATGAAACAGCTTAGGCAGTTGTGCGTCCATTTTTTTTGCTATATATGCTGCCTCTTTAAGTAGCTCCTCCGGTGTGGTTGCATAAAATTGCGGATCGGTTCGTAAAAAGTGAATGAACTCTGCAAATGTTCCCTCAAACTCGACTTCTTTTATAATGGCTTCCATTTCGCCGCGAATGCGTGCAACTTCTTTTAACCCCAGCTCGTGTATCTCTTTAGGGGTCATCTCGGTAGTGGTGTAATATTTAGCTCTATTTTTATAAAACGATTCGCCGTTTGGCGTATTTGAAATACCTATCGAAGTGCGCGCACCAGGGCGATACTCCTGTGTAAAAAAAGCTAAATAATTTTTATATGATTCAATTACTTTATCTTTTATTACAGACTGCGCCTGCTGCTGAAGTGATTTAAACTCACTCTCTGGCAAGCCTGCGTTATTTTTTAAAAAAGGTTTATAAAATTCAGACGTTGTAACATCCTCAACTATATAGGCTGATATTGATTCTTCGTACCCTTCAAGCACCGCTTTAGGTTGCGTTAAACCTGTTTCAAGACCTTTTTTCATCCAATAAATATTTTGTTCAAAAAAGCGAGGGACCTGAGCCAAACGTGCTAAATAGGTTTGATAATTTTGCAGTGTTTTATATTGGCTGCTGTTTACAATATACGATAAGCCAGAATGAAAACCGTACTCAGAAGTTAGCGGCATGTAATGAGTATTAAATACATATTCGTCAACGCTGTTTTGTACTTGAGCACGAATAATACTGAAGTTTATTTGGTTTTCATCACTCAGGGACGCTGCATCTAAGGCGTCTAGCTCAGCCAAGAACTGAGTTTTTTTATTGTATTGCTGCTCTAAAAACTCAGGCGATAGATTCGCTAACAAATAACCATTAACACCCTCAATGTTGCCGTAAGGGCTGGAACTTTGTCGGTAATCAACAATGCTATCTGCAACCGCTGTAAACTGACTATCGGCGTTATAGTTTGTGGTTTGACAGGCACTTAAAGTACATAAAAGCGTCATGCTGATAAGTGTATTGCGGATTGGCTTAAGTAATAAATTATTCGTCATAATAAAATTTAGTCAGATAATGAATTTCACAAAGCTATCGCAGACTCAGTAAATAGCAAGTAAATGAGACAAGTATCGTTGATGTTAACGCCCTACCAGGCTTAAAGCTTATTCAATAAAAGGGCAAGCTATGATACAGCATATTGCTATTACACTGCGCTATCAGGCGCATTTGCAATAGCGTCTCTTTATAACGTGCCTTTACCTTATTACTAAAACCACCACTGTAAGATGAAGTTTTAAATAAAAATCGACTCTAAAAGTACAGTTTTAAAAAGTATTTATTAAACGATCAATCCTATTAAATGAGTTAAAAACAAGCCTAATTGATGAGAAAAGCAGCTATTAAGCGACTAAAGTAAAATTTAAGTTCCCTTGGCCCTATTTTTGCTTTTTAATATCAGTTATAACGAATACAGTAGTAAAAAATAATAAAAAAGCTTGGAAGCACAATCGACTCATGGAATGAAATTATAAATTAAGCATTGATGCGTACTTAGTTGGTATTAAATAATGATGTTCCATGATTCCATGGCTATTGCTCAAGAGAAAATGACTCAAGTGTGTATGTTCTTAGAACGCTATGCATTGCCGCCAACGCCCCTGAACTTTCAAGTTGTTTACACCTACGTTAGCCAAGCAAATTTAAAATTAAATAAAACATTAGATCGCGCTATTTCTACCGATGAAAACATTGATGGCGTATTAATAGAGCAACTTTACTTTGAATTTTTAAATGTCGGACACAATACGCAAGTGTCGATGATTCAAAACGTAGACGGCGTTATTACTTCATTGTCTAACAATGCGCAAAATACAGAAAAACAAATCAGTCGCTTTGCAGATCAAGTGAGTGAATGTGTTCATTCGCTTGACGAAAACAATATAGAACAAAGCCGCCAAGCACTTAACAAACTTGATAAGCAAACTGCTGAGTTACTCGCTCAACATAAAAAGTTTAAGCAAGAGCTAACGAGAGCAAAAAAACTACACGAAAGAACACAAAAACAACTTTCTCAACTTCGTAAGCAACACATTATAGATAGTCAAACCGGCTTATTTAAACGCCATTACTTAACCCAACAAACTGAACTATGGGCGACTCAAGACAAGTCTATTTGTGCCATTGCCATTCAAATCGATAATTTAGCGCATTTTGTTGATAACTTTGGCGATATTATTGGTGAAGTGATTTTAAATAAAGTGGCTAAACAAGTTCAAAAGTATGTAATGCAAAGTGGTTTACCGGGGCGTACCGCTAAAGATCAGTTCACTGTTTTATTAGCTGATATTGATCCAGAAACAGCAATTCTCATCGCTGAAAAAGTTCGTAAAGGTGTAGAAAAACTGCGTTTTGTAAGCTCAAAAAGTGGCGCAAAACTGCCCAGCATTAACTTATCGCTTGGAATCGCTCAGCATCAGCAAAAAGAAGACTTTAACCAACTGGCTAAAAAGGCATCACACGCGGCATTTAAAGCCCGCTCTCTTGGCCAAAGTAGTTTTACCGCCGGCCAATAAAACACCTGATAAATCATATTCAAATTGCACCTTCGGTGCACAATAAAGTACACTAGTGCTTATTGCCACGATAGAGATTAATCATGAACGAGACCCCAGAAAAGACCACGCACTTTGGCTACAAAACCGTTGCTGAAAACGAAAAAGCATCAATGGTTGCAGATGTATTTCACTCTGTTGCGGCTAAGTACGATGTAATGAATGATTTAATGTCTTTTGGTGTCCACCGTTTATGGAAACGTCAAACTATAGCCAGTTCAGGCGTGCGTAAAGGCCATCATGTTCTTGACTTAGCCGGTGGTACAGGCGATTTAACTGCAAAATTTAGTCAACTGGTCGGTGAAACTGGCCAAGTGGTTTTGGGCGATATTAACTCATCTATGCTCAAAGTAGGTCGTGAAAAGCTTCATAATTTAGGCCTTGTAGGCAATATTGACTACGTACAAATGAATGCTGAAATGCTGCCATTTCCAGATAACAGCTTTGATGTGATCACCATCGCCTTCGGTTTACGTAATGTAACCGACAAAGACAAGGCGCTGCGCTCAATGTATCGCATACTAAAGCCAGGTGGTCGTTTGTTAGTATTAGAGTTTTCTAAGCCAAAACACGAAGCACTTAGCAAAGCGTATGATTTTTACTCGTTCAATTTACTGCCAACAATGGGCAAGCTAGTTGCTAACGACAGTGAGTCTTATCAATATTTAGCAGAGTCAATTCGTATGCACCCAGACCAAGATACGCTTAAAGCTATGATGGATGAAGCTGGGTTTGAACAAACAACGTATCAAAACCTAACAGGCGGAATTGTTGCCCTTCACCGTGGTTTTAAATATTAAGGCTCTGAGTCATGGCGCTTGATCAAGCATCTGAAAAAAACAGTGATAATACAGATACATCGACCTTTTTGATGCTACCTAACTTTGTACTTTCGCTTGTTGAGCGCATTTTAAATCAAGCACTTAAACTCGACCCTAACGTAGTCCAAAAGCTAAACACGGTAAAACAACAGCGTTTACTTGTTGAAGTTAGAGACTGGCAACAAACCATACAGGTTGTTTTTGCTGACGAAAAACTACACCTTTATGCCGCTGACAACAGCGATTATAGCGATTGCATGATCAGCGCCGATATAGACACGCTTGTTGCTCTTAAAAACCCAGCCATGCTTACACAGCTAATTCGTCAAGATAAACTCGATTTACAAGGCGACTTGAATATAGCGCAAGCATATAGCGGTGCATTTTCAGGGTTAGACATAGATTGGCCCGAACAGTTATCAAGTTATATTGGCGACGCACCAGCTCAACAACTTTATTTGCATTTTATGTCGCTAAAGCGCCATGGTAGCAAAATTAACGCGCAACTAAGCACCACGTTAACAAGCTTATTTCAAGACGAGCTAGCTGTTACGATTCACCCTTTAGAACTTGCACAATTTAAACAACAAAACCGAGAACTAAAAGGCCAAGTTGCCGCCATAGAGCAGCGTATAAACACTTTATTAAGCGCCAAAACACGCTAAGGACTTTTTGTGTCTTCTTCACGATTGTATTACATCACTAAAACATTACTTAGCTATGGTTTAGACGAATTAGTGCCTAAAAGTAAAACCCCTTGGTTTGCAAAAATTGCCAGAGGGTGTTTATTTTGGCTACGAAATCAGCATAAAGAAAAACCTGCAGGACTGCGCCTACGTTTAGCATTACAAGAGCTAGGACCTGTATGGATTAAATTTGGCCAAATGCTGTCAACACGTCGCGATCTACTTCCTCACGATATCGCGCAAGAGCTTGCCTTTTTGCAAGACCAAGTTCAGCCTTTTGAAGGTGAATTGGCGCAACAAATTATAGAAAATGCACTCGATATTAATAACATTAGCGAGCTGTTTAGTGAATTTTCACAGACGCCATTGGCATCTGCATCAATAGCACAAGTGCATACTGCAACACTAGTTGACAACGATAATATTGAGCAAGATGTTGTTATTAAAGTAATTCGCCCAAACATCCATGAACAAATAAATGCAGACTTAGCATTAATGGAAAAGCTTGCTCAGGTGCTTGCTAATGTTCATAACGAATCAAAACGCTTGCGCCCTGTTGAAGTAGTAAAAGAGTATAAAAAAACACTGCTTGATGAATTAGACCTAATGCGTGAAGGTGCCAATGGCATTCAATTAAAACGTAATTTTGATGATTCAGATGCACTCTATATCCCTACTGTTTACAGTGATTACAGCCGAAGCAACGTGTTAGTGATGGAGCGTATTTACGGTATACCCGTGTCAGATACCGAGTCGTTAATAGCGCAAAATACAAATATGAAATTGCTTGCAGAACGTGGTGTAGAAGTGTTTTTTACACAAGTATTCAGAGATAGTTTTTTTCATGCAGACATGCATCCCGGTAATATTTTTGTATCTCGCGAGCATCCTGAAAACCCTAAATATATTGGTATTGATTGCGGTATTGTTGGTACCTTAAGTAAAGAAGATAAGCGCTATTTAGCAGAAAACTTTATTGCCTTTTTTAATCGCGACTATCGTCAAGTAGCCCAACTGCATGTTGACTCTGGCTGGGTTCCTGAAGATACCAGTATCGAAGAGTTTGAATTTGCTATTCGCACTGTTTGCGAACCTATTTTTAATAAGCCACTTGCTGAAATATCATTTGGGCATGTACTGGTAAATTTATTTAACACCGCGCGTCGATTTAATATGCAGGTGCAACCACAATTGGTGCTACTTCAAAAAACATTACTCTATGTTGAAGGGCTGGGAAGACAGCTTTATCCTCAACTAGATTTATGGAAAACGGCTAAACCCTTCTTAGAGCAGTGGGTTAAAGAACAAGTAGGGCCGTTATCTGTCTTAAAACAAATGTATGCAAACCTACCATTCTGGGCTGAAAAAATGCCTGAGTTACCTGACTTGATTTATCAAAACTTAAAGCGCCCAGTGCGCACCCACGCAGTTGTAAAGCCAGTTTCTCATAAAGCGTTAGTGCTTAGCTTGTTAGGGAGTGCTACTTTGGTAGTGTCTGCACTGTGTTATTTGCAACATGATTTAATTGCTGCAGGCGTTACAGCAACCTGTTCTGCCGCGTGTTTTATTGCTGCTTGGCGACACGCATAAACAAAGTGCTATTTACGGTTTAGAGCGTATAATTAGTATTTAAAATATACATTTAATCATTTTATTATTTGGAGAGAACCATGGGATTGGGCGGCATTAGTATTTGGCAATTATTGATTGTTTTAGCAATCATTGTACTTCTTTTTGGTACTAAAAAATTACGCGGCATGGGGGGTGACTTAGGCGGTGCTGTTAAGGGGTTTAAAAAAGCAATGTCGGATGAAAAACCAACTGAAACAGACTCCCCTGAACAAATTCAAACGTCACAAAAAACGACGACTACTGATACCGAAAAAACAAAAGACACCGATAAGGCTTAATTAACATGGGCATGTGGGAGTTAGTTGTTGTTTTTATTGTAGGGCTTGTTGTATTAGGGCCTGAACGCTTACCCGTTGCAATAAGAACGGTTAGTCGCTGGGTTAAAACTGTTAAATCTCTTGCTAATTCAGTTAAAGCTGAAGTGAGTGAAGAATTGCGCGTACACGAGCTCCACGAAAACCTAAAAAAAGCTGAGCAACAAAACCTACAAGATTTAAGCCCTGAATTACAAAGCTCATTAAGTGAGCTAAAACAGGCTGCAGAATCAGTAACTCACAGCTATAAAAAACAGCCACAAGAATCAGAACCTAACCAACAAATTGATGAAAAAAAGTGAATTTAATTTACCTTTCTATGGTCAACTTACTAAATGGTATAAATAAAAATGGTTGAGGAAGTAAAATCGGGGTTTGTAGCTCATTTAATAGAGCTGCGTGACAGGCTTATAAAATCACTGTTGAGTATTTTAGTTATTTTTATTGCAATAGTGTATTTTGCAAACGATATATACGCGTTTGTTGCGCAGCCGTTAGTCTCTCATTTACCAAGCAGTGCAACCATGATTGCAACCGATGTCACAGCCCCCTTCTTTGCCCCATTTAAGCTGACTTTATTTGTTGCATTATTTGCGTCTATACCTTGGATATTGCATCAAATTTGGGGGTTTATAGCGCCGGGATTATATCAGCATGAAAAGAAAATGCTGATGCCTATTCTTGCTTCCAGTATTTTACTATTTTATGGCGGTATCGCTTTTTGTTATTTTGTAGTGCTACCCATTATTTTAGGTTTTTTTACCAATACGGGTCCTGAAATGATGACCCTAGCGCCAGATATAAGTAGTTATTTAGGGTTTGTATTAAAGCTGTTTTTTGCGTTTGGCGTCGCATTTGAAATTCCAGTTGCTATTATGCTTTTGTGCTGGAGTGGTGCAACGACAACAACGAGCTTAAAAGAAAAGCGCCCTTATATTGTGGTGGGTGTTTTTGTTGTGGCGATGTTTTTAACGCCGCCCGATGTTTTATCGCAGACATTATTAGCATTTCCGATGTTGCTTTTGTTTGAATTAGGTTTAATTTTAGCGAAGTTTTACACTGCTAAACCACGAGAAGAAGTTGAGGAATAAAATGAAAAAACAAATACTCTCACTACTGGTTATATTGAGCGCACCTGCATTTTCTGCGCAATCAGACATTAATACTCAAGCGCTAAAAGCGTGTAGCTTTATCGAAAATGACTTTAACCGTCTGTTGTGTTACGATAATACAATGGCGGGTAAACCACTTACACAATCAACAGTAACCCAAAAAGTTAAAGCGCCAACAACAGCCACCAATGTTCCTGTTGTTGCAGTTGAAGCGCCAAAGGATGACTTTGGTTTAGAGCACAAAAAAGACCGAGCAGAAAAAGACAGTGAAATAAAAGCAGCGGTCACATCTGTTGACAAAGCCCCCTATGGCGAGCTGATCATCACTTTGGATAACAACCAAAAATGGCGCCAAGTTGGTTCTGATAGCATGCGTTTGAAAAAGTCTGATGCTGTAACCATTACCCGCGGTGCATTTAACTCATTTTTATTACGAAAAGATGGTCAAAACCGTTCTATTCGCGTCAAACGAACTAAGTAATGCCTTACACACTGGTTGATGCTGGCGTTAACTTAGCAAACCATCAGTTTGATGGTGAGCATTCAGATATCATCTCCCGCGCTCAAAGCGCGGGTGTCGAAAAAATGCTGCTTATTGGTTGCGACATCTCATCAAGTGAGCAATCTTTAGCACTTGCTAAAAGCTTTCACTTGTTTTCAACCGCCGGTATTCACCCACATGATGCCAAAACAGCAACTGATTCATTAGAAGACCAATTAACACTGCTTGCCACTCAACCTCAGGTTGTTGCTATTGGTGAATGCGGGCTTGATTATAACCGTGATTTTTCGCCTCGAAGTGTTCAACGTAGCGTATTGAGACGCCAACTTGCACTAGCCGAAAAGTTAAATTTACCGGTTTATTTGCATGAGCGTGATGCGAGTGATGACATGATCAATATTCTTACTGAGTTCAATGTTCGCGGTGTGCTTCACTGCTTTACAGGAGATGAAATCGCACTCAAAAGTTATTTAGCATTAGGCCTATACATTGGTATCACAGGGTGGGTTTGTGATGAAAGACGCGGACAAGCATTGCAAGCTTTAGCCCCAAGCATTCCCTTAGACCGCTTACTTATAGAAACTGATGCGCCTTTTTTAATTCCACGCACCGTTAAACCAAAGCCAAAGTCGCGAAGAAATGAGCCTGCACTATTAACGCATGTCTGCCAAACACTTGCTGAGCTGTATCAAATAGATGCAAAGAGTGTGGCGAAGCAAACAACAGATAACTTTTATACTGTTTTTGGTTTAGAAGCCCGTTAATGAACAGTTTAAAGGCTGCTATTTGCCTACTTATAGTGCTTTTCACTTTTAAAAGCTTTGCGTCTACCGTAGAAATAAATTCAGATTTTTCATCCCATATCGTTACAAATCTCACTTATTCTTTTGAGCCTTCATCGATAGAAACAGCTTTACAACTTGAGCCTAATAAATGGCATTCGGTTAACACCAAACTGTTAAATTTTGGCCTAGAAAGCCGCCCTGTTTGGGTTACGTTTGAAATAAATAACACGTTAAATAATCGCTTTAGTCCATTAATTTTAATAGACAATCCATTTTTAAATGAAGTTCAGCTGTTTCACTTGAGAAATGCACAAATACTGTCAGAAATGCGGCTAGGTGATTCATTCTCACTTGACGAACGTACTATAAAGAGTGAGTTTTTGTTAACTAAATTAACGCTTCCAGCAAGCTCCTCCACTCGGGTTATTCTCAAAGTTAGTAACCCATCAGGTTTACGTATCCCTATCAGTTTATGGCAACAAGATGTTTATTTAACTCAAAAAGAGGGGTTTAACCTAGTTTATGGGTTAATGGTCGGCTTTTTAGCAGCATTGGCATTAAGCTGTATATTTTTGTATGGATTTACTCGAAAGCGCTATTTTGCACTAGCGGGAGCGATCACTTTCACGCTAGGGCTTTTTTTAGCGTACCTTGGCGGCTTTGGATTTCGTTACTTGCACCCAAATACTCCCACAATCCAACAAGTAATAATGCCAATATTACTTATTTTAATCGCGCTGTTGTTTTTCCCTCTTCAACAACAAATGTGCAAGCCTCACGCTCAAAAAATTATACGTGTGCAAAAATTAATAACAAAATTGCTGGCTGCCTCTCTATTATTTATTTGGCTACTTCCTAACTGGTTGGTCACTGCATATTGCCTAATATTAACCCCTCTTGTTTTAAGTCTGTACTTTTTAACAACCTACTTATCTTCTCGCTCCCACCCTTCAAAATCTATAAATGCATTATTACTAGCTTTAGGCTTTTTTAATGCAGTAACGGTTTATTTTATTATAACCGTGATGGGATGGTACACCTTTGAAACGATGGGGTTGGTCATTATATCGGTGTTATTTTTTAGTTGTACATTTTGCTTGTGTTATGCAGTTATGAAGCAATTTATAACTGAACGAGATGAGCAGATAATCGAACAGCAAACTGTGATTGCAGAAAGTACGGCTCAAGACACACTGTTAAAAGAGCGGCTCGCACTTCAAGAAGAAGCTCAGTACGAACTTGAATCACAAGTAGATGAGCGCACGTTTGAACTACAAGTAACACTTAGAGAACTTGAAGAAAAAAACAGAGAGCTTGAACAGCTAAATACAGAAGATGCGCTAACAGGCGCTAAAAACCGCCGCTTTTTTGATAAGAAACTGGTAATGGAACTTCGTCGTTCACGAAGAGAACAAACACCGCTAAGTATTATTATGATTGATATCGATCACTTTAAAACAATTAACGATACCTACGGACACTTAAGCGGTGATAACGTTATAAAAGCAACTGCTGATATTATCAAACGCTTTTTGAAACGACCGCTGGATGAGGTCGCTCGCTATGGCGGTGAGGAGTTTGTAATTTTACTCCCTAACACTGCAAACCAAGGCGCTTTTGATATAGCAGAACAAATACGACTAGATATATACCAAAACCCAGTCATTGTTGCTGGTGCTGAGGTTAAATTTACGATTAGTGCCGGTGTCTATACATTTATTGCTGATGATATAAATACCCCTGAGTTATTCACGGAATGCGCAGATAAAGCACTTTATAGCGCTAAACAACAAGGTCGTAACCAAGTTGTTAATTTTGAAACTATACAATAGGAGCATAGTAATATGGCCCAATCTGGACTAGACCTTTTCCCATATACTCGTATGCGCAGAATGCGCCGCGATGACTTTTCTCGTCGTCTAATGGCCGAAAACCACCTTAGCGTAAATGACCTTATTTACCCTGTTTTTGTACTAGAAGGTAAAAATCGCCGAGAAGTCATCGAATCTATGCCTGGAATTGAACGTTTATCGATTGATTTTTTGCTTGAAGAAGCAAAAGAGCTTGTAGATTTAGGTGTACCTGCCGTGGCTATTTTTCCGGTAACTCCTGGTGACAAAAAATCCCTGATGGCTGAAGAAGCCTTTAATGAAGATGGCTTAGCACAACGTACTGTGCGCGCTTTAAAAGAAGCTTTTCCTGAGCTTGGGGTTATTACCGATGTAGCCCTTGACCCATTTACTACTCATGGTCAAGACGGCATTATTGATGATAAAGGTTATGTAATTAATGACATAACCACTGAAATTCTTGTTAAGCAGGCGCTTTCGCACGCCGAGGCAGGCGCAGATGTAGTTGCGCCATCTGACATGATGGATGGTCGTATTGGCGCTATTCGCGAAGCACTTGAAGCAGATGGCCATATTCATACACGTATTATGGCTTACTCAGCTAAATATGCGTCTAGCTACTACGGGCCTTTTAGAGATGCTGTAGGCTCTGCAGGTAACTTAAAAGGGGCCGATAAGAAAACCTATCAAATGGATCCTGCCAACTCAGATGAAGCAATTAGAGAAGTCGCGCTTGATTTACAAGAAGGTGCCGACATGGTGATGGTTAAACCCGGTATGCCCTACCTTGATATTGTCCGCCGCGTTAAAGACGAATTTGGTGTACCTACTTTCGCATATCAGGTTAGTGGAGAATACGCAATGCACAAAGCAGCGATTGATAACGGTTGGCTGAGCGAAGAAGCCACAATTATGGAGTCTTTACTCGCTTTTAAGCGCGCAGGGGCTGATGGCATATTAACCTATTTCGCTAAGCAAGCCGCGCAATACCTCACTAAAAAGTAAGTAATTGATAAAAAGGCGGTAAAACCGCCTTTTCGTTTACATTCATTAACATAATTGTATTATTTTTGTCATTTAGATTCTCTAAACTGGTGTCCCATTTTGGGATTTAAATACACGGGAATAATAAAAAATGTTAAAAACAAAAATAACGCCACTGGCGCTTGTACTAGCAGGTCTTAGTGCACCAGCGTCCGCTGATCTAATCATTTCTGAATATATTGAAGGTAGCAGTAATAATAAAGCCATTGAACTTTATAATAATGCTGATACCGAGATTTCTCTTGAAGGCTATGTTTTAGGACTTTATTCAAATGGTAGCAGTTCAGTTGGTAACTCGATTGATTTAACAGGTACATTAGCCGCTAATACTACCTACATAATTTCAAATCCGGGTGCAACAGCCGACATACTGGACATTGCAGATACAACTAGCACTGTGACTTACTACAACGGTGATGATGCCCTTGTTTTAACTAAAGACGGCGTGATTGTTGATAGCTTTGGCCAAGTGGGGGTTGATCCTGGGTCATTTTGGTCCGATGCTACGGCACAAACACAAAACAAAACGTTACGCCGTAAGCTAAGCATAACGTCAGGTCGCACCGATTCAACTGCTGAGTTTTTACCAAGTGAAGAGTGGGAACAGTTTGATATTGATACCTTTGACGGTCTCGGTTCTCATGCGGGTAATGGTGGCGGAACAGAACCTGAACCAGATCCAATTGATCCAATCGTATGTGCTGCAGACAAAACGCTAATTAGTGCTATTCAAGGCGAAGGAAACGAAAGCCCACTAGTTGACACACTAGTAGAACTAGAGGGTATTGTTACTGCCGACTTCCAAGGTGATGATGAACTTAAAGGTTTCTTTGTAACCTCTCTTGCCGCTGATGAAGATACAAACCCACTAACTTCTGAAGGTGTATTTGTTTACTTTGCAGATACAGATGTAAACGTTGGCGATCACGTACGTGTTCAAGGTACAGTTGATGAATACTTCGATTCAACGCAAATATCTGATGTTGTTCAAGTTGCGGTATGTGCAACGGGTCAATCAGTAAATGCCACTAAAATTTCTTTACCTTTAGCAAGCCAAGATGATTTAGAAGCCTTTGAAGGAATGCTGGTTACTTTAGACCAAGAGTTAGTTGTAACAAATAACTTTGGTTTAGGCCGTTACGGTGAAGTTGAGCTTGCAACAGAACGTTTATACCAAGGCACACAAGTTGCTATGCCTGGCGATGCAGCTAACGCAGTTGAAGTAGAAAACTTAACTAAAAAAATCTTAGTTGATGACGGTTCAACTGTTCAAAACTCAGATCCTACTGCTTACCCAACCCCAGGTTTATCAGCAGAAAACACATTACGTACAGGCGATAGTGTGAACAGCGTAACAGGCGCATTAGCGTATAGCTTCAGCACATACCGTATTCACCCAACAGTTGCACCGCAATTTATTGCAACTAACCCACGTGAAGACGCACCGGAACTAAATCCTGAAGCAGACCTGCGAGTTGCAAGCTTTAACGTTTTAAACTACTTCAACGGTGACGGCCAAGGTGCTGGTTTCCCAACTAGCCGCGGTGCTGACTCACTTGAAGAGTTGGTTCGCCAAGAAGCTAAGTTAGTAAGTGCAATTAGCGCAATGCAAGCTGACGTTGTTGGTTTAATGGAAATTGAAAACGATGGCTTTGGTGAGTTTAGTGCAATTGCAAGTTTAGTAAACGCACTAAATGATGCTGACAGTGCTAACGAATATGCTTTTGTAGACTTTAACGTTAACCAAGTTGGTACTGATGCAATTACGACAGCACTTATTTACCGCGCAAACAAAGTTGAAGAAGTAGGGTCTGCTGCTATTACTACCGCAGCACCATTTGATTTCAGCAACCGTACACCTATCGCACAAAGCTTTAAATCGTTAGAGTCGCAAGAAGTATTTACTGTTGCTGTAGCGCACTTAAAATCAAAAGGCGGTTGTGGTAGTGCAAGTGGCGCTAATGAAGATCAAAACGATGGTCAAGCATGTTGGAATGAAATCCGTACAGAAGGTGCAAGCGCATTTGCTGATTGGTTAGACAGCAAACCAACAGGTGTAGACGACGAAGATATTATCTTAGTGGGTGATATGAACGCCTACGCGATGGAAGATCCAATTCGCAAATTTGACGAAAAAGGCTACAAAAATGTTGTTGCTGAGCTTGATGGTAATACATTAGCTTACTCTTACAGCTTCTCAGGCCGCGCTGGTAGCCTTGACCATGCTGTGGCGACTGAGTCTTTACTTAGTAAAGTAGTGGCTGCTAAAGATTGGCACATTAATGCCGATGAGCCTATCGTACTTGATTACAATGTAGAGTTTAAGAGCGAAGGGCATCAGTCTACTCTTTACTCAGAAAGTGCATACCGCGCGTCTGATCATGACCCTGTGATTGTTGATATCAAATCTGAAGTTGTGCTTACACCAGAAGAACAGACTCCTGTGGTTGCCCCAGATCAAGTATTCTCTATTGATGAAAACAGCGCTGTAGGTACTGTTATTGGCATGCTTGATTACTCAGATCCTAACCCTGAAGATTCACCTGTTGTTAAATTTATCGTGTCTGAAAACGATAGTGTGTCAATTAATGATCAAGGTCAGCTAATTGTTGCTGGTGAAATTGATTATGAATTTGAAAACCGCATTACGTTTACTGTACAAGTTGAAGATAGCGTTGGTAATGTATCAAAAGCTGAAAAAGTTGCTGTGAAGGTAAATAACTTGCGTTCAGATGATGATAACGATGCTGGCTCATTGCTTTGGTTATCTCTTCTTTTAGCACCACTTTCTATAGTGCGTCGCTTTAAAAAGAAATAATTAGCTTAAAGTAAGAAATAAAAAGCCGCATTCGCGGCTTTTTTTATTCCTCTGTAAAAATAATTCAGACAAGCTTCAGCTATCCCCCCTTAATATCTTTTGCGTTAGGTAGTTCATTTTTTATTAAATGTAACTTTACAAACCTCGTAACTTCAGTACTTAACATCAAATTCATAGATTAATTTAGGCTTACCCATTAAGTAAAAAAATCACTTTTAAATGTGACCTAGCCGTTTTCATAAAGGAAGAAAAAATGAAGCAACTTATCAAATTAACAACAAGATGGCAGTCTCATACTAAATCGATTTTGGGTTTATTTATTGCACTTTCAACATTTGCAGTTAGTAACCAAGCATTAGCAAGTACCACCAAAGCCTCTATTTCACAAAGTAGTTTATTTGATGTTATCAGCGCACGTGCAAAAAAATTAGCCAGTGAAGACTATAAGGCGCCAAACAATATTGAACTTGATGCACTAAATAACATTAATTATCAGGATTACCGCTCCATTCGTTTTAAGCAAGATCAAGCTGTTTGGAAAGATGATGGTTTGTATGAATTACAGCTATTTCATCCTGGTTTTTTATACAAAACACCGGTGACAATAAATACTGTTGATAGCGACTCAAAACACAGCAGACTTCCCTTTAATACTGACTTTTATAATTACGATGGAACGGCTGCACCGCTAAAAGATGAGTTAACTAAAAGCACAACCAATACACAGCTTGGCCATGCAGGTTTTAGGCTTCACTACCCTTTAAATACTAATACTTATAAAGATGAGATTATGGTGTTTCAAGGTGCTTCTTATTTTCGTGTTGTAGGTCCAAACCAAGTTTATGGCCTTTCAGCTCGCGGATTAGCAATTGATACAGCGCTTGCATCTGGCGAAGAGTTCCCTATGTTTAAAGAGTTTTGGCTAGTAAAGCCAACAGCAGAACAAACTAGCATTGTACTGTTTGCATTACTTGATAGCCCATCAGTATCTGGCGCTTATAAATTTAATATTGACCCTACTACCAACACAACCGTTAAAATAGACATGCAAATATTTGCCCGTAAAGACGTGAAAAAGTTAGGCATCGCACCACTAACGAGCATGTTTTATCATGGTGAAAATAGCACAAAATTTTTTGATGATTATCGTCCCGAGGTGCATGACTCTGATGGTTTGTTAACTCAATCACAGGATGACAAGTGGGTATGGCGCCCACTGAATAATCCATCGCAACTGAGTGTTACGTCATTTGCGTACGAAAACCCGAAAGGTTTTGGGCTTGCGCAGCGCGACCGTGACTTTAATAACTATTTTGATATAGAAGCACATTACCATGATCGCCCAAGCCTATGGATTGAACCTCAGGGTGAATGGGGCAATGGCCGTGTTGAGCTAGTAGAAATTCCAACAGATACCGAAACAAACGACAACATTGTTAGCTACTGGGTACCAGAAAACCCCTTCAAAGCAGGTGATTCATTAAAACTTAGCTACAAAATGAGTACGTTTAATAGCAGTTTAAACAAACATGAAAAAGCACATGTAGTTCGTACTCGTATCGGCAGCGCGGCATTGCCCGGTGAAGATAACCCGCCACCACAAAGTCATCGTCAATTCACTGTTGATTTTTCAGGCCCTGCTCTAAATGCTCTCTCTGAACAACTTAAGTTAAATGCAGATATTCAGCTTACTACGGGTGAAGTAAGTGATGTATCCGTTCAAAAGCTGCCTGAAGGGTACGGCTGGCGTGTTGCTTTTAAAATTGCACCACAAGACGACAACCCCGTCGATATGCGCTTATCGTTAAAACTACGTGACAAAGACATTAGTGAGGTATGGAGCTATGTTTGGTATCCAAATGACATCAAGTAAGCAAGAAAAGGGAACGACAATGCCATTTAAAACAGCTCGTGTATGGCTTTTTGCAATTGCCGCTATATTCATATCAGGCTATGGCATATCAATCATGTTCGACATACTTAACTCAAACGGCATGACGTTGCTTGAGTATGCACTGCTTGTCTTATTTTCTATTACATTTGCATGGATAGTGACGGCATTTTGTAGTGGCACAATAGGGTTTGTATTACAGCTATTTCGTATCGATCCACTTACCTTAAAGCGCATAAAACCAATCGCGATTCACGCCCAAGCTATTGCTAAGCAAAAAACAGCGGTTGTAATGCCTATTTACAACGAAGACACCCACCGTGTAATTGCTGGTTTTGAAGTAAGTCTAGCGTCGCTTAAAGAGACCGGACAGCTCGAACACTTTGATTTTTACTTACTAAGCGATACACAAGACCCGCAGATAGCCGAGAATGAACTCAATGCATGGCACGCACTGTGTGAACGCTTAGGAGATACTGCCAAACATATTTTTTATCGCCGCCGTGAAGACAATAAACACCGCAAAGTAGGCAACCTAACGGATTTTTGTGAACGCTGGGGTAGTAAATACGATCATATGATTGTACTCGATGCAGACAGTATAATGACTGGCAAGTGTATGCTTGAGCTAACAACTAGCATGCTAAATAACCCACAAGCAGGTCTTATTCAGACAATCCCTATTCCGGTTCGCCAAGATACTTTTTTTGGTCGCTTTTTACAATTCGCATCGGTACTCTACAGCCCCATGCTAGCTACTGGCTCTGCTTTTTGGCAAACCGATCAAGCTAACTACTGGGGACATAACGCAATCATAAGGGTCGATGCCTTTATTAAATGTTGTGGTTTGCCAACATTAAAGGGGAATGCGCCCTTTGGTGGTGAAATTCTCAGCCACGACTTTGTTGAAGCTTCTTTACTTCACTCAGCAGATTGGGATGTATTGTTGTTATCTGAAATTGAAGGTAGCTATGAAGAAGTTCCAAGCAATATATTAGACTACGCAATTCGTGATAGGCGCTGGGTACAAGGCAATATTCAACACCTTGGTTTATTGTCATCAAATAAATTAAAGCTTATGAGTAAGTTTCATTTTTTACTGGGTGCCACAGCATATATATCGTCGCTTATTTGGCTATCAATGCTCGCATTAAGTACTATTGATGCAGTTACCCGCGCATTAAACAGTGATGTCTATTTTAATCGTGCTTATCAGTTATTCCCTACATGGCAAATAGCTAAAACAGATTTAATTGACTCATTACTTTATTTAACCATTATTATTTTATTAATGCCTAAGTTAATGGGGGTCATTGTTACCCTAGTTCACAGAAATAAGCGTTTTGGTGGATCAATTAAACTTATAGCTGGTTCAGTTATTGAAACTTTATTTGCCGTTATTGTGGCACCACTAATGATGGTTTTTCATGCTTACTTTGTAGTATGTGTATTTTTAGGTAAAAAAGTAACGTGGGATGCTCAACCGCGAGAAGGCCGTATGGTGTCGTGGAAAGAAGCCTTTGGCTATACACTATTTTCAACCGTAGTTGCAGTTGTTTGGGGCGGGGTTGCTTATTACTTTACCCCTGTATTTTTCTGGTGGTTATCACCTATTTTACTAGGGCTGATACTTGCAGCTCCCATTGTTCGTTACTCGAGTAGTATTAAGTTTGGTGTAGCGCTCAGAAAACTAGGTATATTTATATGCCCTAGTGAAGTCGATAACAACAAAACACTCGCTGCACTTAAAGTACATTTACAAACAGTATCAGTACCAAGCAAAGGGCAATACCCTGAAGCTTTGCCAGCACTACCTGCAGAGCAATTAACAACAATGCCAGTACAACGCTTTCATCGTGTTCGTAAGCTAAAAATCAAAACCCTCAAAGCAAAGTTAATTAGAAAGTTTAATTAACCGTACCATCACACTAAAAAGGAGCACTTAGTGCTCCTTTTTATGTTTAAAATATATGCTATCTATAGATTAAACAGAAGCTAGAAAATTTTTAACCAATAAAAAACCCGCAACATGTGCGGGTTTTTTTAGAGTTTAAAAGGCTAATTACTTAGCAGCTTTTTTCTCTTTCTCTGCAGCGATTACCGTTTCAGATACGTTAGCTGGACAAGGTGCGTAGTGTGAGAACTCCATAGAGAACTGACCACGACCTGATGTCATAGTACGTAGTGAACCGATGTAACCAAACATTTCTGATAACGGTACGTCAGCTTTAATGCGAACGCCAGTTAAACCAGCTTCTTGGTCGCTTAGCATACCACGACGACGGTTAAGGTCACCGATTACGTCACCAACGTGATCTTCTGGAGTGAACACGTCAACTTTCATGATTGGCTCAAGAAGTTGTGCGCCCGCTTTAGGGATCGATTGACGGAAAGCGCCTTTAGCAGCGATTTCGAATGCAATTGCAGATGAATCCACGGCGTGGAAGCCACCGTCGAAAAGTTCTACTTCAACGTCAAGTACAGGGAAACCAGCTAGCACACCCTCTTGCATCATTGATTTAAAGCCTTTCTCAACTGCAGGCCAGAATTCTTTAGGTACGTTACCACCAACAACTGATGATGTGAACGTGAAGCCTGAACCCACTTCGCCTGGCTTGATACGGTAATCAATTTTACCGAACTGACCAGAACCACCAGATTGTTTCTTATGCGTGTAGCTATCTTCGATTTCACGAGTGATAGTTTCACGGTAAGCAACCTGTGGTTGACCAACAATAAGGTCTACACCGTAAGTACGCTTAAGGATATCTACTTTGATATCTAAGTGAAGCTCACCCATACCTTTAAGGATAGTTTCGCCTGAATCTTCATCAGTCTCAACTTGGAAAGATGGATCTTCTGCAACCATTTTACCGATAGCAACACCCATTTTCTCATTACCGCCTTTATCTTTAGGCTGTACAGCAATCGAGATTACTGGAGTTGGGAATACCATTGGTTCAAGTGTTACTGGGTGCTTAGGATCACAAAGAGTGTGACCAGTTTGCACGTTCTTCATACCTACGATTGCAATGATGTCACCAGCTTGTGCGCTAGTTAACTCTTTACGCTCGTCAGCTTGCATTTCTACCATGCGGCCAACACGTTCTGTTTTACCAGTAAACGCATTAAGGATAGTGTCACCCTTGTTAAGCTTACCAGAGTAGATACGTACGAATGTTAATGCACCAAAGCGGTCATCCATGATTTTAAATGCAAGCGCTTTGAAAGGTTCGTCTGCAGAAACAATTGCAAACTCGCCGTTTTCATTACCTTCTTCGTCCATAAGAGGTTGAGGATCAACTTCTGTAGGAGCCGGTAAGTAATCAACAACAGCATCAAGTACTAGTTGAACACCTTTGTTTTTAAATGCAGAACCACAGAACGTTGGGAAGAACGCAAGGTCACGAGTACCTTTACGGATACAACGTTTGATATCTTCAACAGAAGGTACTTCACCTTCCATGTACGCTTCCATTAGGTCATCGTCTTGCTCTACAGCAGTTTCGATAAGCATTTCATGGTATTCTTCAGTTTTTTCTACCATGTCTGCAGGAACGTCTGTGATTTCGTAGTTTTCAGGAAGACCAGTGTCATCCCAAACGTATGCTTTTTTCTCTAATACGTCTACAACACCAACAAAATCATCTTCAATACCGATTGGTAAAGTCATGATTAATGGTACTGCACCAAGTACTTTACGTACTTGCTCAGTTACACGGTAAAAATCAGCACCCATACGGTCTAATTTATTTACGAAAATAATACGTGCAACTTCTGATTCGTTCGCGTAGCGCCAGTTAGTTTCTGATTGTGGCTCAACACCACCAGAACCACAGAATACACCAACACCGCCATCTAATACTTTAAGTGAACGGTAAACTTCAACTGTGAAGTCAACGTGTCCAGGAGTATCGATAACGTTGAAACGGTGATCTTTCCAGAAACAGCTTACTGCCGCAGACTGGATAGTAATACCGCGCTCAGCTTCTTGATCCATGAAATCGGTAGTAGATTCACCATCATGAACCTCACCTGTTTTGTGGATAGTACCTGTAAGCTTCAGGATACGCTCAGTAGTCGTGGTTTTACCCGCATCAACGTGCGCGAAAATACCAATGTTTCTGTACTTCGATAAATCTGCCATTATTTTACTCTTAATAAAGTCGATAAATTATTCGGCGGGAGTATAGCATTACTTAAAGCGAACATCACCATAGAAGTCGCTTAAAATGCAATCAATTCACTATATTTTTTTTGCAAAGAGAATATATTAACGGTACAACACGCTGTTTATTATATAAACCAATAAAAACGTTAGGCTTTATTTCATAAACACTGCATTTTAAATAATGCTTTTTAATTTTGTATCGGTAACTTAAAAGGCCTTATTGATATCGAGCATATTGTTATGTTTAATAATTTTTACTGCAGCTGCGCCCTTTAAGGTATAAATAAATAGTCGTAAATTCTTTCATAAACACATTGAAGAAAGGTTTATTTAATTGAAGTTAAAGCAGGCGAGTATTTAAAAATAACGCATTACTAAAGCTCTTCACGATTCAATCTGTATGATAATATCGATTAAAAATAGGCCACTATATAAACCTATAAGTGGTATGCATTAATAACAAATAATAAGAATTAAAAATGAAACGGACATTTCTTTACCCTATTTATTGGCTACTAACATGTGTTTTATTTCTATGTAATGCACCAGCTTATGCTACGCAATATAAAATAGATGCACCTGGTAATTGGGTCACCCTACATGACGTAAAACAGCCCCAAAAAAGTGATATGGCAAAAGTGCGCGATGGCACACTATACCTATTACTCGACAACCAAACTTATGTTCCTGAACGTCAAAAGCAACAACGATACACACGCCTAGTAATGCAAGCACTTAATCAAAGTGGCGTTGACTATATAAGCCAGTTAAGCCTCGATTTTGACCCAAGCTATCAGACCCTAACATTGCACACACTCTCCATAATTAGAGATGGTAAGCACATAGATAAGCTTTCAACTGCAAGGTTATCTGTTATCCAGAGCGAGCCTGAATTAGCTGATAAAATTTATAACGGAAGGCTTTCTTTAAATATCATTGTTGACGATATGCGAAGCGGAGATATGCTCGATTATAGCTACAGTGTTACCGGCAGTAATCCTATCTATGCCAATAAATTTAGTACTCGGCGCACACTAAGGTGGTCAGTGCCCGTAGTGCAACAGTATATGCGTGTTTTATGGGGTAAAAAAACACCTCTTAATATAAAAACCATAAATGGCACTGCCGAAACAAAACAGACTGAAAACCAATACGGTACGGACTACTCTATATCAGAGTTCGAAGCCCCTTTACTCACGCAAGACTCTGAAACACCCACCTGGTACAACCCATACATGCAAGTTTATCTCTCTGAATATAATAGTTGGGACGAAGTTGTTAATTGGGCATTACCACTTTATGAGTCAGCAATCGAAACACCCAGTAGTATTAACGCCATAGCGCAATCTATACAGGCACAACATACCAATACAGCCGATAGGATTGCCGCAGCATTACGCTTTAGCCAAGACGAAATACGCTATTTAGGTTTAGAAATGGGCACCAATTCTCATCAGCCAACACCTGCCTCAGAAACGCTATCTCTACGGTATGGTGACTGTAAAGATAAAACAACTCTACTCATTTCATTATTAAAAGCGATGAAAATAGAGGCATACCCTGCTCTTGTAGATACAGAAGAAACGAAGCGCTTAATAGAACTACCGGCCACAGCAAGCGTATTTAACCACGTAATTGTAACTCTTGAGTACAAAGGCAAACGCTATTGGCTGGATCCAACCATTAGTTATCAACGAGGTACACTTCCCTATTTAGCGCAGCCCGATTACGGATATGCACTTATTATAAAAAATGGCGAAAATACATTAACGCCTATGGCACAAACTCCTGTGCATAAAAAGGTAACAGTAAACGATCAATTTTATATTCCTAAAACAGTAAAAGAACCGGTCCTATTTACTACCGAATATTCTTATGCCGAGTTTCAGGCTATTAATCGCAGAAGTAATTTAGCGCGCAACGGGCTAGACAGCGTTGCAAAATCATACCTTGAATACTACCAAGGTTTTTTTGACGAGCTCAAAATCGATAAACCCATGGCGGTAAGTGAGGACCAACAAACAGGTCAGTTTATCACTAGCGAGTCGTACCTTATTAGCCAATTTTGGGAAAAAACCAGTGACGGATATGAAGCTGATTTTTACGCCTCTGAAATACAAAACAGTGTTTACGAGCCAAAGCAAACTAATCGCACAGACCCACTTTATTTTGAATACCCCAATATAATTGACACCAGCATAAAACTTCATTTTACTGAAAAAAACTGGGCGTTTGACAATAGCCAAGACGAGATTGATAACGACTACTTTTATTTAAAAACATCCGTTAGCTTTAATGATAATATTTTAACGCTGAGCTATCACTTTTACGCAAAGAAAGACCATATTCCCGCTGATAAAATCAGCGACTACCTAGCGCAACGAAACAAACTTATTTCAGCCACGCACTACTCAATTTTAAAGTACGCAAACACAACTGAGGCGCCTCAAACAACGGCCGACATACTCGATAACCTTGGAGGTAACTGGCTTAAATACGCACTTGCCGGTTACCTTTTATTATTTATTTTCTTTATTGCAGACTGGCGACTCGAGTCGGCAAAGCGCCCTACTTTTGAAAATACCCCATTTTACGCTGTATCGGTCAGCAAGTTTATTATTTACAGCATTTTAAGCTTAGGTATTTATATTAACTATTGGTGCTACCGTAACTTTAAAGCTATAAAGCAGCACAGCAATGCCAATATAATGCCTATTGCTCGCGGTATTTTCGCCATTTTATGGTATTACCCCCTTTATCAAGCACTGAAGCAACACAGTGAATTGCAATCAAGTAAAAGTAAAATAATCCCAAGCTGGGGGGCTGCTGTTTTATTTTTATTAGTACTTGCAACCACATTGGTTTACCGCATGGAAGAATACGCCACTATCGCATTGCTGGTTATGCCTTTTCTATGGCTTCCATTAGTGAGTTACATAGAGCACGCAAACACCAACCAAAAAGCTTTGCATTACAATTCTTACTGGCGAGTCAGACAGTGCTTTATGTCTCTGGCGCTTTCGCCAATATTACTCTTCGGTGTACTTCAAGAAGCTAATATTTTACCTGGTAGCGCTATAATAAAAGGCGAAAAGTTATGGGCTTATCAAACTCACTTTTTAAAACGTAACCGCCTAACACCAGAAAATGAAGACGTTCTCTATTTTTATAGTGATGCCATGTTTGACTATCGAGACGATGGAAACGGAATAACTGATAATTATATTTTTAGCTACTATAAAAACGATGCTGGAAAGCTTGACTCAGACCTTAGTCACTTTAATGACATTGATAAAATAGAAACCTCATACGGTAAAACTGAACTAGATAACACCACTATTAAAGTAATAAAAACAGATGGAAGTGATTTTTTACTTATTGTTAGCAGGTTTAATAAGCTCGATGAAGTGCTAGTTGATAAAATAAATTTACGCTTAAGTGAAAATAAAAAAGAGTAGTTATTTAACGCTAACATACCGATTTAAAAGAGAATAAAAAACGCGCACCAAGATAATGATAATTATTTGCATTTGAGTGTTGACAGATACTTAGATCTAATTGATAATCACTATCAACAAGGCAGAACATACAGCTTTGTAACGGAATGAATAACTTGTTTCTCGACCCTGAAACAACGTGTGGCGCACGTTAACAGCTATGGTTACTTGTTATTAACCGCAACGCCCCTTGATGTTGATGATAAGTAACCGCCCTACTATTTTACTTGCTACATTGCTCATATCGGTGACGGTAGATATGAAACTAAAAAAGCCCTTACGGGCTTTTTTTATGTCTGAAATTTAGTGAGCAACATACTCACATAAGCTCACAATTTAACGGCGGTTTTTTCGTGCACGTGCACGGCGCTGTTTTTTCTCTTCTTCTTTAGCTGCTTTTTTAGCTTCTGCAGCGGCGCGTAATCCGGCAACCATTATTTCTTCTTCTTCACGCATGGCTGGTGTTTCCATGGTAATGCGACCAATAATGCCATCTCGAAGTTCGTTAATGAGTATTTCAGACATTTTATACGTGTCTATTTGATTACCACCACGAATACAACCACGCTTTTTACCCGCCATTTCCACAAATTCCCAATCGCTTTCTGGCAATTCGTTTAACTTATAGCGCGCTTTTAGTAGTTCAGGATAAGCATGCAGTAGATATTCAGCGGTGTAACTAGCAACTTCTTCGTACTCAAGTGCAGTGTCGCGTATTGCACCCGTTGCACCTAAACGATAACCTGAATTCTCGTTCTCTACTTTTGGCCAAAGCATGCCTGGCGTATCGTATAGCATAATGCCGTCTTCAAGCTTAATGCGCTGCTGCGCCTTGGTAACCGCAGGTTCATTACCCGTTTTTGCCACTATACGACCAGCTAATACATTAATTAATGTAGATTTACCCACGTTTGGAATACCCATGATCATGGCTTTTATTTGCTTATCGGCACCCACTTTATGCGGCACTAACTTTTTACAAAGCTCATTAATACGGTGTACTTCAGCGGCCTTATCATGACCAAACGCAATGGCTTTAACACCACTTTCTTGCTCAAAGTAGTCTTTCCATACTTGAGTCATTTTAGGATCAGCTAAATCAGCCTTATTTAAAATTTTGATGACCGGTTTGCCTTCACGAAGGGTTGTCACCATTGGATTTTCGCTACTATAAGGAATGCGTGCGTCAAGCACTTCAATGATCACATCCATTTGTGGCATTATTTCTTTAATTTCATTTCGGGCTTTATTCATGTGCCCAGGGAACCACTGGATAGCCATTTTTAACTCCTAACGTATATTTAAGCGCTATTTTAACTGGCAATTCATTTAATTGCGCTATACTGGCGAAAATATTTTTAGATTAGTTGTTATGGCTCTTAAATCAACCATTATGAAGGCACAATTATCGCTTAGCGATATGGATCGCCATGTTTATCAAGATACAAGTTTAACTCTGGCTCAGCATCCATCGGAAACTGACCAGCGGTTAATGATTCGCCTGCTCGCGTTTGCACTTAACTATTGTGATGGTTTAGAGTTTACCAAAGGGCTAAGTGCTGATGACGAGCCAGAGCTGTGGCACGTAAATTACAGTGAAGAAATAGAGCTTTGGATTGAGCTAGGCTTACCTGACGAAAAGCGCCTTAAAAAAGCCTGCAATAAATCTAAAAAAGTTATCCTTTATACCTACGGTGAAAACAACCAGGCTATATGGTGGCAAAAACACCAACCAAAATTGTACGAATTTAAAAATTTAAGTATTTTTAGTTTAGACTATGCAGCAACACAGGCACTTGCAGACCTAGTTGACCGCAACATACAGCTTACTGTCACCATTCAAGATGGTGAGGTATGGGTTAACACTGATAATACAAATATTGAGATAAAACCACAGCAATTAATGTAATTGCAGTTGCTTTAGGGGTTATATGAAAGTTAAACACGTTATTGTTTTACATGGCTTGTATATGTCTGGCTTTGTTATGCGCCCCCTTTGCTCTAGGTTAGAGAGCTCAGGCGTTAACGTGTTAAACCTTACATACAATACTCTTGACCCAAATCGTGATGCTATTTTTACACAAATAGATGAGTTTATTGGTAACGAACCAACAGCTTTAGTATGCCACTCTATGGGTGGGTTAGTAGCTAGAGCTTACTTAGAAGCTAACTCAAGCGCGAGCCAATTCGTTACAAAAGTAGTGACGCTTGGTACTCCGCATCAAGGCAGTCACATTGCACAAAAAATGAAACAAAAAGGGTTTGAAGCTTTTTTAAAAAATAGCGTTGAGTTTTTACTCACACAAAATGGTAACTGGCCATTTAAAGCAAAGCTTTATAGTATTGCTGGCGACCTACCAATCGGCTTAATGCCTCTTATTGTAAAGGGTAGCAAGTCAGACGGCACGGTTCTTCTTGATGAAACTAAACTAAAAGGTATGGCAGAACACAAAGTGTTTCACTTAAGCCATACCAGTATGATTTACTCACGTGAAGTGGTCGATTATATTTTAAAGTGTTTAGGCGAAGGCAGTTAATCTTCTGCTGCCTCAGCTATTTTATAACTTAGTAAAACAATAACCCCGAGCACCAACGGAATTGGCGCAGCTATATAACCAAACACGTCTGAGTTAGCGATACTTGCACCCGCTAGATGAGCTACTAAACCGAGCACAAATGCCACCAGCGCAATACATACCACAATTAACTCTGCTTTATTTTGTTTGACTGTTTTTGCATACATGTTCACTCTCCTAATTAATTCAACGCCATTATTATGCGCTTTCAAAAAGAGTGATTTTTGACCTAAATCAAAAAATAAATTAACAAATTTAATAACACCTTCTAGGCTTGTTTGAGATCATATTTTACCCAACAAACCACTTAAAAAATGAGGTGAATTTTAATAATTAGACCCCATGTCTATATAGCGAACAAAACTTATGTACCAGTCATTTAATAGGTTTTAACTATTAATTATATAGATATAAACAATTTTACTAATCTAACTAAAAAAGTAATACTTTACTCAAGTTAACAAACAAACGGTTCTTAAGGAGCAAGTTATGTCACAAGTAAATGCAATTGGTTTAAACAGCGCAAAAAGCGACGACATTGTAAAATCACTTAATACTCTACTGAGTAGCTACCAAATACAGTATATGAATGCTCGTGGTTTTCACTGGAACATCAAAGGCCGTAACTTTTTTGAATTACACGTTAAGTTTGAAGAAATTTATAACCTGTTACTTTTGAAAGTAGACGAGATTGCAGAGCGTATTTTAACGCTCGATGGCGCGCCGTTACATGCATTTTCAGATTACCTTGAAGTAAGTGAAATAAAAGAAGCAAAAGGCATAAGTGATGGTGTTACTGCCGTAGAAAATATATTAGCGGGCTACAGTACATTAATTAAAAAGCAACGTGAGATTTTAAACCAAGCAGGTGATGCAGGCGATGAAGGTACAGCATCATTAATGGGAGACTACATCTCTGAACAAGAAAAACTAGTTTGGATGCTAAAAGCTTACTTGGATTAAGCTAAACGTTATTCTGATTTTGAAAGCCTCAGCTACCACTGAGGCTTTTTTGTTTATTTAACAAAATGTATCATTCAACCAACGCAATAAAAAATGCCATTTCAAGTGCTTTTTCTTCCAAGCTTTTAAAGCGTCCAGATGCGCCGCCATGACCTGCGTCCATATCGGTTTTAAATACCAATATATTATTATCTGTTTTGTATTCTCGCATTTTAGCAACCCACTTCATGGGCTCCCAGTACTGCACTTGCGAGTCATGTAGGCCGGTAGTGACTAATATATTAGGATAATTTTGTGCGCTTATATTGTCATAAGGCGAATACGATTCTATTACATTATAAAACTGTGGATCGTTCGGGTTTCCCCATTCATCATACTCGTTGGTGGTCAGTGGAATACTCTCGTCCAACATCGTGGTGAGTACATCTAAAAATGGCACATGACACCCTACGCCACAATATAACTGTGGAGCTTGATTCAGCACCGCCCCCATAAGCAAGCCACCCGCACTACCGCCTGATGCAAATACTTTGCTGCTATCACAGTATTTTTGTTCAACCAGCGCTTTTGTTACGTCGATAAAATCACTAAAACTATTTTGTTTATGTGTTTTTTTACCTTGCTCATACCAATTGCGGCCTAGCATTTCGGAACCACGCACATGTGCAATGACATAAACAAAACCACGGTCAAGTAAGCTGAGCGACGTGCTAGAGAAGCTCGGATCAATGGTGTAACCATAAGCCCCATACCCATATTGAAACAATGGGTTGGTGCCATCTTTTTTAAAACTATCTTTTCGGTATACAACAGAAGCAGGTATTTTGACGCCATCACGCGAAGTAATCATCAGCCGCTCAGACTTATAATCTGTGGCTTTAAAGTCACCTAATACCTTTTGCTGTTTAAGCAATGTTTTTTCACCCGTTATAAGGTCAACATCGTACAAAGAACCTGGAGTGGTTAAGCTTGAGTAATAAATGCGCGCCGTTTTAACATTGGGCTCTGGGTTCATTGCAACAGCAGCGTAATAGCAAGGATCGTCGAACTCAAGCGCCATACGCTTGCCTTCTTTATTTACTACAACAAAACGTGCTTGTCCTTGCTCTCGTTCGCTGAGGACTAAAAAATCATTAAAAAGCTCAACGCCTTCAAGTAATACATGTTCCCTGTGGGCTGTATGCTCTTGCCACTGAGTTTTATCTGCAATGGTCTGCTCGGTTGCAGTCATCAATCTAAAGTTTTTAGCTTGCCAGTTGGTGACAATATAAAATGTGTCACCTAACTTATCGACATCAAACTCATGGCCCTCTTCTCTTTGCATGAGTGCGCTAAATTGACCTTGCGGATTATTGGCATCAAGCACCCATGTGTCGTTGGACTCAGTAGATGCCAAATCAATTATAATTAGCGCTTCATCTCGGCTTTTACCCAGTCCCATAAAAAAGCTGCTGTCTTGCTCTTCATACACCAACACATCTTGGCTTTGCGCACTTCCCAGCTCATGCCTAAATACTTGGTACCCTAATAAAGTTTGCAGATCTTTTTTAACATAAAAAACGGTTTTATTGTCGTTTGCCCAAACAACTTGCCCTTCTGTATTTTCAAGCTCATCAGTGAGCATTTCACCTGTTGATATATTTTTAAAACGAACGTTATAAATACGGCGACCCCCAGTATCTTGTGAATATGCCATAAGCTGCTCATTAGGGCTTAATGCAACTTCCCCAAGGTCAAAAAATTCAAAATCTTGTGCAAGTTCGTTTACATCTAGCAAAAGGGCTTTATTTTCAGCTTTAATACTTGTGCTACGATAATGACGCGCATATTCATCGTCACCGCGCACTTCAGAGTGATACCAGTATTTTCCATCTTTGACGGGCACGGAATTGTCGTCTTTTACAATACGCGCTTTTAACTCTTCGAATAAGGTATTTTGCAAGGGTTTAATACATGCTAATTGCTCATCGCAATAGTTATTTTCGGCTTGTAAATGTGCGAGTACTTTTTCATTTTTGCGCTCATCATCACGCATCCAATAGTAATGGTCGGTTCTTTTTTTATTATGTGTAGTTAATGTATGGGGCTGTTTTTCAGCAACAGGGAAATGAGGCAGCAAGCTTAAAGAGTAGTCTGGACTAGGCACAAATAAACCAAATTAAAGAAGTAATAATGCTCGCAGTTTATCATAAAAATAAAAAAGCCCACTCAATAGTTGAGTGGGCTTAAAGGCAACCGATTTATTCCTAAACCTGTAATACCTATGGGAAGAAACATGTAATTAACTAATTTATAATTGCAGCCAAGCCATAGCCCAACTTTTACCTATCCCTGGTTCAAATATTGAATGTGTATCCTTTGCTTTTCGACAAAACTCGTTAAAAGGCCAAGGCCTACATTGATATATGCAACCATCTTTAGGCTGTAACACCTTAGTACCTGCGTTATAGCGTTCACTATGCTCAGGGTAAACATACTCATACAAACGTTGAGTACTCATGTCACGATCGTCGCATTTTGCAATACAATGAAAATCAATATGCGCTTTGCATATACCGCTACTTTGCAATGCAAAGATTTTATTATTCCGATAAGCGACTACTAAACCGTGTTCAGTCATTTTTCCTGCACTAACCAAAGGAATGTGAACATTAATGTATTCTGCTATCAAACGCGGCCAAGCGTGGGGCTCCCCTTGTTCAAATGAAGTAATTTTAAAATCAAACGATAAGCTAATTAGCTCTCCTTGCATGTCATAAAAAGTTACTTTCACCACATCACCAATAAATAATTGAGTGTGATGATTTAAGCAACCAATTGTTGACCATTCCCCGCAGGCCAACGACGTATGCATAAACACGGCTACACCTTAAGAGTGACATAGTTTATTCACTATGAATAAACAACAAGCACCAATAACAAGTAATACTGCAAACCACTAACTTGCCAAGGAAGGATTAATTATAAATACCCACACCCTAACAATCAAACAAAAGAATGTAACCGAGATTTATAACCAGTAATTAAGGACCACTTTAAAGCGAATTTATCCAAATAAGTACTGTAAAGGCTCTTGCCCCCAAGTAAATGCGAGTATAAGCAGTAAGCCTGCAAATATAGCCCACGCGAGCCAAGGCGACTTAGTTACGGAGCTTTTTACACCGTTTGATTTTGATGCTTTTTCTCCAGTAATCATTGCCTTTACTAAAGGCTTACCTTTAATTTTGTACACAACAATTGCCGCTATATGCAAGCCTATTGCATACAGTAATATGTCAAAATTGAGGTGATGCAGCCAATTAGCAAAATCGACCGTATCACTCGATACATATTCAACAAGCGGGCCGTCAGTTAAAATACCGTCGCTACTCATCAACCCAGTAATTAATTGCGTTAATATAAGCGTAAAAAAAGCAATAACCATATAGCTACCAGGAGCAGAGTGCCCAATGGTGTCAATCGGTTTTTTAAGCCCCTGTAACACAGCCTTAGGTGAGTGAATCAAGCCACTTAATTTTGCTGTTCGGCTACCAACAATCCCCCATACTATTCGCGTAACAATGAGCGCTAAAGTAAAGAACCCAGCAACAAAATGCAGCTCAATCATGCCTTCTTCTACACTAAAATATAAAACGGCAATACTAATGACTAATAGCCAATGAAAACACCGTATAAACCCATCCCATACTTTTATCGTCGTCATTGTGTTTACCCTCAAAAAAACAGTATTATTAAAATGCTCATCAACCTCATAATAAGGTGTCATTATCTGCCATTCTACAAGCCAGCAAGGTAAATGCTATGCAACCAGTTAAAAAAGCGATAATAAAAGGCTTTTTAGATATGCTTCCGCTTTGCTTAGCCGTTATTCCATGGGGAATACTCTGCGGCTCTTTAGCTATTCAAAATGGATTTACAGCTCTTGAAACTCAAGCCATGTCGTTACTGGTTTTTGCAGGTTCAGCTCAACTTGTCGCTATTGAACTTATGGCAGGGAACACCCCCTTGCTTACCATATTATTCACCACGTTTATAATTAGCTCTCGGCATTTTTTATACGGACTTGCTGTTAGGCATAAGGTCATAGATCAACCAATGCGATGGCGCCTACCTGTTAGCTTTGTATTAACCGATGAATTATTTGCGTTTTCTCATCACCGCAAAGCTTATCGCACAAAAGTGCGTTTAGTTTATGCGCTTAGTGCAGGCTTTAGTTTTTACATCGCATGGAATATATGGACATTAATAGGCATTGTTGCAGGATCTATGCTTCCTGATTTAACTAACTTAGGGCTCGACTTTGCAATTGCAGCTACTTTTATCGCCTTGGTTATTCCAGGTATTAAAAATACCGCCTCTTTAGTGACTGTTACTGTGGCAGGTGTTACTGCTACGTGGTTAAAAAGCACAGGATTTGAATTATGGCTAGTGTGCTCCGCATTATTAGCAATGAGTGCAGGTTATACAACGGCAAGGCTAACAGCGAAAAAGGACACTAAAACATGATGACCACTATTTTACTCATGGCCTGCATTACGTTTTTTACGCGTTATTTATTTTTACACCGTGCATTGCCTTTTAAAGTGGGCCCTAAAATGCAGCAATTTTTAAGCTTTAGTGCACCGGCCGTGCTTACCGCTATTTGGGTTCCTATTGTATTTTTGGGTGAAGAAGGCATAAACCTACATTGGCAAAACCCTTACTTAAGTGCCGCTATTGTAGCCATTATTGTAGCTTATAAAACACATAACATTTATTACACAACACTTGCCGGTATGGGTTTGTTTCTAATTTTAAATTAGGGCTTATTACCCTCTAAAGTTAAGTTTTAGCAGCCTGAGGATTGTTTATTATTTCCACCTACAAGGATGTGGAATTAGGTATAAGCAATACGCAAAATTTAGCTCAAACTATACCAAGGCCGTTAGGTCACATATCTCGCTCCACGAATAAACTTTATACTTTATGTGAAACCTTTACCGCGTTAAAGTATACCTAACAACAATAATAAGAAGCCACCATGCAAAAGTTTCATCAATTAAGCGCAACAAGTCTACAAGGCCAACCTATTAACTTTGATGACTTTGAGGGAAAAGTTGTACTCATTGTTAATACTGCAAGTAAATGCGGATTTACCTACCAGTACGCATCTTTACAAGCGCTTCATGAAAAGTACGCCAGTCAAGGACTTGTGATTATAGGCTTTCCGTGCAATCAATTTGGCCAACAAGAGCCTGGAGATGCGTCGCAAATAGAGCAAGGGTGCTTAATAAATTACGGAGTCAGCTTTTTAATAACAGACAAAGTTGATGTGAATGGTAAAAATGCACACCCTGTATTTCGATTTTTAAAATCAGCATTACCGGGGTTTTTAACTCGAAAAATAAAATGGAATTTCACTAAGTTTTTAATTGCAGCCGATGGCACACCAATTAAGCGCTATGCCCCTTTTACTAAGCCAGAAAAGATAGAGCTCACTATACAAAAAGCATTAAGTAAGGCTAAAAGCACGCAGTAAAAAGTAATAAAGAGGCTATTAGCCTCTTTATTGCCAATGTAACAACTGCTTAAGCGTACTTTTTGTGCACCTAGCCGCCGTTATTAATTGGTATTGTAATTATACTAGTGCGATTTAATCGATGTAATCGCTTAAGTCGTCTTCGCCTAGATTTTTGCGCAAGCGTTTTTGCTCAAGGTAGTCTTCCAACTTTTTCTTAACCTTTTGCTTATTTTTATCGTGTTGATTTCGACCGACCATTTCGTATTCGTCTTCAACAAAATCATCATCTAGCGCATCGTAACTAAATGTCTTACCCACAACCCACTCCATAAAGTGTTTGAGACCAATTACGCTTTTATTAATGTAATTGGTAAATTAAAAAATTTAACACCAATATGCTGTGCAAATTAGCATCAAAGTAAAGCCACAAAGCCATAGTAAATAGCCTTCATGTCATTAATGTGAATAAATAGCGCTAAATTGCAATTGTGGAAAGTGAGAGTTTTTTATCGTATCGATAAATTTTTTTTATAAATTTATATTCATTGGTTAATTTCACTAAAATATAGTCTAATAATAAAAATTAAACAGACATTTAAACCTCGCATGAAATGCAAGCCATTGCTTTTGTTGATAAAAAAATAGTGGCACCAAACTTGTTATTAATTATTTGTTATCAACAAAAAATAGAGTCATCACATGAAAAAATTACTATTAGTTAGCGCATTAATCTGTACACCTGTTGCTATGGCACACAACGATAATGATTCAACAATTTCATTTAGCAACGATCAATGCGACGTAGAGTTTAAAAATGATGTTCGCATCAAGCCAAACGAACTAGAAATTTTTACAGCAAAAAACCAAGCTATGCAATTCAACAGCAATGGCGACTTAATGGTAAATGGTGAGTTTGTAGCGCTTAATAACTCACAACGCCAAGCACTTACTCAATACTCTGATAGCTTACGTATACAGCTACCCGAAGTCGCTAATATTGCATTAGACGGCGTAAAAATCGCCGGTGTTGCTTTGGAAGAAGTCGGTAATGCTTTTAACATTAATGGCTTAGACGATATGTCATCGTTAATGGACGATATACGCGTAGAAGTAGAAAACACGTTTTATCAAGAAGGCACCTTTGTTATGGGCCAGCAAAGTTTTAACCAATTTGGTGAAAACTTTGAGCATCAGTTTGAAAAACAAATAGAAACAGCCGTTGAATCAGCAGTCATGCAATCTATGGGTAGTATCCTGGTCGCGCTTGGATCGGAGTTATTAGGTTCTGGCGGCGATATGGATGCATTCGAAGAACGCATGGAAAATATGGGCGCACAAATTGAAGAGAAAGTAGAGTTACACGCGAACAACTTAGAGCAACGAGCTAATTCGTTATGCGGTAATTTTGCTGAAATTGCAAAACAAGAAGAGCAGCTAGTAACGTTAGTTCCTGAGCTAGAAGGTTATCAATTATTTACCTTTAAACACGTTAAATAACCCGCAATTAACTCACTATATTTAACATCCCTTCAGCAGCATTTTATTTTATTGAATGCTGCTTTTTTTGTATCTGTTCTGTCTCTTTTTTCTCGTTTATGTTGTTCGGCTCAAAATAAGGGTTATTGGTCTAGTTAGTACTTGCCTAAGTAAACAACTCTATGGCTTTATACAAACATAGACTGCGTTCGTTATTTATCGTTATAAACAATAAAGACAAAAGCAGCGTTTTTATGAGCATAAATTTAACTCATATGCCCCCCTGTTTTTGATAACACTAAAGATTTAATCATCCAATTTTTAGTGGCTCAGCAAGACTAAAATATTCAGCAAGCAATTTGCTCCAAAATTTATGCCCTAGCAAAAAGCTGAGAGGCTCCATCCCCAGTTAGACACGTTTAAACGTAACTAACACTAAAGCGCCTGCCTCATAGCAGGCGCTTTTTATTTATTAGAGAAACACTCTATTAAAAAACCGTATTTTTAAGTCAATTACTATTTTAAATATCAAATTAACGACGATTTTTAATGCGCTAAACATAACTACTAGCTGCAATAAAAAACACTACAAACACAATGATTAAAAACCCAAATAAAATAATCTGAATAATTACCCATTTAAAACAATCGAATATGCATAAATAAAAAACAAAACTAGTAAAAACATATTTAAAACAACAAACTAAAAAACAACAGAGTGAAATAAAAATTAAAAAACAGAAAAAACACAATTAAACATTTGATTAACAATCACCACTTCAGATAAAAATAACTAATGCCTCACAGGTAATTTTTATCGTTTTATCTTTGTACACTTTGCATGCAAAATGCGCATGTTTTCAACAGACCTAAACCGGAGCCAAGTGATGAACCCTATAAATACATTAAACCAAACAGCAAACACACAAATTGCAGTTAAACCAACCAACCGAAAAGCAAAAATGCTAGCTAGGCTTAATACCCTTGGTAAAAAATTAGCACTTGGCGGCGCAGCGCAATATAAATAATCACCCAACCATGGTTATTTATTCGGTGCAGCAAACACCCAACCACTAAAAAGTCTCTTTTTTAGCTCCCACAGTTTGCTGCAACCTCTTTATTTTATTAATAATTGCCTTAATTTCCCCTAATTTGTAAAAAAACACGTATTTACGTCTATTTTTTAGGCAAACAGACATTTTGCTATTTACACACCCCCATCACCTAAGTATTATTCTGCGTCACGGAGAGATGGCAGAGTGGTCGAATGCACCGGTCTTGAAAACCGGCATAGGTTTGTAGCCTATCTAGGGTTCAAATCCCTATCTCTCCACCATATTTTAGTTGGTGGTTTTTTATATCATCAATAGAACCGGTTATGCGTTGGAGAGGTGTCCGAGTGGCCGAAGGAGCTCCCCTGCTAAGGGAGTATAGAGTTTGTAGCTCTATCGAGGGTTCGAATCCCTCCCTCTCCACCATATACTATATATAAACCACTTAATTGTGGTTTTTTTGTGCCTAAAATTTATAAAAATTAAACAAATTGTAACCCGCTATGACTTAGTGCATTATTACTAAAACGATAGCCACTTTAGGTTTGCTATGAACAGGTTCATATTGTTAATTACATGCACAGCGCTACCTTTTTTTTCTTTTTCACAAAATACAACGGTATACAAGTGTGTAATTAAAGGTGTTCCTACCTTTAGCCAAACACCTTGCTCAAAAGATGCCGAACAGATCACACTAAAAGAAATCAATATAATTGAAGCCTATAAAAGCCCCACTCAAACAAATAATGTTACCGATAGTTCAGTAGACAATTTTTTAGAAGTTCAGCAAATAGAACGTGAAATAAGCAAGCTACAATTAACACTTAAACAAACAGAAAAGACCTACCAAGAGCAAGTAAAGCAAGCCAGCTATGTTACACAAGATCAGGCTAACCGGTTAGGCGCCTCTTCTATTGCTGACGCCATTGCTAAAAAAACAGCGCCAATTACCAGCGCATATGAATCAAAGGTTACGCGAACACAACAACAAATAGATGCTTTACGTCAACGAAAGCAGTTGCTTAGTCAAATTCCTTAAGCGCTTGCTTTATGGTATTGATAAGCGCGTTTACATCTTCTTCCGTTGTATAAATATGCGGTGAGACTCGTATTCCGTATTTGCGCTCGTCAACACTCATGTTTGCTTTACCCAGCGCTGCTAATATTTGCTGCTGTTTATTCTTAAAAAACATAATAACGGTACCACTACATTGATTGCTTTGTATTGGTGACACAACAAATTCACTTAAATGCTGATGAATATTCGAAATCATCGCGAGATTATGCTCTCTTACCTTTCTAACTGTCAGATCTGCAAAGTAATTTATACTATTTACAGCAATCACGTACGGGGCTATAGAAGGGGTGCCTCCCCAAAATCTCAGCGCGCTGTGATGATAACTAAAATGGTTAATATTAAACTCAAAGGGATCTTCATGAGAAAACCACCCCACATCTTTTGGCTTACACTGCTCCAGCTGGTTTTGATTAACCCATAAGTAGGCTGCACCTGGCCCGCCGCACAACCATTTAACACTTGAGCCAATCATGAAATCGGCATCAAGCGTTGTTAAATCAATAGGCAACACTCCAGCAGATTGCGCCACATCAATTATTGAAAGGCTATTAGTCATCTTACTGCGTAGTACAATATCGCTTATCGGTGCTTGAACCCCCGTATTTGAATAAACATGGCTTACAAACACCATATCTATATCGGATGTTAAATAACGCTCCCATACAGCTATATCGCTTAGATTTTCCTCTTCAGGAATAAACAGTATTTCTGCACAACGCGGTAACGCCTTTTGCATTACAAACCCCATACTTGGAAAGTCGCTTTGTGCCATAAGCACTTTGCAGCGTGCTTGTTGTAATTGAGGGTGCGACATAACTAACTTAGTTAAACCGCTTGATAAGTTAACTTGCGGGCAAAATTGTGAACTTGGCGAATTAAATAACTTACCTAGTGCAGAAGTAAACGCATCTATTTGAGGTAACCATTGTTGCCATGGCTCTTTATTTGAATCTTGCCATGGTGATAGATAATGCTCTGTAAAGTACTGTTGAGAACTTTTTAGTGGCCTGCCGACGGAGTGGCTTAAAAAGTAGCAACCTTCAGATATACAAAAATCATTTTTAAGCATATTACTTCACCCACTCTTTTAATGAATTGAGATCGTCAAACCGCGTTTTTATATCGTCCCTTTTTGCCGCTGAGCGTCTATCCCTCAACTTTTCTAACGAATCGAGTAATACATGAAGTGGCGGTCCACTTGCCGTTACTTTACTTAAATGTTGCTCGTGCATTTGCTTTGACGGTTGCGCAATAAATTTTTCTACTAATTGGTTATGATGTCCGATTGCTGTGTCACCATGTAACTTACATACTTGTATAAATAGCTTTCCATGTGATTTAAACCAGTTGCTATTTTTATATTGCTGCGCCTGTAAAAAATCATCCATAAAGCTTTGTATTCGCATTGACTCTCTTAATATTTGCTGATCTTCTGGCATCATATATAAAAACTTATCCACCAGCATTTGTGAGTAGCTTGGCTCATTTGCACTACAAAGACCAAGCAACATATCAATTACGTTAATTCCGGCAAAATCGCCTGCGTTTGCACCTCGATAAATCTCTTTACCAACACGGTATGGTTTGTAGTAAGGGCGAACACAGTTAAAAAAACGATCTGTATCTAATTGTGTGTAAAGTGCATTGTTAGATTCAATTACATTAATGAGCGCGTACTTTGCAGCCTTTAGTAATTCACCACACAAAGGGTGCGAAATACCCAGTGGTACTATCTTTAATAAGGCATCACTTGCTCGCTTGTAGGCTAAAATACCTTGAGTGTTATAATCTAAAAAAAGTTTTTCATCAGGTAAATTAGTAAAGCGCTTATAGGTGCCATTAACAGCTTTATTGTGGGTGGTTAAATGCGCGGTAGCAAACCGCGGTGTTACACCAATCGACGCACCAATATGCATTGCCAATGCCGATGCCTCTACCAAAGGTGAAGTAGTTTCTCTACTGGGCTCAGTTATTTCATGGCGGCGACATGCAGCCATGAATAATCCAACATTGCCTAATAAATCAAATGCACGATCAAACCCTTGATCGGTATTTCCTTCTGCTAACAAGTGTGAAATTAATACATTGCCTTGCCTTTTTAATTGTTGCTTTAATTTCTCACCAACACCTTCAACATTTGCTTTATCGAATTGCTGCCAATAAAGCAGCTCTAATTCAGTATTTATCTCTACAAACTCAGTGCGTATCCAATCATCAAATGTGGCCGTATGTGTATTCATTATTTTGCTCTATTATTTTTATATTTAAATGCTAACAGAGTAACGTGAGCGTAAATCATCAAAAAACAAAGTGAAAGTATCTATAATTAGTGATAATCACTAAAAATTTAAAAATAGGTAACAAAAAATGTTAGATAAAAAAGATCAGCAAATACTCACAGCACTACAAGAAAATGCCAGAATATCGGTTTCAGATTTAGCAAATACGATTAGCTTGTCTGATACGCCTTGCTTAAGGCGAATCAAAAAACTTGAAAAAGAGCATGTTATTACGGGCTACCACGCGTCAATTAATCCTAAAAAACTTGAACTGAACGTATTGGTATATGCTTTTATTAGGCTAAATCAAAATTCTGTTAGCGCGGCAGACTTATTTGAACAGTCGGTAGAAAAGCTACCTCATGTATTAGAGTGCAGTGTAATATCAGGTAGTTATGATTATTTACTAAAAATTATTGCTAACGATCTTGAAAGCTATGAACAATTTGTTAAACATCGGTTAGGTAGTTTGAGCTGCATAGCGAATATAGAGTCAACGGTGGTACTTAAGCAGTCGTTCACTAAAAAGCAGCTTCCGCTATAAAAGTACGGCAAATACAAAGTTGTTAGCTATACTGATATTTCTTAAACAGAAGCATAGATATATGGATATTATGTGAAAATATTCGCCTCAACCTCTCAATCAATTATTTTCTACATATTATTCGCCCTCGCTTATTACTTACTGGGCGTTGGACTTACTGCGTTTGCATTTAACTCGCAAATAGTCCCTATCTGGCTACCGGCAGGTATTGCTTTAGTTGGTTGTTATATATGGTGGTGGCGTTTTATACCGCCTTTATTTGCAGCAGCAATTGCATTTAACTTAAATATATTCGATAACTCAGCTCATGAAATAATGCTGGTCGGCAATACGTTTACTCAGGCCATTTACATTGCCCTTGGCGTTATTATCCAAGCTATGGTCGGTGCCGCAATATTAAGGTATTGGTTGGGAAATCCGCTTTATTTTCGTAAACGAAAATACATTGCTTATTTTATTGCTGTAGTTGCTGTTTTAGTAAGCTTACTATCATCAAATATTGGTGTATTTGCGTTAAGTAACTTTAACCCACTTTATAGTATTGAGGACCATTGGCTACATGTTATTTATTGGTGGTTAGGAGATATATTAGGGGTACTTATTGCCTCACCTTTTTTATTGTCGCTACTGCCCAAAGCACCTGGACAACGCAAAGTCTTAGCCTTTGAAACCATTGCAGTTTGCTCTATTTTATTTATATCTGTGGCGCTTACAGCACAAATTTACGAACGCGAAAACAGCAAAAATACAATTAAAATTGCAGAGCGAGAAGTTGAAGTTATTGAAAACAGTTTATACAGGTATATAAATCAAAGTATTATCGCCGTGCAAAGCTTAGCAAGCCAAGTACAATCATCACCTGAGTTTAATGAGCAAGACTTTTACGCTTCAGCAAATAAACTACTTGAAAAGCATTCATTTATTAAAGCATTGTCTTGGAATGTACAAATAACACAAGCGCAGCGCCAAACACTCAGTAATACAATGTCAACAATTTATCGGCAAAATATAAACATTGTTGGTGATCCTCTCGAAGATGATGACCCTCTAGTGGTTGTTAAATATATAGCTCCTTTAGAAAGCAACCAAAAGGCGGTTGGCTTTAATGTATATTCAAACCCAGATCGAAAAGCATCTTTGCAAAATCCAGCTATCAAATATTTACCTATCAGCACTAAAATCATTCAATTAGTCCAAACAAAAACACCAACACCCGCCTATCTACTATTTGCGCCTGTTTATGGTCAAAATGAAAATATAAAGGGTTATGCCACCGGTGTATTTTTGGCCCATAAAATTATTGAACAAGCTATTACACAGCAGCAATCTGAAATGTTTTCTATTGATGTGTTTGAATTTGACAACGAACCCGCCTTTTACAGTAACGACTCTCAAAACTTTGAGCAAGCAACCCAAAGCCAGTTAATGTCATTCAATATTAACTTTGGAGGTCAGCAATGGGTAATAAAATTAGCACTTAAAGAAAACTACATTTCACAACAAAACATTGAAATGTCTTTATTTTTACTTATGCTACAAACCGCTGTGTGTTTACTTATTATTGTAGTGTTAATGCTATTTAACCAGCAGCAACTAGCGCTTAGCCGCCAAGTTGCAGAACGAACAAGCTCATTGGTAAAAGCCAAAAAACAGTCTGACTTAGCCAATAGCGCTAAAAGCCAATTTTTAGCCAATATGAGTCACGAAATACGCACCCCATTAAATGCCATTATTGGCCTATCGTCACTTGCGAAAAAAGGTGATGATGCTCAAAAGCTGTTCAGCTACATTAAAAAAATTTACTCCTCTTCAAACAGTCTATTAAACCTAATTAACGACGTTCTTGATATTTCAAAAATAGAGTCACAACATTTAATACTAGAGTCCATTGCGTTTGATCCAAAAGCACTTGTAACGCGCATTGACACAATGTTTGAGCAAAGTGCGAAAAATAAAAACATTGAATGGATTCTCAAATGTAACTTACCTGTAGATACCTGGTTTTTAGGCGATGCAATGCGCATAGAACAAATACTACTTAATTTATGTAGTAATGCGATTAAATTTACTAACGAAGGAAGCGTTACGCTCGATATAGATACAGAGTTTGTGTCTGCCAATAAGGTAAAACTAAGCATTTCAGTATCAGATACTGGCATAGGTATTGAAAAAAACCAACACAACACCTTATTTAACGCGTTTACCCAAGCTGACAGTTCAACCTCTCGAAAATTTGGTGGCACTGGCCTTGGTTTAACAATAGCTAAAGAACTATGTTTGCTAATGGGAGCAACACTTAATTTAAAAAGCGAGCTGGGTGAAGGGTCAACCTTTACGTTCGCCGTTAACTTAACAACATCAGAGCCAGATATAGAGCCAGAAGCCATATCAAAAGATATTGATATTACGTCTTTAAATATTTTGGTCGCAGAAGACAATCCTGTGAATCAAATGGTAATAAAAGCGATGTTGGGATCTTTAGGTATCATTCCTCACTTGGTTGAAAATGGTGAAGAAGCTGTAAATATAATCAAAGAACAACATTTTGATTTGGTATTAATGGATTGCCAAATGCCTGTTATGGATGGCTATAAAGCAACAGAATTAATTCGAGCGTTTAAATCGCAACACACATTACCCATCATTGCTCTAACAGCTGATGCCATGCCAGAGGATAAAATTAAAGCTAAAAAAGCAGGCTTTAACGAACATTTAGCAAAACCCATAGAACTTGCAAAACTGACCGAGTGCTTGAGTCAGTTTGTAAAAACAGTTACTAAATAGCGCCCAAAAAATTGTTACCATCACGCTACGTGACTGAGTTATTATGTTCTCGCGTGGCGTTTAATCACACAATTAGCCTAATCGCATCGTAAAACACCGCTTTAATACGTGACTATTAAAAGCTCTGAAAAAATAAACTGAAGCTTAAAAGTAAAATAAGTGCCAATAAAATTACAAATTAGAGCCACAATTAAGCACGCAATATTTACAAGGTCGGCATCATGAAAAGCTTTTCTCATCGATGGTTTAAAAATATTAATGAAATAGACCAAGCGCAATGGCATGCTTTTTTTGGTGATGAACCTTTTACTCAACATACCTTTTTATACGCCTTAGAGCAAAGCCAATGTGTAACACAGCAAAGTGGCTGGCAGCCCTATCATTTAGCTGTATATGAAGGGAGTAACTTAATAGCGCTTGCACCTGGTTATGTAAAAAGCCATTCTTATGGTGAGTATGTATTTGACTGGGCATGGGCTGAAGCATACGAAAAAAATGGTTTGCATTACTATCCCAAATGGCTATCAGGCGTGCCATTTAGCCCAATTGAAGGTAAACGTATTGCCATTCATCACACAAACCACAACGACGTATACAACTATATTACAGAGCAGCTCTGCACACACAGCATTGAGCAAGGATGGTCTGGCTGGCATATAAACTTTTGCGACCAAACACAAGCAACATTACTCACTGAGCAGCACGCGATGCTCAGAGAGGGCGTTCAATTTCAATGGTTTAATAAAGGGTTTGATACTTTTGACGACTTTTTATCAACGCTAAACTCGCGTAAACGTAGATCGCTAAAAAAAGAACGCGCTAAAATAACACATCAAAATATTATTATTGAATGGCTAAAGGGTTCAGATATTACACCTGAAATAATGCAGCTGTTTTGCGAATTTTATCAGCGCACCTATTTAAAACGCTCAGGACATTTAGGCTATCTAAACAGTGAATTTTTTACCCTTTTGCATGCACTTATGGCATCGCAGCTGGTTATTATGCTTGCCAAAAAAGACGGTCAAGTCATCGCTGCTACACTCAGTTTAATTGGTGAAAACACACTTTACGGCAGGTACTGGGGGGCAAGCGAAAATATTGACGCACTTCACTTTGAGCTATGTTATTACCAAGGTATAGAATTTGCTATTAAACATAAACTCGACTGCTTTCATTCAGGTGCACAAGGGGAGCATAAAATAGCGAGGGGGTTTGAACCCGTTACTACTTTTTCAGCCCACCATATTGTTAACAATGACTTTAGCAGTGCAATTGAAGATTACCTGTCTCGAGAACGCCAGCATATTGCACTTTACAAAGCACAGTGCACATCGTTATTGCCGTTTAAAAACGAGTAACTGGTTATTAGCTGGCATGGCATGATCGCTCATAAGCGAAAGCCCTGCTTGCTTAGCCAATAATAAAACAGCTTCAAAATCTCTTATACCACTTAAAGGATCTCGCTCAGTTAAAAAGGCGCAAAACTCTTGATTACTTTGGCTAGTGTATTCGCCTTTGTACTTAAAAGGACCATAAATACACACAATCCCCTCATCATTTAAGTGACGTTTAACCCCGTCAAAAAAACGTTCAACTAATAACCAACTTACAATATGAAATGTATTCGCAGTATATATAGCATCCACTTTTTCGATAGGCCATGGCTGGTTTAAATCAAGCTCAATAGGGGCATGTAAATTAGCTAAATTCACTTCACTATGCCATAGGCTAATACCTTCATGATTAATGACACGATCACTTGTATGCCATTGTAGATAAGGTAATTTTTCAGCAAAAAACACACTGTGCTGACCTGTTCCAGAACCAACTTCTAATACTGTTTTAACGTTTTTTAACGCGCAGTTTAAATGCTCTAAAATTGGCCCTTTATTGTTTTCACATGCTTGTGAAAATGGCTTTGTCATTGCGTGCACCAAAATTGTGGATGTTTGCACAATAGTAAAGCAAATTTGCAATATGTTGTCGTGACTAATTATGATTTATTTATTAAGTTAAATATAATCATGTAGTTAGATATAGCTGGCTTGATTGGTATGTATTATGCAGCAACATAATTGACCCATTTAAGGGTTAATTAACTAATCACAAAAGGATAAAATTATGCATATGCCTCCCTATACCGCTGTTGATGCAGCAGTAGCTATAACCGAAAAAAGTACCGATGATCACAGTGAAACCCTTGATATGAGAGCAACAGTAATTGATTTACTTTCTCATCCAAAACATAATCAAAAGGCGATCACTAAACATGAAACAGACCAGATATTTATTCTCGGCTATAATTAAAATACACGCCGTAAATAATTTTTATAATAACTATTTACACTGAAACCGATTAAATGTAATGATAACTATTATCATTAGTTGAGTCGGTTTTTTTATGTCTTCAAATCACGCCTTAAATAACTATCAACATACTCTTGCATTTAATTGCAAAAGGCCAGGTCTGCATGCCCCAATGCTTGTCGCTCATTATATAGACGCAGCCCTCAACGTAGCTAAAAACTTTGAACAACTTGATAACCCGCTACTTCAGGAGTATTACCTTAGACGCACACATCATGAAATTATAAATAAAATGTGCGATCCTCTTACTCATAATGCAATTCGCAAACAATGCCTACACCAGCTACACAAACCATTACTTGCATTAAAGCGTTTCTACATAAGCCACAATAGTCGTGCTAAATTTTTATTACTTGAGCGTGAAGCTCGTATTCTTAGTCACGAATTCAACCCTTTTTAAGGAGCACATTAATGAGTAACTTTAGAACAGAATCAGACAGTATGGGCGAATTAAAAGTACCTGTTAACGCTTTATATCAAGCACAAACACAGCGCGCTGTTAATAACTTTGCTATTAGCGCCCTCACTATGCCAGCACAATTTATAAAGGCACTGGCATATATAAAACAAGCTGCAGCACAAAGTAACTGTGAGCTAGGGCTTATAAATAAAACCAAGGCAACTGCAATAGAGCGTGCTTGCCAAGCGATTATTGATGGTAAGCATCATGATCAGTTTCCTGTTGATGTGTTTCAAACCGGTTCAGGAACTAGTTCTAATATGAACGCCAATGAAGTAATAGCAACACTTGCCAGTACTCAACAGGAGCTTGTACATCCTAATGATGATGTAAACATGGGCCAAAGCTCAAACGATGTAGTCCCTACGGCTATTGCACTAAGTAGTGCATTAGCCGTTAAACAAGCATTACTGCCAGCTCTTGAAAACCTTTCGCAACATTTAGAAAATAAAAAGAGCGAGGTAGGCGCTATTGTTAAAACAGGTCGCACCCACTTAATGGACGCGATGCCTGTTACATTCGAGCAAACCCTTAATGCATGGCAATCGCAAGTAAACAACGCAGCCTCAGGCATTCGCCATAGCTTAGAGCCAGTGTGTGAGCTTGCTCAAGGTGGTACAGCTGTTGGTACCGGTATTAATGCCGACCCAAAGTTTGCAGATTTATTTTGCACTAACCTAACTAAAAACGTGGGGATCCGGTTTTCGCCAAGCAAAAACTTTTTTTACAATATTGGTTCACAAGATGCCATTGTTGCACTGTCTGGGCAATTAAAAGTACTCGCTGTAGCACAAATGAAAATAGCGAACGACTTACGCTGGATGAACTCAGGCCCTCTTGCAGGTTTAGGCGAAATAGAACTTGAAGCCCTACAACCTGGCTCATCTATTATGCCGGGTAAAGTAAACCCAGTCATACCAGAAGCCGCTGCGATGGTTAGTGCGCAAGTGATTGGTAACGACGCTACAATTACCGTTGCTGGTCAATCTGGTAACTTTGAACTAAATGTTATGCTGCCCGTTATTGCATATAATATTTTGCAAAGCATTGAGCTACTAACAAACAGCGCCAAAGCTTTGGCAGAAAAAGCCATAGCCACATTTATCGTAAATCAAGCTAACATTGACCGCGCTCTTGCCAAAAACCCTATTTTAGTGACTGCACTTAATCCGGTGATCGGTTACGAAAAAGCAGCCCAAATAGCCAAGCAAGCCTATAAAGAAGCCCGTCCTATTATTGATGTTGCCGAACAAGAAACTGACTTACCACGTGAAGAGCTCGAAAAACTGCTCAACCCGACTAAGCTCACACAAGGTGGCTTGTAGTTTTTAAAAAGCCTTAAATACGGCTTTAATTACTTGATTATATAGTTTTTATTGCCGTAAAAAATGCACCGTGTATGATAGTGATGAATTATTCATCACTATCAAGGTATCTTATGCGCCCTGTATTATTAGCTCTTGTTTTACCCCTTTGTTTAAGTGCGTGTTTAGATAAAACACCAGCAGAAAAAGAATCAGTAACCACTGCTGAAGTAATAAAACCACAACAACAAACACTAAAAGAAACCACTCAAACAAAAAGTGATGTTGAGGAACTTTCAAACTCAAGTGTTAAAGCGGTATCGGTTGAAGATATTACGACAGCTAAAACCCAATTAAACACGCTTATTGCTGACACCAGCTGCGATACAAGTATGCAATGTAAAGTTATTGCAGTAGGTAGTCGCGCCTGTGGTGGCCCTAGTAGCTTTGAAGTTTATTCAACTAAAACAGCAAAAGACGAGCAAGTAAAAACACTGAGCAAAACAATCACCGAGCTTGAAAGTAATTTTAATGCGCAAAAAGGAATGATGAGTATTTGCCAGCATTTAACAACACCAAGCACTCAGTGTGTTGAAAATAAATGTGTTAAACTTGAAGGCTCAGCGGTAAGTGTATTTTAAGGATAACAATATGAGTGGTTTGACATTGACAGTTAAATTATCAATTTTTAGTGTTGCTGCTAGCATTTTTTTACTCAGTGGTTGCTCAACAACAGCTTCTGTAAATAGCGATCAAGGGCAGAGCTTGTCGGCTTTAAATAGCCAACTTGCCAATATTGTTGATAACAATGGCTGTACAGCAAGCTTTCAGTGTAAAGTACTTGAAGTAGGGGCGCGAGCATGTGGCGGGCCGAGCAAATATGCTGTTTATTCAACGCTAAATACCCCTCAAGAGCAAGCAGAAAGCATTGCAAAGCAGATCACCGAACAAGAAAAAAATCAAAATGAGCAACAATCACTAACCGATTGCTTACCGGTTATTGAAGTACAATCGCTGTGCATTAACCAGCAATGCCAATCAATAGATATTAAGTAATAAATAAAGTATTGAGTGCTATTTCAGCGTTATTGACTTAAGTACGGAATAAGCGCTGAAATAACCACGACTAACAGCACACATATCCCTGCTTTTAGTATGTATTTCATTGGCATAGTTTTTAGTACCCAGTATGCATATATAAAACGCACAAAATAACTTGCTGCAGTACCAAATAAAGCAAAAATAATTAGGTAAGTAATCAGTATAATATTCAAAGCAGTACTTCTTTATAATTGTTACCTTTAGTGTAAGGGCTTAATACAAAGAACGCAAAAGCACTGCTTTTCAATTCATTAGCTTTTGATAAAAAATTTAAAAGTACATTGAAGTACCGATCCATTTAATCTTATTATTTAGCTAAAATAACTACTTAACATACTTTTATAAGCCAGGATTTATGTCAACTACTTAGCTTTTTTAGTATGCGCAATTAAAAGCTCTGCTACTTGTTGCTTTACCGCGCGCTTATCTTCGCTTGGTACATCAAAGCGGCTCGCTAGTTGCGCTATCTCATCATCATTCAAATTGAACGATAAGCGCTGTCGAGTCTTTTTAGACTTAACATCTAAGCCAAGTATTTTGCGGATCATATCGGATGGCGTGAGCTCTTGGTCAATTGCTTGCTTTTTTATTTGCTTTTGAACATCGCTACTCAAATCAAATGCCATTTGTGTTGCACGTACAGCTTGCTCTTGGCGCAACCACTTATCTTTAGCATCACTCACTTCGCGTCTCCAGGAAATAAATCCACTATATCGGTAATTGGACGCGTAAGTGTTAATGACACTTCGGTTTCGCCGCCATCCCAAATTTCAATATTTAGACTATGCCCTTCATCAGGCGATTCTAAACATATCATTTCACAAGGCTCGCCACCGTCTTGCTCATAGCGAGGTAGGCTTTGACCACGAAAGTCTTTATTATGAAAATAACAAACAAACGGCGATTCAGTTTGTTGGTAACTTTTAGCCAAAAACTGCATAAAACGCTCAGGAGTATTTTTAACTGCAATATGCGTTAACGACTCTTCATCAAAAATACGAGCAAATTCATCTAATGTGAAAATATCGTCTACTTCATCTCGTTGAACTTTTATCGAAAAATTAGCCCACTGCTCGCCGTCTTCTTGTGCTATTTGTAAAAACACAACTTGACCACTGTTTGTCTCAAGCACAAACTCAGTATCACTACTGTGCTGATATTGATAAGTTTGCACATCAATAACACGCAATGTTTGCCCTTTTAACCACGACGGATAAGCAAACGAATCTATAACGGTAAACATGTCACCCTTTTTAAGCTCACTTGCATGGTTAAGCTGACGTTCTGGCTCTTTTTTAGATTTGAAAAAATTAAACATAATAAAGCATCCCTTAAGCAAAAAAGGTAACTAAGCGACGCTTAATTACCTTTTATTATAAATGTACGAACTATTAGCCGTTTTGCTTGGCTTTAATGCGCGCTAAAATATCGGCACTTTTTGGACTTGTGTCACCAATGCCTGCTTCAGCCATTTTCGCTTTTAAATCGTCGCCATTAACTTCTGACTCAAGCTCTTTTGCAGCACCTAACTGATCGCTACGGTCTTGTTGACGCTGTTTAATACGCTCTAGTGATTGTCGAGCTGAGGTCATCGAAGAGCTATTCGTATTAAGCGTGCTGTTAACAGCCATTGTTGCTTGCTGTACGCTTTCTGTGGTTTTAACCATAGTAAGCTGACGTTGATTTTCTTTAATCGACTTTTCAGCGTCTTTAACTTGCTGCTTAAGCGTTACAATGTGGTTGCTAAAACCTGCTAATACTTGCTCGTTTTCAGCTTTTTCAGCTTCAAAGTCACCAATTTTTTCTGCAATTTCTAATGCTAAGGCTTCGTTACCTTTTTCAAGTGCTTGGCCTGCATACGCTTCGTGTTCAGCAATTGATGCATCTACAGCGCTAATTTTTCGCTTAGTTTGCATTTCTTTAGCCATTACTTCGGTCAGGCTTTTTTTAGCACGGTGAAGTGCATTTTGTGCATCAGCGATTTCTTGTTCAAAAATACGGATACCATTTGCATCTACAATTGCTTCGCCCGCTTCACGAGCGCCACCACGTACTGCTGTAAATAATTTTTTTAAAATACTCATAATCTTAGCTCCACTAACTAGTTACTAATCGTTTAAATACAAGGTCACGGCTTCTAGTGCATCAATCGCGTTGTCAGCTAATGTCACTAGTTCGTGGGTAACATCATCTAATGATGAGTTTACCGACAGTGCACCAAAAATCGCGTATTTATTATCGATTTTAGCAAATGCACTTAGTGGAATTGGCACGTTTAAACGTAACAATGTTTCGTTTAACTCGTTGCGTAATTCACTTTTCACTTCGTCTTCGCCAAACAAGTAGCTAATACATAACAACTGCTCTTGAGTTTGCGTAACAAAAATTGGAAGTTCATCATTTCCATCAACAATGACTTGTAAAACATCTTGCTCACCTGGATTGGCAATCAAGAAAGACTCAAAGTTAGCGCCTTCAGTTTCAAAAGAGGCTAATTTTATTGAAAGTTCGTTTAATTCCATGTCTCTGCCTTTGTGTTGTTTGACATATTATGTCTGAGTTAAGATTCGCACGGCAGACATATTATGTCAACCATGTTTTGTTAGTTCTTATACAATTCACTCTCTATTTGCCATGCTGAACGGTAATAATCATAAAGCTGACCAGAACCTAACCTATTGACCTCAATATCATTTATTTGTTCAAAATACTGATTAGGGAATACAAAACTTGCTAGTAAATATTTTTTACTTATCCATCGTGACGATACCGGCATTTCGCCTATATTATTTATTCGTGCACTGGCTGGTTGACCCATTTTGGTAGCAATTGTCCACCCCCACTGACCAAACGATGGAATATTTTGTTGGTATTGCTCCACGTAATCAAACCCGGCAGCCTTAACAGTTTTAGCTATACTCAGAAACGCCTTTTTTGCATGATATGGCGACGTTGATTGCACAGCCATAGCCCCATCAGGAGCAAGTAATTGACGTACATGATTATAAAAATAATCGCTGTATAACTTATTTAGATCAGGATGATTCGGATCAGGTAAATCAATAATAACAGTGTCAAACTGTTTGTTTTGATCGAGTAATTTCTCAACCTCTAAAAAAGCATCACCCACAATTATGTTAGCTTTGGGGTCTTTCATTGAGTCGCTATTGAGGTTTATTAATCGCTGCGTGATGGCTTTGGGCGGGGTAAACTTATCGTCTTGGTGGCCAAATAGGTTAAGTAACTGTCCGTCTAAATCAATTAAAGTGACTTCGTTTACCGACCACTTTAGTACATCCCTTAATGCTAAACCGTCACCCCCGCCAATAATTAGCACCTTATCATGGCGGTTAGAGGCAAGCATAGCCGGATAAACTAGCATTGAATGATATATTTGTTCATCAACACTTGAGAACTGTAGGCGGCCATTTAAGTATAGGTCGGTAATAGGTTGCGGTTGATTTTTGCTAAGTCGTTCTGTTAATACAACATGCTGATATTTAGTCGCCTGAGAATAAATAACTTTATCTTTATATAAGACGTTGCTTAGGCTGTTCATCCAACTGCTGCCGAGCACTAAAATAAAGCCAAACAGCACAAGTAGTAAAATATGGCAAACCAACAAAGCTTTAGCAAAGCGAACATGGGCATGGTAGCGCCATAAAAAAGCAAGCCCTGCAATAATATTAAATAAAGCGGTCCATGCAGCAGCTTGCATGATAGGCATAGCCAACATTATGCTTACCCAAATTGCTGCGCCAATACCTGCCCCAATGTAGTCTGCACCATAAATAGTTCCTGCATTGTTTTCTAAAAACCGCCCGTACACATGTTGGCGAATACGCGCTATAAGCGGTATTTCCATACCAATAAACAGTCCTAATACTAAGCCAAATACATAAGGTAAAAAGCGTGACCATTCTTGTAACTTTTGAAATACATAGCCATTAAGTACAACGTCAGGTGGCAGGTTAAAAATGCTCGAGAACAAATGAGGAAGCGAATAACTAACTGCAATCACACTTGCTATGGCCAAAATACAGCCCATGCCAATCAAAGCTATAATGCTTTCTAGCCAAGCAAATGCGGTGAACGCATCTTTAAACCAACGCGCTAAAAAAGCCCCTAGCCCCATAGCTACTATCATGGTGCCAATCATGGCGTAAATAGCACTTTCAACAGAGCCTAGTACTCGGCCGGCATAGTGAGAGAGTAGGTACTCATAAATAAGGCCGCACCCAGCGAGCACAGCCATAACAGTGATAAGTAATATATCGTGCCCAAGTAAGCGAGACTTACTTGGGCTTTGAGTTGTTGATGACACGAATTATGCGCCTAATAAGGTTGCCATTGTGATGCCTACGGCAAACGATACAGCGGCAGAAATAGCTGCTACACCCACATTTTTTTGACGATTAACTTCATCAGAAATATCACAACCCGATAAAATTATTTTAATGGTCACTAAGTGTAAAATAATAAACGCAACTAGGCTCACTACTGCACTAACAGCCCAATATAATAGGCTAGCATTAATATTATCTGCAGCATACGGTGCAACACCTGTTGCCGCTGTGATTGCTAATGCACTACCCACTAAATAACCAGCGTAACGAATACCAACAGCTAAGTTATCATCAATAATAGCTTGTTGAAGACAGTCGCCATTTTTATTTGTGCGTTTAAATAACATAACTCGGTACTGGCTCACAAATAACAGCACGATGCTACCAATAACAAAGGCAGCAATGACAATCGGTAAACCATGCCATCCCTCTGTAGCTACCCATAACAGTGCTGAACGAATGACAATTGCCACACTCACTACATGGCCAAAATCAATGATAGAAGCAGTCACATTACCTTTAACAATTTCATCATGTAGGCTCACTTTACGCAGTGCAACTTTGTCTTGAAAAAAGTGACCAAGCTTAATTAACACAATGGCAAGCGCACCATAGCCAAGCATTTGCAGTGCTTCTTGCTGAAGAGTTGCAGCAAATGCACCACTGCTTACACCGGTTAATACGATAGCCAGCGCAACCAAACCAGCGGCAAAACTAATACCAAAGGCAAAATTATCACGCTCTGTTATTTCGTCATTGGCATGTAAATTTGAAACCCAGCCTTTTATATATTTAAGGCTAACAAATAGCAGCACAATTATTGCAAAGTCTATCGCTAAAGCTTGCAGCGACCACGTAGTTATTCCATTAAATTCATACATATTATTCTAACTCCAACTTTATTCTTTACTTACCACGGCTCACGCCACGAGAGGTTCTGCTTCCACTGTCACGAACTGAACCAGAGCTATTGCTATAGCTACTTGAACGTGAGTAACTGCTGCGACTCTTAGGCGGTGTATAGCTACTTCGACTTAACCCTGATGCACCAGTCTTTTTACTCGCATACGGGCTTGTGAACTGCTTACCTTGGCGTTGATATGTTTGACGTGTACGTGTCTCTAGCGCGCTTTGTGTTTTAATTTGTTTAGGGCTTGAGTAGCGATAACGACCATAATCATTGTAATAGCTGTACTTACGGCGTTTACTCCAGCTTCCGTATTCAACCCTGTCAAATACATCCCCTAAAATACGGTACATGCCGTACCATTGCCAAAAACTGATGCCACTGCTATTTGTTTGCCAGTTACCGTAGTTGGGATTACCCACCATCTGGTTACCTACCCCTTCACCCTCGGCTTGTTGGCTAATAGCACCAACGCGAGCTAGGGATCCTTTTGACATATCAGCAAGCATATTGATTGGATCAGTTAAAGCGTCAGAGAACAGTGAAGGTTTTGCAGCTTCACGTAAAAGATCGATGCTGTGCAACGTATCTTCGTAAGGGGGGATTAAGTAAGTACTTTTAGTCTCTTTAAGTCGCTGTAATAAACCACTATAAAGTGCACCTTGGCGCGAAGCATCTAAAGTAATTACATCAACAACATTTGAAAGCTCTGGCTGTTGTTTTTTTAAAAGCGCACCATACTCTTTAAGTAACACAGCATTGCGTATACTGCCATTATCTAGCGCACTACCTAGCTGTGATAGCTCAGCATCCGCTTTTTTTATAGACTCTTGAATTGTTTGTTGTAGCTGCTCTTCTTTAGATTGACAACCCATAAGCACCGTAAACAAACAAAACAGGCTTATAAGTTTCCAAACTTTACTATTCGACATTCATGTCACCTGATTTACTAAATTAACACAGCTAGTCTTACACAGGTCACTTAGTAAGCCAAGAATGAAATTGCAACAAAATGAGAAGAGATGTAAAGAATAAAGTAGATTACAAAACTCAGTAGTCAAAGGTAAAAAGTTTATGATCTAGACACGAGATAGAATTGACTTAACCTTATGTTGGTTGGCATTTTTGATGGAGATGATATTAGTTTGGTTCTTTATTTTATCCAAGAAAGTAAAAAACCGTCACACTGCTGTAACAGGTCTCTATTATTTGAGCCAGTTAATGTCATGGTGCCCAAAGCGGTAGAGAGTCACATAGCACATGGGATACTATCATTGGTTGGGGCTCGCCTTCGCGCTGTTTTGTGTCGCTACTGAGTTCGGCATGGCCTCTTGGCTATTTACTAAACCCCAGACAGAAAAAAATCCGTTACATTGATTTAACGAGTTTTTCTTATTTGAAGTCGGTGTTCTACTAATAACCAAAACACTGTTCACAAAGAGGCGCTTTGCTTAGGAGACGCTACGCTTTAGAGAAGAAAATGTTGAAGATTACTTTTCTGCAGACGTAAAAAAGCCGCTTCATTTCTGAAGCGGCTTTCTACAATTTGAAGCCTGGTAATGTCCTACTTTCACATAGCAAATGCTACACTATCATCGGCGCTGTTTCGTTTCACTACTGAGTTCGGCATGGAGTCAGGTGGGTCCAAAACGCTATTGTCACCAAGCAAATTTGGGCGTTAATCCGTATTCCTACGCACTAACTGAATTTGGAAAATATCTGATAATATTTTTTAAGTCTTTCTGTCAGTAATATCTACTTTAGTCATTAACTTCTGTCTTAACTGTCACATAAAACGCGTTTGGCGTTGTATGGTTAAGCCTCACGGGTAATTAGTACAAGTTAGCTTAATGGCTC